>NZ_JOGV01000030.1:0-107520 GCF_000721365.1 Streptomyces sp. NRRL F-5650 | reverse complement strand
TGCCGGGGGCGGCGGGGGCACCGCCCGGGTCGGCGGGGGTGCCGGGGGTGGCAGGGGCGCCCGGGTCGGCCGCCGTACCGGGGCCTGCGAGGCTGCCGGGCTCGGCAGGGGCGCCGGACCCGGCCGCGGTACCGGCGTCGGTGTTGGCGCCGGGACCGCCGGGGCCGCCCCGGTCGTCGGGGTGGACGGCCTCGCCGGGGTCGGTGCCGGCGTCGTGGCCGGTGCGGACCCTGCCGGTGCCGTGGACGGTGCCGCCGGCGTCGGGGCCGGTGCCGGAGGTGCCTGTCGCTGCTTCGGACATGGGGTCAGCTCTCCTTCGGGCTGCGCTTGGCGAAGGACCACGTGGAGGACGGACGGGCGGCCGCCGCCGGTGCCCCCTCCGTACCGGTGCGGCGCCCGTCGCCGCCGCCGTCGTGGCGGCCCGGCCGCGTCAGCGCCTCGAACAGCGCACGGGCCTCGACCATGGACGCGCGCAGCTCCTCCGTACCGGCACCGTCGCCGTCCACGCCCGCGTGCGTGGCGCGGTGCACGCGGCGGTAGCCCTCGACGTGGTGGGCGTGGTGCACGGACAGCGCCGTGAGCTGCTCCTCGTACTGCCCGCCGTCCGGGAAGCCCCGCGCACCGGCGAGTTCCGCGAGCAGCCGGTCCGCCTCGGCGACCGCCTCGCGCGGGGAGTCGACGAAACGCTCCTGAGCCGCGGTCCAGCGCGCCACGAAGCGCTCGCGCTCGGCGGGCTCCAGGGGCCGGGTGCGCAACGACCCGTGCCGCCGCACCCGTTCGGCCAGCTCGCGCTCGGCGGCCTTGGTGTCGCCGTCGTGCCGTGCCACGGCCAGGTCGTACTCGGGCCCGAAGCGCCGCTTCAGGCTGCCGCCGTGCCGGGGGCCCCGCGCGCGCAGGGCAAGGACGGCCGCGGCGACGAGCACGACCGCCACGACCACGATCAAAGCGATGATCACGCCTGTGGACATGAGTGCCTTCCGGGTTCTCGGCCTGCCGGCCCTCCGAACGGGCCGGTTCGCGGATCGTGTTGCCCCCGAGTCCGCGCTCAAACGGCGCTCGGCGTGCACCCACCGCGCACCGGTGGGAAAATCCGCTTGCCCCGCGCGGGCCGGCCCGCCGACCATGCCCGCCATGACCTGGACCGTCGGCCCGGAACCGTACGACTCCCCCGTCGCCGCAGCCCTGTGGCGCGCGTACTACACGGAGGTGAGCGACCGCTGGTACCAGCTCCACGAGGGACACCCCACCGACCCCGCCGAGCTGGAGCGGGAGATCGCCGCGCAGTCCGGGGCCGACCTCGCGCCACCCCGGGGACGGCTGCTGGTCGCGCGCTACGCCGGTGAAGCGGCCGGCAGTTCGGGCGTACGGCTGCTGGACGGCACCACCGCCGAGCTGACCCGGGTCTTCCTGCACGCCGGGATGCGCGGCCGGGGCGGGGCCGCACTGCTCGTACGGGCCGCCGAGGACGCCGCGCGGGCGCTGGGGGCCGAGCGCATGGTCCTGGACACCAGGGCCGACCTCGTCGAGGCCCGGACCCTGTACGCGCGTCTGGGCTACACCGAGACCGAGGCGCACAACGAGCGTCCGTACGCCGAACACTGGTTCGCCAAGCCGCTGCGCCTCGACGGCGGCTCCTGAGGGCGCTCAGCCGGCCCGCGCGGGCGCCCGGCCCTCGCGCCCCTCCCGCCCCTCGCGGGTGGCGTGCCGGTCGTGCGGGCACTCCCGTTCCGAGCCGCACAGCTCGCCGGTCAGCTCCCGCACGAGCTGCACCAGGTCGGTCGGGCGGTCCGGGCCCCACCAGTCGCCGAGCAGCTCGGCGAGGGAGTCCTGCCGCGCCTGCGCCAGCCGTTCGGCGACCTCGCGGCCCCGGCCGGTGAGGACCAGGTCGGGACCCTCGCGGACGGCCAGGTGCCGTTCCTCCACCTGCCGGGCGGCCGCCATGACCGTGGCCAGCGGGACGGGGCTGCGCTCCGCGAGCTGGGCCGGCTCGACGCGGCCGTACTTCCTGACCCGCAGCAGCATCCAGCTCGACGCGGGCAGCAGGTCGTAGCCCGCCCGTTCGGTGATCCGGCGGTAGATCTCCCGGCGGCCCTCCCGGGTGCCGAGGACCGACAGGGCGCGGCACACCTCGTCGCGCGAGGAGCGTTCCACCGGGTTGCCGGCGAGGGTCTGGGCGGCGTCCGGCGCCGTGACCGAGCCGCGCAGCCGGTCCTCCTTGAGGAACCAGGCCAGCAGGAAGGCGAGCAGCGCGACGGGGGCGGCGTACAGGAAGACGTCGGTGATGGAGGAGGCGTAGGCGTGGATCGCGTCGGGGCGCAGCGCGGGCGGCAGGGCGCCGATGCCGCGCGGGTCGGCCTTGAGGGTGTCCGCGGAGACGCCGGGCGGCAGGGCGGCGCCCCGGAAGGCGTCGGCGAGCTGGTCGCCGAGGCGGCTCGCGAAGATCGTGCCGAAGATGGCCACGCCGAACGACGCGCCGATGGACCGGAAGAAGGTCGCGCCGGAGGTGGCGACGCCCAGGTCCTCGTAGGCGACGGCGTTCTGCACGATGAGGACGAGGACCTGCATCACCAGGCCGAGGCCCAGGCCGAAGACGAAGAAGTAGGCGCTCACCTCGGCGGTGGCACTGTGCTCGTCGAGCCGGTGCAGCAGGAGCAGTCCGAGGGTGGTGACGGCGGTTCCCGCGACGGGGAACACCTTCCAGCGGCCGGTACGGCTGACGATCTGCCCGGAGACGGTCGACGACAGCAGCAGGCCGAACACCATCGGCAGCATGTACACCCCGGACATGGTGGGGGTGACACCGCGCACGACCTGCAAGAACGTCGGCAGGTACGTCATCGCGCCGAACATCGCGAAGCCGATGACGAAGCTGATGACGGCGGAGAGCGTGAAGGTGCGGATGCGGAACAGCTTCAGCGGCAGGACGGGTTCGGCCGCCCGGCGTTCCACGGCCACGAAGAGGACGGCGAGGACGACCGCGAGCACCGCGAGACCGATGATCTGCGGGGAGCCCCAGGCCCAGGTGGTGCCGCCGAGCGAGGCCACCAGGACCAGGCAGGTGGCGAGGGAGGCGATGAGGAGGGTGCCGAGGTAGTCGATGACGTGCCGGGCGGTGCGGCGCGGGATGTGCAGGACCCCCGCGATCACGGCGAGGGCGACGACGCCGATGGGCAGGTTGATGTAGAAGACCCAGCGCCAGCTCAGGTGCTCGGTGAAGATCCCGCCGAGCAGCGGCCCGAGCACGCTGGTGGCGCCGAAGACCGCGCCGAACAGCCCCTGGTAGCGGCCGCGTTCACGGGGCGGGACCAGGTCGCCGACGATCGCCATCGACAGCACCATCAGCCCGCCGCCGCCGAGCCCCTGGAGGGCGCGGAAGACGATCAGCTCGGACATGCCCTGCGCGATGCCGCACAGCGCGGAACCGACCAGGAAGATCCCGATCGCGAGCTGGAACAGCTTCTTGCGTCCGTACTGGTCGCCGAGTTTGCCCCACAGCGGGGTCGCGGCGGTCGCCGCCAGCAGATAGGCGGTGACCACCCAGGACAGGTGCTCCAGCCCGCCCAGGTCGCTGACGATGGTCGGCAGCGCCGTCGAGACGATGGTCTGGTCGAGCGCGGCGAGCAGCATGCCGAGCAGCAGGGCTCCGATGGAGACGAGCACGCTGCTGGAGACCTGCTCCCGCTCCCCCTGCGCCCCGGGCCGCGACCCGGGATCCGTCGCCGCCGCCTCGCGCACCTCTCCGGCCATGTGGACCTCCACGGATGTCGTGACTCTCACGGATGCCGACGTGCACCGCCCATCCTGTTCGGTGTGACCGGTTATGGCCGTTTCAGTCCTCCGGAAGCCGCAGTTCCACCGGTACTCCGGGGGCTTGTGTGCGGAAGTGTGGAGAAGATCTGCATAATCTCTGGAGTTCGCGAGGGGAGTCGCGAGGGGAGGGACGAACACGTGAAGCAGGAGAAGGAACCGCCGCGGGAGCAGCCCGCGAGGACCTCGTGCCCGCAGTGCGGCACGCCCAGGGCGGCCGACAACACGCCGTCCTGCGCCTGCGGCACCAGGGCCGCCGACGCCCTGCGCGACGCGCGCACGGCCCAGGCGGCGGCCGCGGAGGACTTCGACCCGCTGCGCATACGGCCGTACGTGGAGCTGGACGGCGCCGCGGACCCCTCGGCCCCGCCGCCCGACGCATCCGGCGAGCGCCCGGCCGCGCCCCCGCCCGACCCGGACGCCACGATGACACTGCGCACGGTCGAGGCAGGTGCGGGTCCGGATGCCGGTGCGGGTGCGGGTAGCGGTACAGGTGCAGGGGCCGGTACAGGTGCAGGGGCCGGTACAGGTGCCGGTACGCGTACGGGCATCGGTGTGGGCGCGGGTGCGGGTACGGGTGCCGGTGGGACCGATGGGGACGCGCAGGCGACTTCACCGCTGCCGACGCCCCTCGCCCCGTCCGCCGGCGCGCCCAGCGCGCACGACCTGCGCCTGTTCGACGCCTCCGCCACCGCGCCCCTCCCGCGGGCGAACCCGGGCACGGAGGACGCGGGCGACGGGGAACGGCCCCCGCGCAGGCGTCGCAGGGGTGTACTGCTGAGTGCCGCCGGGGCGGTCGTCGTCATGGCCGGCGCGGCGGCATACGCCGGCGGGCTCTTCTCGTACGACGCCCCGTCCCGGGACGACGCCCTGCCGGACGAGGTGCGGGTGAGCGTGCCGGACCCGTCGACCGGCGAGGCATCGCCGAGTACCGGACCGAGCGCGTCCGCGGCCCCGCCGACCGCCTCCGCGTCCCCCTCTCCTTCCGCGTCCGCCTCCGCGTCGGCGAGCCCGAGCGCCTCCGCCTCGCCGTCCCCGTCGGCGTCGAGCGCCTCGCCCACACCGTCCCGGTCCGCGGAGCCGACGCGGAGCACGACCGCGCCGGCCGTCGACGCCCCGTCGGAGCCCGAGGACGACGCCGACCCCGGCGACGGCCCCACGCTGCAGCGCGGCGACCGGGGCCCGGAGGTCGTGGAACTCCAGCAGCGCCTGACCGGGATGAAGATGTACTGGGGCGCCCTCAACGGCAACTTCGACCGCCAGGTCGAGGACGCGGTCCGCCAGTACCAGTGGTACCGCGGCATCTACACCGACGGAGTCGGCGTCTACGGCCCCGACACCCGCCGCAGACTGGAGTCGGAGCGCGGGGAGCGGTAGCCGGTCCGACGCGGCGCAGCACCGTACGGCGCCGACCACTCGGGCGACAGCGGCAGGGCGTCGGCACCTCGGGCGGGAACCCCGAGGAGCGGAACCCCGGAAACAACAGCCGAGGGCACCACCGCCTCGGACACGACGGCCCGCGGGCGCCACAGCACCCCACACCGCAGCGGCGCGTAACCGCGGTCGCGGAGACGACAGTCACCGGCCCGAAGCCGGACACCCCGACGACCGCAGCCGCCGACACCACCGCCCGGCGACCGCAGCCGCCGGCACCACCACCCGGCGACCGCAGCCGTCGGCACCACCACCCGGCACACGACAGCCCGGACACGACCACGGCGACCACCCGCGCCCGACCCGCGCCGAAACGGTCCCGTGCGCGTCACACCGCCGCACCGCGGCGGCGGCCGGGGCGCAGGGGGCGCGGCCGTCAGCCGATGTGCAGCCGCAGCGACCCGTCCGCCGCGGCCTCGACCCGCACGCGCGTCAGGTCCTCCACGACCACGTCCGGCCCGTGGAGCCCGGCGCGCGGTCCGACCCCGACGACCCGCATGCCGGCGGCGCGCGCCGCGGTGATGCCGGCGCCGGAGTCCTCGAAGGCGATGCAGTCGGCGGGATCGATGCCCAGTTCGGCGGCACCCTTGAGGAAGCCCTCCGGGTCGGGCTTGCTGGCGCCGACCGACTCGGCGGTGACCCGGACGTCCGGCTGGGCGAGCCCGGCGGCGGCCATGCGCGCGGTGGACAGGGCCACGTCCGCCGAGGTCACCAGGGCGTGCGGCAGGCCACGCAGCGAGGCGAGGAACTCCGGCGCACCGGGGATCGCGACGACGCCCTCGGTGTCGGCGGTCTCCTCGGCGAGCATGCGCGCGTTGTCGGCGTGGTTCTGTTCCATGGGCCGGTCGGGCAGCAGCAGGGCCATCGAGGCATAGCCCTGCCGCCCGTGGACGACCTTCATGACCTCGTCGCCGTCCAGCCCGTGCCGGTCGGCCCAGCGCCGCCAGACGCGCTCGACGGCGGCGTCCGAGTTGACGAGGGTGCCGTCCATGTCGAGCAGCAGGGCACGGGCGGGCAGAACGGTGGCGGGGGTGGCCGTCATCGGCAGACTCCAAGGCGCGGGGAGGAAACAAGGCGGCCCCGCCCGCCGGTCAGGGAGAACGGGCGGGAGCCACTTTGTTCATCCACGGTACAAAAAGACCGGGATTCGCGCCACCGGCCCCCGTCACCGCGGCGGGCGGGCCCCGGCGCCGACGGCTCAGCCGGCGATCGCCTCCCACAGGCTCCACACGCCGAGGCCCAGCATGAGCACGGCCGCGATCTTCGTGATCAGCCCCAGCGGCACCCGCTTCATCAGGGCCTTTCCGCCGACGATGCCGAGCCCGGCCACCGCCCACAGCGCGAGCACCGCGCCGAGGCCGACGGAGAGCGGGTCGTCGTAGCGGGCGGCGAGGTTGGCCGTCATGATCTGCGTCAGGTCACCGAACTCGGCGACCAGGATGAGCATGAACCCGGCCCCGGCGACCTTCCAGAAGGACTGGTCCCGCGGCTTGCGGATCTCCTCGTCCTCCTCGTCCTTCTTCATCAGCAGCACGGCGGCGCCGCCCAGGAAGAGCACACCGGTGATCGCGTGCACGAGCTGCTGGGGCAGCAGGGTCAGCACGCTTCCGGCCGCGACCGCGAGCACGACGTGCAGCAGGAAGGCGGCGGCCACGCCCGCGAAGACGTACGAGGCGCGGTAGCGGGTGCCGAGGACGAGGCCGGCGAGCGCGGTCTTGTCCGGCAGTTCGGCGAGGAAGACGACACCGAAGACGAGTGCCGTCACGGTCAGGCTGATCAAGGTTCCTCAATCGGTCGGGGCCGCCCCGCCGAGAGTGCTGGTTGCGCGGATTCCACCGTCTCCGCGACGCGCGACACCTCGGCACGGCAGCACACGGTCCACCCTGCCGTACGGCACGGGCGCGCACTGCTTGCCGAAGGTCTCGCTGGCCGGCCTCGCGCACGAGGCCTGCCTCCGGGCGCCGGCTCAGGCTGGCTGAGCAGTATGTCGACGGTCCGGCGAAGAGCTACTCCCCTTCTGCGCCGTCCATAGTACGCGAACCCGCGCCCGCCCCCGAAGGCCGAAGGTCCCCTCGCACCCGCCGCCCGCGCGTTCCGTCACGAGTCCTGTCGCACACCTAGACGTGCCATGCACACGTCATTAACTTCTTACCGACCGCACACCTGCGCGTCATGCGGCGTCGCGAGCATTCCCCTGCCCGCGCCCCAACACCCCCACACCCCAAGGGAGTTCGCATGCCGAAGTTCTACGCGCGTCGACGGCTCGGTTTCCTCGCCGCGTTCACCGGACTCATAGCCTCCGCCGGCCTCCTCAACGGCCCCGCCGCCTCCGCCGCCCTCCCCACGCCGGTCAGCGCCGCCACCGCCCGCACCTACCTGGCCTCGCTCACGGTGGCCGCCGAGAACCGCACCGGCTACGACCGCGACCTCTTCCCGCACTGGATCACCCAGTCCGGCACCTGCAACACCCGTGAGACGGTCCTCAAGCGCGACGGCACGAACGTCGTCACCGACTCCTCCTGCGCCGCCACCAGCGGCAGTTGGTACTCCCCCTACGACGGCGCGACCTGGTCCGCCGCCTCCGACCTCGACATCGACCACCTCGTGCCGCTCGCCGAGGCATGGGACTCGGGCGCCGGCTCCTGGACCACCGCGCGGCGGCAGGCCTTCGCCAACGACCTGACCCGGCCGCAGCTCCTCGCGGTCACCGACAACGTCAACCAGTCCAAGGGCGACCAGGACCCGGCGACCTGGATGCCCTCGCGGACCGCCTACCGCTGCACCTACGTGCGCGCCTGGGTGCAGGTGAAGTACTACTACGACCTCTCGGTCGACTCCGCGGAGAAGTCCGCCCTGCAGGGCTACCTCGCCAACTGCTGACACCCGCCCCGCACTCCACGCGCAGAGCCTTCCCCACCGGACTCCCCCCACCGCCCCCCGCCGGACCCCCGATCCCGCCCTCGGCGCCCCTACCGCCGGGGGCGGCGCGGCGCGGACCGGGAACGGGCATGGCCGGAGGGGGGTGCCGGGCCCGGCGGACGGGTATGAATTGAGTCACATCGGCGAACCTCGCCGTGATCGTGGGAGCGCTCCCACCTGGTCCGGCGCCAGTGACGCGCCAGTGACCGCACGTCAGGTTATGGCTAAATGTTGAACTTGCAAGTACTCATTAGGCACACCTAACGTGGGCAGCCCACTCGGTTCCGTCCCCCATCGGCCACGCCCCGGCCGGTCGACCGAAGGAGCAACCCCCCATGCCCGGACGCCTCAACCTGCCAGGACGCCTCGACAGCGCCGGTGCCCAGCCCTACGTCCTCGGCCTGTTCCGCATAGTCGTCAGCCTGCTCTTCGCCTGCCACGGCGCCGCCTCCCTCTTCGGCGTCCTCGGCGGCGCGGCGGGGTCGGGCGGCACCATCGAGGCGGGCACCTGGCCGGGCTGGTACGCGGCCGTGATCCAACTGGTCGGCGGCGGCCTGGTCCTGCTGGGCCTGGGCACCCGCCCGGCCGCGGTCATCTGCTCCGGCTCCATGGCCTACGCCTACTTCAAGGTGCACCAGCCGGGCGCCCTGTGGCCGCTGGAGAACGGCGGTGAGGCTCCCGCCATGTTCTGCTGGGCCTTCCTGCTGCTCGCCTTCACCGGTTCCGGCGCGTTCGGCGTGGACCGCCTCCTCGCCCGGCGCTCCGCCGAGCGGGAGCAGCCCGCCCCGGAACGGCAGACACCGGTCGCGGCCTGACCCCGGCCGCTCCGCGTCGGCGGTGCCTCCTGCGCGGGGGCACCGCTGTCGCACGTGAGGACGGACGGCCCGAGGGGCGGGACGGCACGGCGGACAGGCAAGCAGGCGGGCAGGCGGGCAGGCGGGGTACGGCGCGGGTGACGCCGTTGTGAACGTCCCGCACCGAACGCACAAGCCCCCTGTGAACCCTCTGTCACACCCCGGGCGTACGCTGTATGGCTGTCATTGGCCGCTCCTGCCGTCCCCGCGTCTCGCGGCATGGCCCGGCCCGCGGGGGAGCTATCGGGAGTAGTGGTGGTCGAGAGTCTGCTGGGAAGCATCGGGTCGCTGGTCAGCAGCCCATGGATTTACGTGCTGGTGGCCGTCTCGGTGCTCCTCGACATCTTCCTGCCGGTGCTGCCGAGCGGCGTCCTGGTGATCACGGCGGCTACGGCGGCGGCCGCCGGTTCGGGAGCCGCGGCCGCCGGACGGGTCCCGCAGGACGTCCCCGACATCCTCGTCCTGACGCTCTGCGCCGCTGCCGCATCCGTCGCCGGAGACCTGGCCGTCTACCGACTCGCCTGGCGCGGCGGGGCGCGCCTGGACCGCGCCATCGCCCGTTCCCGGCGGCTGACCAGCGCGCAGGAACGTCTTGGCGATGCGCTGGCCCGCGGTGGCGGCGCCCTCGTCGTCCTGGCCCGCTTCGCCCCGGCCGGCCGCTCGGTCGTCTCCCTCGTCGCCGGGGCGGCCCACCGCCGGGTCCGCGAGTTCCTCCCCTGGTCCGCCCTCGCCGGGCTGGCCTGGGCCGCCTACAGCGTCGCCCTCGGCTACTTCGGCGGCCAGTGGCTGGGCGCGAGCTGGCTGGCGGCGGGGGTGTCACTGGCGGCGCTCTTCGGCGCGGGGGCGGGCGCGGCATACCTGATGCGCCGCCAGCCCCGGGCGAGCGAGGCGTCGTAGCGGACCGGACCGCGCGCGGCCCCGGCGAACGGGGTCAGGAGGCGCGTCGCGCGCCCGCGCCTCCCCGTATCTCCAGGCCGTCCAGCAGCTCGGCGGTGGCGTCGGCGACGGCCTCGACGGCCCGTTCGAAGACCTCCCGGTTGTGCGCGGCGGGCGCCCGGAAGCCGGAGACCTTGCGGACGTACTGAAGGGCGGCGGCCCTGATCTCGTCCTCGGTGGCCTCCTCGGCCAGCACGGGCGGACGCAGGGTCTTGATACTGCGGCACATGACGTCAGTCCTCCCTCTCCAGGCCGACGCGCCAGTCGTTCGACCTGATCCAGTGGCCCTTCGGATACTCGAAGTCGACCTGGCCGAACAGCGTGAACCCGGCCTTCCGGCAGACCGCGTTCGAGGCGGCGTGGCCGACGCCCGGAAAGGCGTGCAGATACCGGCCCGCCCCGGCCGGGCGAGCCGCCTCCCGTACGGCGCGGGCAGCCCGCACGGCCAGCCCGCGCCCCTGGAACTCCGGCAGCACACCCCACCCGGTCTCCCAGACCTCGGCGCCCTGCCAGGTCCGCTGCCAGTACCCGACGGAGCCGACGGTCTCGCCGCCGTCCGCCAGGACCACCCGGTACATCCGCCCCGTCGCCGGCTCGACGTGCCGGGCCAGGAGCCGGTCCTCGCTCTCGGGGCCGCCCAGGTGGGCGGTCATCTCCGGGCTGTTGAGCCTGCGCAGCAGCCACAGGTCCTCCTCCGCCCAGGGGGCCAGACGCACCCGCTCCCCGCCGGCTCCGGTCCGCTCGCTCACGCCGTCCATGTGTTCACCGTAGGGCAGGGGTCTGACAGCCGGGCCGGGCCGGGGAGCCACCCGTTCGCGTGAACCGCGGAAGGGAACGCGCGTCCCAAAATCGAACAGGCGTATCATTGAGGTGTGGCTACGACCTATGATTTTCCCAGTGACCTCCTCGCCGGTCAGGAGGAACTGCATCAGGTCCGGGCCGAGCTGTCGGCCCTGCTGAAGAGACTTCCGTGGTCCGTCGAACCGGTCGACGGGTTCAGCGACGACAACGGCTGGCGCAAGGTCGAGCGCCCCGCCTCGCCCGGCTGGTCGGCGGACGAGCAGGCCGAGGTGGAGAAGCTCCGGCAGCGCGAGCGCGAGCTGGCCGTCTTCGTCAGCACCCACCGCTACTGGTCGCAGACAACCGGCCCCGACCGGGTGCGGGCCCGGTCGGAGCTGAAGCACGCCCACGAGGGCCCGCCTCCCCAGGCCCCGCCCGGGGACGCCTGAGGAGCGCCGCCCGGGCAGGGCCGGAAGGCAAGGGAGGACGGACGGCCGGAAGCGGAGGCTCAGTCCTTGCCGAGGAGCTTGTTCATCTCGGTGATCTCGGCGTTCTGTGCGGTGACGACGTCCTCGGCGAGGGCCTTGGCCGGGGCGTAGCGGCCCTTCGCCTTCTCGGTCCCGGCCATCTCGACGGCGCCCTCGTGGTGCTCGACCATCATGGTCAGGAACATCGTGTCGAACGCCCGGCCCGAGGCCCGCTCCAGCTTCGCCATGTCCGCGCCGTCCATCATCCCGGGCATGCCCGCGTGCCCCGAGTGGTCCGTGCCGCTCATCGCCTCCGGCACCTCCTCGCCCCAGGCCGTCAGCCAGCCGGTCATGGTCGTGATCTCCGGGTCCTGGGCCTTCTCGATGCGCGCGGCGAGGTCCTTGACCGCGGGCGACGCCGACCGGTCAGCGGCCAGCCGTGCCATGTCGAGCGCCTGCCGGTGGTGCGGGATCATGCCCTGCGCGAAGGCGACGTCCTGGGCGTTGTGCGCGTTCTCGCCGGTCTCGCTCCCGGCGCCGCCGCCGGCCTCGGCGGGCGCGGACGCGGAGCCGTGCGGGCTGCCGTCGTGACCGCCGCCGGTGCCGCCGTCGCCGTCGCCTCCGCAGGCGGCGAGGACGAACGCGGCGGTGGCCGTGGCCGCCACCAGGACGGTGCGGCGCGTGCGGGTACGGATGCTGTTCATGGGTGAACTCCTGCTCTGGGAAGGGGGGATCGACATGCCGGTGCACCACGCCGCGCTCGGGCGGCGCGGGTGCGGGGGCGGTGTCTATATCCGCAGGAGCTGGAGTTCGGCGAGGGTGGGCGGTGCCCGCGCTCCGTCCGGCGCGTCGGGCGCGTACGCGCGTACGGTCCCCTCGCACCCGACGACCGGGACCGGGTCGGGGACGGGCGCGGGCAGCACCGGTCCGTCGCTCACCGCGCCGGAGGCGCACACCGCGTCGGCGTGCCGGAGGTGTCCGCCGCCGCAGGAGCCGTCGCCCGGCGGGCACCCCGCGTGCGTCCCGCTCGCGGGGGACGTGTGCGTACCGGTGCCGGCGGCGGCCGTCGTCGCCGCAGACGACGACGTGTGCGGCGGGTGCCCGGCGGTGTGGTCCGTGAGGCCGCCGCCGGGTGCCAGGCCGTGCATGCCGAGGAGCCCGGCGAGCAGTCCGAGCACGCACACGGCCTGCCACCACCGCGCGGGCGGTCGCCGGAGGTGCTGCTCGGGGCTCGTCACGGACCTCATCCTAGGGAGCGCGGGTACGACCGCACGCGTAAGGCCCCCGGAAGGACTCCGGGGGCCTTCGCACCGGCGACGGCGCCGGTCCTGGTGGGCGCGGACGGTTTCGAACCGCCGACATCCTGCTTGTAAGGCAGGCGCTCTACCCCTGAGCTACGCACCCAGGACGAGTCGACAGCCTACATGGCCCGGGGCGCTGCCCGGCAAACACGTTCGCGCCGTTCCCGGGCGTACGGGCCGGGGGTTAACCCCACCAGGGATCCGGTAGCGGCCCGGATCCCGGCCGGGGGCCCGTGCTCCGTAGGGTCGCCAGAGCCTCCCCGGAAGGTCGCCGCCACCGCGGAACGGCCCAGGGTGCGGCACCTCGTCGTCCGTTCCAGGGGGAGACCGTCATGACCGCCCGTACCGTTCCCGTCCGCGCGCTCGCCGCCGCCGGCGCCGTCGCCGTCCTCGTCGCGGGCCTGAGCGCCTGCGCCTCCGCCTCGGACGACAAGGACCCCGAGCACCGGTCGTTCGACCTGCCGGGCCGCACGCTCACCGTCGACTCCGACGACTCCGCCCTGGAACTGGTCGCCTCGGACGACCAGGAGTCCGGGAAGATCCAGGTCACCCGGTGGTTCTCCGGTTCGGTGGCCGTCGGTTCGGACCCGAAGGCGACCTGGAAGATGGACGGCGACCGGCTGGTGCTGCGGATGCACTGCTCCGGGGTCATCGCCGACTGCGCGGCCAGGCACCGCGTCGAGGTGCCGCGCGGCGTCGCCGTCAAGGTGAAGGACGGGGACGGCAGCGTGCGGGCGAGCGGGTTCAAGGACGCGTTGAACATCCGTACCGGCGACGGCTCCGTGCACGTCAGCGATTCGACCGGGCCGCTGGAACTGCGCACCGACGACGGGTCCGTGCAGGCCGAGGTCTCCTCCCGCCGGGTGAGCGCGCAGACCGGTGACGGTTCGGTCCGGCTGCGGCTCGGTGCCGTACCGGACCGGGTGGAGTCCCGTACGGGCGACGGTTCGGTGACGATCTCGCTGCCCCGGGCGACGTACCGGGTGACGACGCACACCGGGGACGGCTCGGTCGACGTGTCCGTGCCCACGGACGGCGCCAGCGCTCACGTGGTCGACGCCCGGTCCGGTGACGGCAGGATCACGGTCCGGACGGCGAACTGACCGGCCCGTGTGTTCGTCCTCAACGGGTGGGAGAATGAACCCGGGCAGGACGGACGACACGGGAGAGTGATGTGACGGCGACGCCATCGCAGCCGTACTCGCCGATGGCGGTGCGCGCCCGGCGCGCGCCGCGCAGCTCCCGCCGCCGGGCGACCGGCGCGGCCCGTGACGCGATCACGCTGCTGGGCCTGCCGCTGCTCGCCGCGCTGGCCCTGCCCGCCGCGTTCGCCGGGGGCGGCACGCGCCGCTGGTTCGGCGGGCGGGCCGAGAGCCAGCGGGCCGAGGCGCAGGCCGCGAAGGACGACGCGGCCGCCGCCTTCTACGAGCTGGACACCGCCCAGCGGGACCTGCGGATCTCGATAGAGACGATCGCGGCCGTCGACTCCTCCCCCGCGGCCCGGCGCGCCGTCTCCGACTTCGAGGCCCTGGGCCGGCGCATCGACGAGGTCAGCCACCAGTACATCAGCGCGGTCGACGCCCACGACCTGGACCGGGACGACCTGGAGGCCTCCGCCGCCTCCCGCGCCCGCGCCGAACTGACCGCCGCCAGGACCGAGCTGGGCCGGGTCAAGCAGGACCTCGACCGCTTCGCCGAGGGCCTCGGTCCCCTCCTCGGCAAGGCCGAGACCCAGCTGGCCCGGCTGGCACCCGCCGTGGAGCGTGCCCGGCAGGCCCTGCTCGCGGCCTCCAACGCCCTGGACACCGTGCGCGGGTCCGGACTGAAGGCGGACGACCTCGCCGCCCGGCTCGCCGCCCTCGGCCCGGAGCTGACCCGGCTGAACCAGGGCGCGGGACAGCACGGGGTGCCCGAGACCCTGGACCGGGCCGCGCGGGTCACCCGGGAGGCCGAGGCGGTCCGCGCCGAGGCGGAACGGCTGCCCGAGCGCGCCGCCGAGATCGACCACCGCCTGGTCTCCCTGCGCACCCGCGCCCAGGCCCTGACCACCCGCACCGGGCAGGTCGAGCCGGTCCTGAGCGAGCTGCGGCGCCGTTTCACCGCCGCCTGCTGGCAGGACCTCCAGCAGGTGCCGGACCAGGCCGCCGAATCGGTTCGGCAGGCCGAGCGCAAGCTGTCCGAGGCGCAGGCCGCCCGCGACGCACAGCGCTGGCCCGACGCGACCGCCCTGTTGTCGACGGTACGGGCGCTGCTGAACTCGACCGACGAGGCCGTCTCGGCCGCCGGCGACCGGCTGAGCCGGCTGAACGCCGTGCAGAAGGACCCGCAGCAGGAGATCGAGCGCACCCGCTTCGCCGTCCGCGACGCCCAGCGCCTGGCCATGGCGGGGCGCAACACCCCGGAGCCGCGGCACGCGCGCCCCCTGGACGAGGCCGTGGCGCGGCTGGAGCGGGCGACCGGCACGCTGGAGGGGCGCCACCCCGACTACTGGCACTTCCTGACGGAGACGGAGGCCGTCCGGCAGGCGGTGGCCCGGGTCGTCGCCCTGATCCGCGAGGAGCGCGGGGCCGGTCACTGACCGCCTCGCCCGACCGGGGTCCGCCGGCGGGCCGTGCCGGTTAACCTGTGCGCATGCCTCGCTACGAGTACCGCTGCCGGAGCTGCGGCGACACCTTCGAACTGAGCCGTCCCATGGCCGAGTCCTCGGCTCCCGCCGCCTGCCCGGCGGGTCACGAGGACACGGTGAAGCTGCTGTCGACGGTCGCGGTCGGCGGCTCGTCCTCCGCGCCCGCGCCCTCGTCGGGCGGCGGCGGAGGCGGCTGCTGCGGCGGGGGCTGCTGCGGCTGATCCCGGCGGGGCCGCGCTCCCGGTGGACGCGGCCGCCCGGTGCCCTTTCCTCAGGCTCCCTTCAGCCGCGTCTTTCTAGCGTGGCGTCATGACAGCCATCGCAGCGCAGCCGGCCGCGGACAGCGGCGCGGCCCCGCAGTGGATCAACGACCTCATGGACGCCCTCGGAGCGCCGGGAGCCGGTCTCGCCATCGCCCTGGAGAACCTCTTCCCTCCGCTGCCGAGCGAGGTGATCCTGCCGCTCGCCGGGTTCGCCGCGAGTTCCGGCCGGATGAACCTGATCGCCGTCCTGCTGTGGACGACCGCGGGTTCGGTGATCGGCGCGCTCGCCCTGTACGGCATCGGCGCGCTGCTGGGGCGGGACCGGACGGTGGCGCTGGCGGGCAGGCTGCCGCTGGTGAAGGTGTCCGACATCGAGAAGACGGAGGCCTGGTTCCTCAGGCACGGGACGAAGGCCGTCTTCTTCGGCCGGATGATCCCCGTCTTCCGCAGCCTGATCTCCGTGCCCGCGGGTGTCGAGCGGATGCGGCTGCCCGTCTTCCTGGCCCTGACGACCCTGGGCAGCGCGATCTGGAACACGGTGTTCGTGCTGGCCGGCTACGCGCTGGGCGACAACTGGTCCGAGGTCTCCGGCATCGCCTCGGCGTACTCGAAGGTGATCCTCGCCGGGGCCGCCCTGGCGCTGCTGGTCTTCGCCGTCCTGCGCCTGCTGCGGCCGGGCGCCGGTCACCGCAGGCGCGGCGGCCGGGGACGCGACGGGGACCCGGAGGACGGGCTCACCGAGCCGGGCGCGCCGCGCGCAGGAACTCCCGGAGGATCCGCTCCCCGGCCGCCACGCCGCGCTCGGGCAAGGCGCTGACCGCCGGGGCCGTCCACCCGGAGTCGGCCAGTTCGCCGTGGCCCGGGCGCCAGCCGCGGTCGGCGGCGAGCAGCAGGTCGGCGTCGAGGAGCGAGTCGCCCGCGGCGAGGGTGAGTTCGGCACCGGTGCGGCGGGCGACCTCGCGCACGGCGGCGCTCTTGGTGAGCGGCTTGGGCACGGCGTAGATCTTGCGGCCCTGGAGGGAGACGGTCCAGCCGCGGTTCTCGGCCCACACGGCGAGTTCCTTCACCCAGTCCGGGGGCAGCAGGTCGCGTTCGACCACCAGGTAGGCGAAGAGGTCCTCGGCGACCCGGTGCTTGCGCACCCACAGCGGGTCGGCCGTCTTCGCCAGGTGGTCGCGGACCTCGGCCAGCGAGGCGCATTCGTCGGCCAGCCGGGCGGTCACCCGGGCGTGCCAGGCGGGGTCGGAGACGCCGTCCACGAGCAGGTGGCCACCGTTGGCGCAGATGGCGTACGCGGGCGCGGGGCCGGGGAGGTTGATGCGCCGGTACTGCTCGCGGGTGCGGGTGGTGACCGGCACGAAGACCGCCGTGTCGCCGAGTTCGGCGAGCAGGCGGGCGGCCGTCTCCGTCAGGTAGGACAGGGGCCTGCCCTCGTAGACCTCCACGCACAGCAGCCGCGGCGCCTGCGCGTCGGGCACGGTCAGGCCGAGCGCGGCGGCGGAGTAGATGAGCGTGCGGTCGAGGTCGCTGGCGACGAGCACCGGCATCAGCGCGTCACCGCCTTGCCGTCGGCGCCGGTGGCGCCCCGCGTGTACCGGGGGTGGATCAGCCCGACGCAGGTGTACGGCAGGTCGGCGACCTCCTCCACGGGCACGCCCCGCTGCTCTGCCAGCAGGCGGACGTGGTCCAGGTCGGCGCCGGCGCCGGAGCGGGCCAGCACCTTCCACGGCACGCGGCGCAGCATCACCCGGGTGGTCTCGCCGACGCCGGGCTTGACGAGGTTCACGTCGTGGATGCCGTACTCCTCGCTGATGCGCTCCACGGCTGCCCAGCCCTCCCAGGTGGGGGTGCGGTCGGCGGAGAGGAGGTCCTTGGCCTGGGCGTCGACCGTCTCCGTGACGTCCGGGAAGCGGGCGGAGACGGCGTCGAGGAAGGCCGGGGACAGGTCGGCGGCGGCCAGCTCGCGGTAGAACTTGGCGCCGTGGAAGTCGTGCGGGCCGACCAGGTCGGCGCGGAGCACGGTGCGCGATATCAGGCCGGAGACGGTGGAGTTGAGGCACGCGGAGGGGATGAGGAAGTCGTCACGGGTGCCGTAGGTGCGCACGCAGGAGCCGGGGTCGGCCAGTACGGCGATCTCCGGGTCGAAGCCGGTGATCCCGTCGGAGACCTCGAAGTCGCGCAGGGCGGCGGCGAGTTCGCGGGTGATGGCGCCCTTGCCGGTCCAGCCGTCGACGAAGACGACGTCGGCGGGGTCGTGGTGGGCGGCCAGCCAGCGCAGGGCGTTGGCGTCGATGCCCCGGCCCCGGACGATCGACACCGCGTAGTGCGGGAGGTCGAGACCGTGCCGGAACCGCGCCCAGCGGCGCATCAGGACGCCGACCGGGGTGCCCGCCCGGGCGAGGGAGACCAGGACGGGGCGGGGCGAGCGCTCCGCGAGCACGACCTCGGTGACGGCGCCGACGGCGCGCGCCAGCCGCGCGGCGGACGCCTCCAGCGCCGCGTGGAACAGCTCCTGGTACTGCTCGCTGGGCTGGTACTCCACGGGCAGCGACTCGGCGTAGTGGGCACCGCCGCGCTGGATGGCCTCCTCGCGCTCCTCGGTCGGCGCCTCCAGGGTCACGTCGGAGAGGTCCTGGAGGAGCCAGCCGACCTCGTCGGGCGCGTACGAGGAGAAGGCGGGGCCGCGCAGCGGCTCGGGCAGCATGGAGGGCCTTTCGGGGGCGTGCGGGGCCCGCGGGACGTACGAGGGGACGACCGCGAGCAGGACGTGGGGGACGTGGGCGGCGAGCCGGGCGGCCAGTCCGTCCGGGGCGTGCAGCGCGGGGGTGTCGGCGACCGAGTCGACGACGGCGACCACGGCGTCGAAGCCGGCGCCCGCGACGTTGTAGGCGTAGCGCTCGCCGGGGCCGTCGTCCGGGTCGTCGTGCGCGGGGAAGACCAGGCGGGTGCGGATGGCGTAGCCGGGGTCGTCGACGGCGAGGACGGGTGAGCGGGTGGTGGTGGAGTAGCGCACCTCGACGCCGTCGCCGACGGTCCGCTCCAGCGCGTGGGCCAGGCGCAGGGGGGCGTACATGAGTTCCTCGAAGCCGAGGACGAGCACGCGCCGGGCCCCTGCGGGCAGGGCCCGGGCGATCCGCGCCGCCATGCCGGGCAGGGCGCCCTCCAGCCGGTTGCGGTCCGCGGCGGTGAACCCGTGCCGTCCGCCGTCGGGCACGTCGTGGGGCCAGCGCAGGTCGACGCGGACGGCGGAGCCGGGCGGCGCCTCGCCGGGCGCCGCCGCCGACGCCTGGGGGGCCGCTTCCGTGGCCGCCGCCTCGTGCCGGGCGACCAGTTCCTGCCCCTTCTCCAGCACCCCGGGCGGCAGCCGGACCGTGCCGGAGGCGGTGGTCACCAGGTCGACGCGGGCGCCTATCTCCCGGGCGAGGCCGTCCAGGCGGCCGGCGTCGGCGGGCGAGCGCATGTCGACGAGGGCCACCACCACGTACCGCGTGCGGGGGTAGCGCTCGTGCAGGGCGCGGACGGTGTTGAGCACCGTGTTGCCGGTGGAGAACTCGTCGTCGACCAGGACCAGCGGGCCGTCCCCGGCCAGCAGGGCCGGGTCCTCGGGCAGCAGGAGGTGGGAGGTCGCGTGCGAGTGGGACTCCTCGAAGCCGCCCGCGCGGGCGACCCCGGGGACCGCGCGGCGGGTGGAGTGCAGGTACGGGGCGGTGCCCAGGCCGTCGGCGACGGAGTGGCCCAGTCCGGTGGCGGTCTCCGCGTAGCCGAGGACGACCGCGCGGGCGGCCGCGTCGGCGCCGAGCAGGTCGCGCACGCGCCGGCCGAGGGCGACGCCGTGGCCGTAGACGACGGAGGGCGACTGGGGGACGTGCTTGCCGAGCACGTGGGAGACGAGCAGGTGCGCCCGCTTGGGGTTGCGGCGCAGGGCGAGCCCCAGCAGGCCGGTCAGCGCCTCGTCGCCGGTGAGTTCGACGCCGAGCCGCTCGGCGACCCAGGTGCCGGACCAGACTCCGGCCTCGTCGCCCACGGCGTGCGCGGCGTGCGCCCTGTCGGTCATGTACTCGTGCCTCCCGTCGTGCGCCGCGGCGTGCGCCCGGCGTCGGTCATGGATCGCTGGCGTCCGGTCGCCCGGCGGTCAGCTTGCGTCCGGTCGCCCGGCGGTCAGTCGGACAGGCCGGCGGCGAGCAGTTCCACGAAGCCGATGTCCTCGTTCGCCACCCCGAAGACCTCGGCGCGCAGCAGGGTCCGCTCGGCCCAGGCGCGGTGGGGCTTCACCTCGTTCATCTTGTTGGTGTAGGCCGACCTCATCACGCCCCCGCCGCAGCGTTCGGGCCGCAGGATGTCCTGGGCGTCGCTGAACTCCTCGTGGCTGACGACGGACAGCGCGTGCACGGGGAGCACGTGCGAGGGGTGGATGCAGGTCTTGCCCAGCAGGCCGTTGGCCCGGTCGAGGGAGATCTCGCGCAGCAGTCCGTCCATCGAGTGCTCGATGAGCTTCTGGCGCAGTTCGACGGCCTGCCCCTCGAGGAAGGGGCTCTGGCGCAGTTGCGGTTTGAACATGCGCTCCTGGACGCGGAAGTACTCCCACACGGGCCCGGTCACCGTGAAGCCGGTGCCGTCGGCGCGGGCGAGCATGTTCACCACGTCGGCGATCACGGAGGCGACGATCTGCACGTCGTAGGCCGTCATGTCGGGGCCTCTGCGCAGCCCGTAGGAGGAGCAGAAGTCGGTCACGCCGAGCCGCAGGGCGAGCACGCGGTCGCGGTACTTGTCGACCGCGCGGAAGATCCCCTCCAGCGTCTGCACCCGGGACTCGCGGTAGAGCAGGTCCGGGGACTCCAGCACGGGCATGGCGAAGAGCCTGCGGCCGGTGGCGGCCTCGGCGGCGGTGAGCGCCTCCAGGAAGGGCACGCCGCGTTCCTCGGTGAACTTCGGCAGCACGAACCCGGACAGCAGTCGCACGGCGGGGCCCAGGCGCCGTACGAGGTCGGGTATCTGCTCGGGGGTGCGGACCCGGACGAACAGCAGGGGGACGCCGTCGCCGGAACGTTCCGCCAGGTCCGTGAGATGGCGGACGAGGTTCGCCTCGCCGAACGGCACCTCGGCGTCGTCGATCGAGTCCTCCAGGCACAGGACCATCGACACCACCCCGCGCGCGCCCTGCTTCAGGATGTCGCCGGCGAGGTTCGGCCGGGTGGCCGGGCTGTAGAGGGTGGCACCCAGCGCCGCGGACAGCAGCCGGGCCGGGGAGTCGGCCGTGAACGAACAGGGCTCCTGATGGAAGAGCCGCTTCCGCACTTCAGGGGCCATCTGTCCGAAATGACGCATCTGAACTCCCCCGTGGTGTCTGGGCAACCTGTGAACCGCCGAAAGGTGGCCGGTAATAGTACGTACGTATCCATGTCGGAGGTTCCCACCGGGCATGAATTCCAGGTAACCCCGCCGTGTCGGCGGCGGCGACCCGGGGCACGCGCGCTCGTCCCGCGTACCCGCCCCCGCGTTGTCGTGACCAGGACGGAGAGGGCAGGATGACGGCATGACGCACGCGATGCTGAAGGGGTCGAACGTCCCACTGCAAGCCACCACGGTACGCGCCGTGCTGCGCTGGGCCCCCGGGCAGGGGGTCCCCGACGTGGACGCCTCCGCGCTGCTGCTCGGGACGGACGGGCGCGTGCGGTCCGACGAGGACTTCGTCTTCTACAACCAGCCCCGGCATCCCTCCGGCCAGGTCTGGCGGCTCGGCAAGAAGCGGGTGGCCGAGGGCCTGACCGACACGATCCAGACGGACCTCGCCGGCGTCGAGCCCTCCGTGAGCCGCATCCTGCTGGTCGCCTCGGCGGACGGCGCCGCCTTCGACCGGGCCGCGTCGCTGCGCATCCTGCTGTACGACGCGGCGGCGGGCGACGCGGAACCGCTGGCCCACTTCGACGTCAAGCCGGAGACGGGCGAGGAGACGGCGCTGATCTGCGGCGAGCTGTACCGGCGCGGAGAGGGCTGGAAGTTCCGGGCGCTGGGCGAGGGCTACTCCAACGGACTCAAGGGCCTGGCGACCGACTTCGGCATCTCGGTGGACGAGTCGGAGGGGGCGGACGATCCCATGGCGGCCCCGGGTCCCGAGCCAACCGCGCCCGCCCCCGCTCCCGCGCCCTCCGCTCCGTCCCAGTCCACTCCCGGCCCGCCCACGCCCGCCCAGTCCGCACCGGCGCCGTCCGTGGCCGCTCCCCCGGTGACCGGTCCCGACGAGCCGACGGCGGTGCAGCCCCTGCCCGACGTCTCGCGGCCGCTGCCGCCCGAGCAGCCCACCGGCGTGCCCGCGCAGCCCGGATACGGCTACCCCCAGCCGCCGGCCGCCCGGCCCGCGTACGGCTACCCCCAGCCGCCCGCCGCCCGGCCGGGGTACGGGTATCCGCAGGCACCCGCCGCGGCCGGGGCCGCCGGGGCGCAGTCGGGGTACGGCTATCCGCAGCCGGTCACCCAGGCGCCCGACCCGGACTTCCGGCTGCCCCCGCAGGGACCGCAGTTCGTGGGCCGGTAGGCGTCCGGCACCTCGGGCGCGGTCCCGGGTCCGGCGTTACGCCTTGCTCTTGTGCCCCCGGCCCCACTGCAGTCCCCAGCCGTAGAGCCGGTCCAGTTCGCCCTGGAAGCCGTAGACGAACTTCACCTCGCGGCGGACGAGGATCTCGTCCTTGACGTTCTCGATCATCACCACGGCGCAGGACCGGGCCTGCGGGTGGCGCTCGTCGAGGCCGATCTCGATGCGGGGGCCGTTGCTCGGGTAGAGCGTGACGACGGCGTGCGTCCGGTCGAAGGCGGGGGTCTGGTCGTAGATGTAGGCGAAGAGCAGCAGGCGCTTGATGGCGTCCTTGTGGTCGAGGTTGATGTAGAGCGTCTCGCCGGAGGCCGAACCGAAGCGGTCGTCACCGCTGAGCTTGACGTAGGGCGGGGCGTTCACCTCGCCCAGGAAGCCGCCGAGCGGCTGGACCACCCCGCGGGTGCCGTCCATCAGTTCGTAGAGGCAGCCGAGGTCGAGGTCGACGTTGACCATGCTCTGGCTGTGGCCCACGACCTCGGGGGGTTTGAGGGCCTTGAAGGGATGCCGCAGCAGGCTCTCGCGCTGGACGCCCGAGATGTCGGAGGTCCGCATCCGCCAGGAGAGGTTGACGCGGAGGTTGCCGGTCGCCGCGCCCTGCTTGGTCAGGGAGACCTGGCTGTGCCGTTTGGTGAGCTGGATGGAGTTGGTCGCCGCGCTGCCCGAGTCGAACTCGGACTCGCGGCCTCGCCACAGCCCGTCCAAGAAGCCCATTCCCGCCCCACCTTCTCGTCACCGCCGACGGGGCGGCCCCGAGGAGTCGTCCTCGTCGGCCGCCCCGCTCAGAGCGTTCCTCGTCCGGGCCGGGTTCACACCCGGGGCACGGGCGCACCGGGAGCGCGCGCCGGCCCGGAGTCAGGGGTCACACCCCGGAGGAGACCTCCGCCTTCGAGTTGGTGATGGCGAAGGCGCCGATGACGCCGTCGAAGGAGAACGACGCGTCCAGGACCTCCAGGTAGAGGAACATGAAGAACGCGGCCTTGCCCGCCAGTTTGACGGCCGACTTGGGCTTGCCGGTGCGGGCGGCCCGTTCCTCCTCCTCGTGCTCGCGTTCCTCCTCCTCTTCGAGTTTGTCCTCGAAGTAGCCGGAGAGACCGCCGACGATCATGTAGGTGATCAGTCCCGCGATACCGGCCAGCAGGACGGTCTCCGCCTTGTCCGCGTGGGCGCCGCCGTGCTGGTGGGCGTGGGCGCCGAAGGTGAGCGCGGAGACGAGCAGGACGACCAGGGCGATGCAGACCGACAGCATGTCGACCTTGCCGAGCTTGGCCAGCGGGCGCTCCAGCCAGGCCAGCCACTTGATGTCCCGGTCCTCGAAGATGAAGTCCAGGAAGATCATCAGCAGGAACATGCCGCCGAAGGCGGCGATCGACGGGTGGGCGTCGGTCACCAGTTCCTGGTAGCGGTCCTTGTCGGTGAGGGCGAGGTCGACGGCCTCGATCGGTCCGAGCTGGGCGCTGATGGCGACGATGACGACCGGGAAGACCAGGCGCATGCCGAACACGGCGATGAGGATGCCGATGGTGAGGAAGATCTTCTGCCAGAAGGCATTCATCTTCTTCAGGATCCCGGCGTTGACCACCGCGTTGTCGAAGGACAGCGAGATCTCCAGGATGGAAAGGATCGCCACGATGCCGAAAGCGGTCCACCCCCCGTAGAAGACCGCTGCGACCAGGCCGAGCGCGGTGACCGCGAACGACCAGCCGAAGGTTTTCAGAAGCACTGGCTACCCAATCGTGTGTGTACGGGGCTCCCCCGCGCCGTACTCGGCTTTACGAAACGTTGACTCCGAAGTCTAGAGCGATACCACGGAGCCCCGACGCGTACCCCTGCCCCACTGCACGGAACTTCCACTCGCCCTGGTAGCGGTAGAGCTCGCCGAAGATCATCGCGGTCTCGGTGGAGGCGTCCTCGCTGAGGTCGTAGCGGGCCAGCTCCTGGCCGTCGGCCTGGTTGACGACCCGGATGAAGGCGTTGCTGACCTGGCCGAAGGTCTGGCCGCGCTCGTCGGCCATGTGGATCGAGACCGGGAAGACGATCTTGTCGCAGTGGGCGGGCACCCGGGAGAGATCGATCAGCAGCGACTCGTCGTCGCCCTCGCCCTCGCCGGTGAGGTTGTCGCCGGTGTGCTCGATGGAGCCGTCCGGGCTCGTGAGCTGGTTGTAGAAGACGAACCACTCGTCGCCGAGCACCCGTCCGCCGCTGCACACGAGCGCGCTCGCGTCGAGGTCGAAGGGTGCTCCGGTGGTGGAACGCGCGTCCCAGCCGAGCCCGACCAGTACCTGCGTGAGGTTCGGTGCGACCTTGGACAGGGAGACGTTGCCGCCCTTGGCAAGCGTGACGCCCATGATGATGGTCCCTCCCCGGGTGATGGTTCTTGGGTTTCCTGCGCGTCCGGCGCCGCACGTAAACCGTGCGGCGCCGGACGTGTCGAGACCGTGGCCCCGCCGGACGATCGGGGCCGTCGTCCCCGGCCGCTGCGCCCCTCGGACGCCGGCCGCTCAGGTGCTCAGATTGCTCAGGTGCTCAGACGTTGACGCCGAAGTCCTGCGCGATGCCGCGCAGGCCGGAGGCGTAGCCCTGGCCGATGGCCCGGAACTTCCACTCCGCGCCGTGCCGGTACAGCTCGCCGAAGACCATGGCGGTCTCCGTGGAGGCGTCCTCGCTCAGGTCGTACCGGGCGATCTCGGCCTCGCCGGCCTGGTTGACGACGCGGATGAACGCGTTGCGGACCTGACCGAAGGACTGCTGGCGGTTCTCGGCGTCGTAGATCGAGACCGGGAAGACGATCTTCTCGATGTCGGCCGGGACGGTCGCGAGGTTGATCTTGATCTGCTCGTCGTCGCCCTCACCCTCACCGGTGAGGTTGTCACCGGTGTGCTCGACCGAGCCGTCCGGGCTCTTCAGGTTGTTGAAGAAGACGAAGTGCGCGTCACTGGCGACCTTGCCGGAGCTGTTCAGCAGCAGCGCGCTGGCGTCCAGGTCGAAGTCGGTACCGGTCGTGGTGCGGATGTCCCACCCCAGACCGACGATGACCGCGGTCAGGCCGGGGGCCTCCTTGGTCAGCGATACGTTGCCGCCCTTGCTGAGGCTGACTCCCACGAGTCCTCCATTGGTGTCCAGGGGCGGGATGCCCCGTAGTGCGTGGATGTCGGATCAACGAGTCGATCCTAGTGACGGGTTCCCGCGCCCCGCAGTCCCCGCCGCCGACCCGTCACGTGGTGTCGGCGGCGGGCGCCGCTCACAGGGTGTCGAGCGCCTTCACGTACGCGCTCAGGTCGCGGGCGTCCGGCAGACCGTTGACCACGGTCCAGCGCACGACGCCCTCCTGGTCGATGATGAAGGTGCCGCGGACGGCGCAGCCCTTGTCCTCGTCGAAGACGCCGTAGGCGCGCGAGACGTTGCCGTGCGGCCAGAAGTCGGAGAGCAGCGGGTACTCCAGGCCCTCCTGCTCGGCGAAGACGCGCAGGGTGTGGATGGAGTCGTTGGAGACGGCGAGCACCTGGGTGTCCCGGTCGGAGAACTGCGGCAGGTTGTCGCGCACCTCGCACAGCTCGCCCGTGCACACACCGGTGAAGGCGAAGGGGTAGAAGAGCAGCACGACGTTCTTGCGGCCGCGGAAGTCGGACAGCCGGACCGTCGCGCCGTGGTTGTCCTTCAGTTCGAAGTCGGGGGCCTTGTCGCCGACCTGGATCGTCATGTCCCGTTCGTCCCTTCCGCAGGAAGTCGTCCGTGGGTGGTTCGCTGGAAACACCCTACGCAGGGACGGCCGCGGCCTCGCGGACGGGCCGACGGCGGTCGGCCGCCGGCCCGTCCGGGGTCCGCTCGGAAGCGGGAGCCCGGAGGGCTACCGCTTGGACTTGGCGGCCTTGGGCGTCGCCAGCCGGCTGCCGCTCCAGTCCTTGCCGACGCTGACGCTCTTGGACGCCGTCAGTCCGGCGGTCGTGGAGGCCTCCGAGATGTCACTGGCCTCGACGTAACCGTCACGGCCGGTCTTCGGCGTGAGAAGGAGGATCGACCCGCCCTCTTCGATGTACGTGGTGGCATCCACCAGCGCATCCGTCAGGTCGCCGTCGTCGTCACGGAACCACAGCACGACGGCATCGGCCACGTCCTCGTAGTCCTCGTCCATCAGCTCGCCCTCGACGGCGCTCTCAATGGCCTCGCGGAGCTCCTGGTCGACGTCGTCGTCGTAGCCGATCTCCTGGACCACCTGCCCGGGCTGGAAACCCAGCCTGGCGGCAGGGTTCGTCCGCTCCTCCGCGTGGTCCGCGGTCGCGCTCACGGGTTGCCTCCTGATCATGTTCGGTAGATGTTCCGGGGCCTCGCGCGTGCGCGAAGCCTGGCCGTAGTCCACACGGGCGGGACGGATCGCGCAAGTACCCGGCGTCTGGGACCGCCGAAACGGTGACGATCCCGGCCGTGTCGCCGCAACTCCAGCCGCGCCGCCCAGCTCGAAGGTGACGTACACCACACCTATCTGCCCCGTTTGCGTATTTGGGAACCATGCGTGGGTACGAAACTCGAATGAACGTGCCCCCGATTCTCGTGGGAGAACCGGTTACCCCACGGTACAGATGACGATTGCCCCCGCGAGGTGGACGATGGGGCTCCGGCGGGGGAATCGGCGCAGAGACCCGGGAAGGACACCCGGGACACCCGGGAAGGACACCCGGAACAACGGCCCTCCGACAGCGAAGGAACAGCGTGGCTTCCGCATCCGATCGCAGTGATCGCAGTCCGATCATCATTGGCGGCCTTCCGAGTCAGGTTCCTGACTTCGACCCCGAGGAAACCCAGGAGTGGCTCGACTCCCTCGACGCCGCCCTCGACGAGCGCGGCCGGGAGCGGGCCCGGTACCTGATGCTGCGGCTGATCGAGCGCGCCCGCGAGCAGCGCGTGGCCGTGCCCGAGATGCGCAGCACGGACTACGTCAACACCATCCCGACCAAGAGCGAGCCGTTCTTCCCCGGCAACGAGGAGATCGAGCGCAAGATCCTCAACGCCACCCGCTGGAACGCCGCGGTGATGGTCTCGCGCGCGCAGCGGCCCGGTATCGGCGTCGGCGGCCACATCGCGACCTTCGCCTCCTCCGCCTCGCTGTACGACGTGGGCTTCAACCACTTCTTCCGGGGCAAGGACGAGGGCGACGGCGGCGACCAGGTCTTCTTCCAGGGGCACGCGTCCCCCGGCATCTACGCGCGCGCGTACCTGCTCGACCGGCTGAGCGAGCGGCACCTGGACGGCTTCCGGCAGGAGAAGTCCAAGGCGCCGTACATGCTGTCCTCGTACCCGCACCCGCGGTCGATGCCGGACTTCTGGGAGTTCCCGACGGTCTCCATGGGCCTCGGCCCGATCGGCGCGATCTTCCAGGCGCGGATGAACCGCTACATGCACGCGCGCGGGATCGCGGACACCTCCCGGTCGCACGTGTGGGCCTTCCTCGGCGACGGGGAGATGGACGAGCCGGAGTCGCTGGGCCAGTTGTCGATCGCCGCGCGGGAGGGCCTGGACAACCTGACCTTCGTGGTCAACTGCAACCTGCAGCGCCTGGACGGCCCGGTGCGCGGCAACGGGAAGATCATCCAGGAGCTGGAGTCGGTCTTCCGGGGCGCCGGCTGGAACGTGATCAAGCTGGTCTGGGACCGCACCTGGGATCCGCTGCTCGCCCAGGACCGCGACGGCGTGCTGGTCAACCGCATGAACACCACCCCGGACGGCCAGTTCCAGACCTACGCCACCGAGTCCGGCGCCTACATCCGCGAGCACTTCTTCGGCGACGACCACCGGCTGCGCAAGATGGTCGAGAACATGACCGACCAGCAGATCCAGCACCTGGGGCGCGGCGGCCACGACCACCGGAAGATCTACGCGGCGTACAAGGCGGCCCTGGAGCACAAGGGCCAGCCGACGGTGATCCTGGCCAAGACGGTCAAGGGCTGGACGCTGGGCCCGAACTTCGAGGGCCGCAACGCCACGCACCAGATGAAGAAGCTGACGGTCGACGACCTCAAGCGCTTCCGCGACCGGCTGCACCTGCCGATCTCCGACAAGGAGCTGGAGTCCGGCCCGCCGCCGTACTACCACCCGGGCCGGGACACCGAGGAGATGCAGTACATGCACGACCGGCGCCTGGCCTGCGGCGGGTACGTGCCGACCCGGGTGGTGCGGTCGAAGCCGCTGGCACTGCCGGACGACAAGGCGTACGCGACCGTGAAGAAGGGGTCGGGCCAGCAGTCCATCGCGACGACGATGGCCTTTGTGCGTCTACTCAAGGACCTCATGCGGGACAAGGAGATCGGCAAGCGGTTCGTGCTGATCGCACCGGACGAGTACCGCACGTTCGGCATGGACTCCTTCTTCCCGAGTGCGAAGATCTACAACCCGCTCGGGCAGCAGTACGAGTCCGTGGACCGGGACCTGCTGCTCGCCTACAAGGAGGCGCCGAACGGGCAGATGCTGCACGACGGCATCTCCGAGGCGGGCTGCACGGCCTCGCTGATCGCGGCCGGCTCGGCGTACGCCACGCACGGCGAGCCGCTCGTCCCGGTGTACGTCTTCTACTCGATGTTCGGTTTCCAGCGCACCGGCGACCAGTTCTGGCAGATGGGCGACCAACTGGCGCGCGGTTTCGTGCTGGGCGCGACCGCGGGGCGCACGACCCTGACCGGTGAGGGCCTCCAGCACGCCGACGGGCACTCGCAGCTCCTCGCCTCGACCAACCCGGCGTGCGTGGCGTACGACCCGGCGTTCGGTTTCGAGATCGCGCACATCGTCAAGGACGGCCTGCGCCGGATGTACGGCGGGGACGAGCAGCACCCGCACGGCGAGGACGTCTTCTACTACCTCACCGTCTACAACGAGCCCATCCGGCACCCGGCCGAGCCCGAGAACGTGGACGTCGAGGGCATCCTCAAGGGCATCCACCGCTTCAGCGAGGGCACGGGCGGCTCGGTCCCGGCGCAGATCATGGCCTCGGGCGTCGCGGTGCCGTGGGCCGTGGAGGCGCAGCGCATCCTCGCCGAGGAGTGGAACGTGCGCGCCGACGTCTGGTCGGCGACCTCCTGGAACGAGCTGCGGCGCGAGGCCGTGGCGTGCGAGGAGCACAACCTGCTGCACCCGGAGGAGGAGCAGCAGGTGCCGTACGTGACGCGGAAGCTGGCGGGTGCGCAGGGGCCGTTCGTGGCGGTGTCCGACTGGATGCGGTCGGTGCCGGACCAGATCGCGCGGTGGGTGCCGGGGACGTACCAGTCGCTGGGCGCCGACGGGTTCGGGTTCGCGGACACGCGCGGGGCGGCGCGGCGGTTCTTCCACATCGACGCCGAGTCGGTCGTCGTGGCCGTGCTGAGCGAGCTGGCCCGGGAGGGCAAGGTGGACCGGTCGGTGCTGAAGCAGGCGGTCGACCGCTACCGGCTGCTCGACGTGACGGCGGCGGACCCGGGGGCGGCCGGCGGGGACGCGTAGCCACGGCCCGGTCCGGACCGCACATGGCTCACCCCCGCCCGTCGCGGGCGGGGGTGAGCCATGTGCGGGTGAGCCGCGCGGGAACGCCGTGCGCGGGCGGCGGGTGATGCCGCGCTGCGGCTAGAACATCCCCTGGCCCGGCGCCGTCGCTCCGACGAGCGCGACGAGTGCCAGGAGCGTGTCGATGCCGCCCAGGGCCACGGCGACCACGGCCGGCACCGGGCGGGGCCCCGTCCAGCTACGGCCCATCGCGAACCATCCGCAGACGATCGCCGCTGGGCCGAGCACGATGCCCAGCGCGAAGAAGCCGGCGACCGCGCAGACGACTCCGACCACCGCGAGCGTCGCGCGGTCCGGCCCGGTCCGTGACCACGTCCGGCCACGTGAGCGGGGGTGCCTGCGCGATCCCTGTCCGAAGCTCGCCATCTTCAACTCCCTCGACTCCTCGTGGAGTTCGGGTACCCGCGAGTGGGGAGTCATGCCTGCTTCGGACCTGCCGCGTGCGCGCCGCCGCCCTGGGACTCAGATGTGGCCCATGCCCGCCCCCGCGTCCGCGTTCTCGCCGCGCTTGGTGAGGAAGGCGACGCACACCGCCACGACCGCGACCCCGGCGGCGACGAGCGAGGCCAGACCCATGCCGGAGATGAACGTCTCGTGGGCGACCTCCGTGATCTTCCCGGCGACCTGGGCCGGGGTCCCCTCGGGCACCGGCGGGACGCCGACCCGGACCGCCTCGGATGCCTGGTGAGCCTGTTCCGGCGTCAGTTCGGGAAGTCCCGCGTCCGCCCAGTTGCCCGCCAGGTCGTTGTCGACCTTGGAGGCCATCACGGCACCCAGCACGGCCGTGCCGAGGCTGCCGCCGATCTGCATCGCCGCCTGCTGGAGGCCGCCGGCCACACCCGAGAGCTCCAACGGGGCGTTGCCGACGATGACTTCGGTGGCGCCGACCATGACGGGTGCGAGACCGAGGCCCAGCACGGCGAACCAGAGCGACATGACGCCGCTGCCGGAGTCCGTCTCCAGCGTCGAGATGCCGAACATGGCGACCGCGGTGAACGCCATGCCGCCCACCAGCGGGATGCGCGGGCCGAACCTGGTGATCATCGCACCGGCCAGCGGCGAGGCGACGATCATCATGCCGGTGAGCGGCAGCAGGTGCAGACCGGCGTCGACCGGGCTCATGCCGTGGACGTTCTGCAGGTAGAAGGTGACGAAGAACAGACCGCCCAGGAAGGCGATGGCCATCAGGACCATCAGGACCACACCGGCCGACAGTGCCACCGAGCGGAACATCGCCAGCGGGATCAGCGGTTCCCGGACCCTGGTCTCCCAGAAGGAGAAGAGGGCGAAGCCCACCACGGAGGCGCCGATGTACAGCCAGGTCTGGCCGGAGCCCCAGCCCCAGTCGGCGGCCTTGATCAGCGCCCAGACGAGCGCGAACATCGAGACCGACAGCAGGACGATCCCGACGACGTCGAAGGAGCGCGGCGCGTTCTCGGCCCGGTGGTCCAGCAGGATCGTGACACCGAGCACGAGGGCGAGGACGCCCACCGGCACGTTGATGAAGAAGACGGACTGCCAGTTGACGTGCTCGACCAGCACGCCGCCGAGGATCGGGCCGCCCGCGGTGGAGGCGCCGATGACCATGCCCCAGATACCGAGGGCCATGTTGAGCTTCTCGGCCGGGAAGGTGGCCCGCAGCAGGCCGAGCGCGGCCGGCATCAGCAGCGCGCCGAACAGGCCCTGGAAGACACGGAAGACGATGACCGCCGTGATGCTGCCCGACAGTCCGATGGCGCCGGAGGCGGCGGCGAAGCCCGCCACGCCGATGAGGAAGGTCTGCCGGTGGCCGAAGCGGTCACCGAGCTTGCCCGCCGTGATCAGCGAGACCGCGAGGGCGAGGAAGTAGGCGTTGGTGATCCACTGGACGTCCGCGAGGCTGGCCTTCAGGTCGTCCTGGATCGCCGGGTTGGCGATCGCCACGATGGTGCCGTCCAGGGCCACCATCATGACCCCGACCGCGACGGTGACGAGAGTGACCCACGGATGGCCGCGCCATCCCTTGGCGGGCGCCGAATCCGCGGGGGCGCGGTCACCCGGCCCCAGCTTGCCGAGCGTGGTCTGACTAGTCATACCGATGAGGTTAATGACAGCCGCTGACAGTTGACAAACCAAATCACGAGTCAGTAACTGACAAGACATCCCCCATATACCCTGAACTGGGGAAACCGTACGAAGGAGAGCACTTTTGAAGGTGGCCGGCACGTCGGCGCCGCCGGAGACCGCACCCACGGTCTCCCGCCCGGGCCTGCGCGAACTCAAGAAGCAGCGCACCCGGGAGCTGCTGCTGCGCTCCGCCCTCGGACTGTTCACCGAGCGCGGCTACGAGGAGACGACGGTCGACGACATCGCCGAGGCCGCCGACGTCTCCCAGCGCACCTTCTTCCGCTACTTCACCTCCAAGGAGGACGCCGCGTTCTTCGCGGCACGGCTCGTGGAGGAGCACTTCGTCGACGCCGTGCGGGCGCGTCCGCCCGGGGAGGCACCGCTGGACGCGCTGCGCCTGGCCCTCGCGGCGAGCTGGGACACCATCGGCGAGGCCGTCGAGCAGGTGGTCCCGCTGGAGCTGCACATGCGCTTCTACCGGGTGATCGAGTCGACGCCCGCGCTGCTCGCCGCCCATCTGCGGCGCGCGACGGAGCTGGAGGAGCGGATCGCCCGCGTCGTCGCCGACCGCGAGGGACTGGACATCGACCAGGACCCGCGCCCCCGTGTGGTCGTGGCCGTCTTCGGCGCCGTGATGCGGGTCACCGAGCGGATCTGGTCGGGGCGCGACGACGCCGGGCTCGCGGCCCTGCGGGACCTGACGGCCGCGTACCTGGAGCACGTGTCACCGGCGCTCACCGGGGACTGGCGGCGCACCGAAACGTGATCCGTGTCACTGGATTCACGCGAGACCGGCCCGTTCTCCTAGTGTGTCCTCCCAGTGACTTCCTTCGACACCTCCCCGCAGTTGAACGTCTGGCGCGTCCTGCTCGCCCTGGCCGTCGTGTTCGTGATGCTGGCGACCACCGGCTGGACCGCCCTGCGCGACCAGCGGGGCCCCACCGCCCTCGAAGCGTCGGTCAAGGCCTGGGAGCACGGCCGGATCGACGGACGACGACTGCCGGACGCGCACGCGGCACCCGCCCGGCTGGCCCGCTTCTTCGCCTCGCTCACCGCGTGGCAGCGCACGAGCCTGGCCCGCCGCTACCCGCTGGCCGTCGGCAACATGAACGGCGCCCCCGTCCCCCTGCGCTACGCCGCCAACCGCGCCGCGCTGCGGCAGGCGCGGTCGGTGGAGCGCGCCCGCGTGCACGACAAGCGCCTCTCCCCCGCCGGGCAGCGCGAGGCGGCCCGGAAGGTGCGCAGCTACGAGTCGCTGCTCGGGTCCGGCCGGCACGTCCTCGCCTTCGACCCCGCGGGCTCGGGCAAGGTCGCCGAGGTCTTCGGGGACCTGGACCGCGCCGACCGCGTCTCGGTCGTCGTGCCCGGCGTGGACACCGAACTGCTCACCTACCAGCGCACCGACCGCAAGCGGTACTCGGCGCCCGCCGGCATGGCCGAGTCGCTGTACGCGGCCGAGCGCGCGGCGAGCCCCGGCACCGGCACGGCCGTGATCGCCTGGGCCGACTACACCTCCCCCAGCGGCCTCGGCATGGAGGCGGCCACGGCCAACCGCGCCGCCCGCGGCGCCGTACGGCTGAACGCCCTGGTGCGCGCGCTGCCCGGCAAGGCCCCCGTCTCCCTGTTCTGCCACAGCTACGGCTCGGTGGTGTGCGGCCTGGCCGCCGACGCGCTGCCCGCCCGGGTGACCGACATAGCGGTGGCCGGCAGCCCCGGCATGCGCGCCGACAGCGCCGCCCGCCTGGACACCTCCGCCCGCGTGTGGGCGATGCGGGACGCCGACGACTGGATCCAGGACGTGCCGTACGTGGAGGTCGGCGGCCTCGGGCACGGCGCCGATCCGGTGTCCGCCGCCTTCGGGGCGCGGGTACTGTCGGCACGGGACGCCCGGGGACACAGCGGGTACTTCGTCCCCGGTACGGACAGCCTGCGGAACTTCGCGGGGATCGGCGTTGGCGCATACCGCACGGTGGCCTGCGCCGACGAGGACGACACATGCCGGGCGGATTTGTCCGTGGCGACGGCGGCCGGACGCGCGTAGAGGCGCAGAAACTCCGGTTTGCACGGGGAGGGGACGGAGAGGCTCGTGCCGCATACGATGAGCCGCATGGGTGACGTACTGGCCGGATTTCATGCCGCCTGGGAGTTCGAGTCCGACTCCGTGCTCATCCGTTACGAACGGGGGATTCGGACACCCAAGCTGTTCCAGGCCCTGGGGGAACGCCGCGTGCCCCTGGAGGCGATCGAGGGCGTGACGCTCACGCCCGGCAGGCGCGGCACCGTCGTGCTGCGCGTGCAGCCGCGTGCGGGCGCCGATCCGCTGATCGAGGCGGCGGCGGGTCAGCTCAAGGAGAGCGGCGACCCCTACCGGCTGGTGCTGCCCGCCGAACGGGAGACGCTCGCGGAGTACTACGCCGACGAGCTGCGGGCGCTGCTGACCGAGACCGGCAAGACCGAGCGCTACCTGGTGGCCCCGCCGAAGGCACCCCTGCACTTCAAGGCGTACGACGGGAAGGCCTCCTTCGACGGGGAGGCGGTGTCCTTCCGGTGGTTCTGGACGGGCGCGTCCTCGGCGAAGTGGAAGGCCGGCGACCAGAGTTTCCCGGTCGCCGACCTGGGCGGGGTGGAGTGGCGGTCCCCGGAGATGTTCGACGGGTACCTGCGGCTGCTGCCGCGCGACGCGGCGCCGCCGGCCGTCCCCGCCGCTCCCGCCGTCCCCTCCGTCCCCGCCGTCCCCCAGGCCGACCAGGATCCGGCGGCGGTCGTGTTCGGGCTCGGGTACGGGCTGGTGCACGAGTCGCTGCCGTTCGCCGCGGCGGTGCTGGCCGCGGTGCGGGAGCGGGGGGCGGGCACCCCGGTTCCGGTTCCGGTGCCGGCACCCCGGCGTGATCCCGCCGACATCGCCGAGCGCATACGGCACCTGGGGGAGCTGCATCAGCAGGGGCTGGTGACGGACGAGGAGTTCTCCTCGAAGAAGGCGGAGCTGCTGGCGCAGCTTTGAGCGTCTGCCGGGCCCTTCGGGGTCTCTTCTGCTACTCCCGTCCGGCAGACGTGAACGTCATGTCCGCGTAGCGGTCGCCCGCGACCTTCTGCGCGATCGGCTCCAGCAGGGACAGCTCGTCCTGCGTCAGGACGATCCCGGTCGCCGCCGTGTTCTCCGCCACCCGCGCCGGCTTGCGCGTGCCCGGGATCGGAACGACCGGCAGGCCGTGCACCCGGGCCCGCTGCTGGACCCAGGCCAGGGCGATCTGGCCGAGGGTGGCACCGTGGGCCTCGGCGACACTGCGGACCGGCGCCAGGAGGGCCGCGTTGGCCGCCGCGTTGGCACCGGTGAAACGGGGCTGCTGACGACGGAAGTCGTCGTCCGTGAGGTCCTGTTCGGCGTCGGCGAAGGAGCCGGTGAGGAATCCCCGGCCGAGCGGGGAGTACGGGACGAGGGCCACGCCCAGTTCGCGGGCGGCCGGCACCACGCCCGCCTCGATGTCCCGGCTGAACAGCGACCACTCCGACTGCACGGCGGCGATCGGGTGCACGGCCTGCGCGGCCCGCAGCTCGCCGCCCGTCACCTCGCTCAGCCCGAGGTGCTTGACCTTGCCCTCGCGCACCAGCTCGGCCATGACGCCGACGGTCTCCTCGATCGGCACGTTCACGTCGCGCCGGTGCATGTAGTAGAGGTCGATGACGTCCAGGTCCAGGCGGCGCAGGCTCGCCTCGACGGCCTCGCGGACGTACGGGGCGTCGTTGCGGACGATGCGCCGGGCCGGGTCGTCCGGCGGTATGGACAGCGCGAACTTGGTGGCGACGACGACCTCGTCGCGGTGGGCCCTGAAGAACGGTGCCAGGAACCGCTCGTTCTCCCCCGCGCCGTAGGCGTCGGCCGTGTCGTAGAGCGTCACCCCCAGTTCCAGCGCCCGCTCCAGGGTGGCCCGGGAGGCGTCGGTGTCCGTGGGGCCGTAGGCGAAGCTCATGCCCATGCAGCCCAGGCCCTGGACGCCCACCTCGGGGCCGCCGTCGCCGAGCCGGGCCGTCGGGATCCTGCTGTCCGTCATCGGTTCGCTTCTCCTTCACGGGTGTGTGCGGCGTCGCCGTAGAAGCTGATCTTCCGGTCGAGTACGGCGAGGGTGTCCTGCAGTTCGGCGATCCGCGTCAGCACGTCGCGCCGGGTGGACTCCAGCAGGTCCCGCCGGTCGGGATAGGTGCTCTCGCCCTCACGGACCAGCTCCGCGTACCGGACCATGTCGGCGACCGGCATGCCGGTCAGGCGCAGCTTGCCGACGAAGTCGAGCCAGTCCAGGTCGCGGTTGCGGTAGCGGCGCTGCCCGGTGTGCGAGCGGTCGACGTGGGGCATCAGGCCGATCCGCTCATACCAGCGCAGCGTGTGGGCCGTCAGGCCGGTGAAGGCGACGACCTCGCTGATCGTGTAGCGGTCCTGCCCGTCGGGGCGCGGGTGCCGCGGGGGCAGGGCGGAGCAGATGTCCGTTCTGGTGGCGTTCGGCGCGAGCGCCCCGGCCGTGGTCTGCATCACCGTCATGGCCTCAACGCTATGACCTTGGAGTGCACTCCAGGCAAGCACCTCCGGCGGAAAAGAGCGGGACACCCGACCGCGCCGCTCACTACCGTGCCGGGCATGAGTTCCGTACGCCGTGCCGTGGCCGAGGACGCGGCGGAAGTGCTCCGCCTGCGTCAGGTGATGATCGCCTCCATGGACCCCGACGCGTCCACCGACTGGCAGGCCGGGTCGCTGCCCGGCCTGCGGACGAGACTGGCCGATCCGGACGGGGACTTCGCGGCGTTCGTGGTCGACCACCCCGGGCGGCCGGGCGCGCTGGCGGCGCTGGTGGTGGGCACGCTGGAGTACCGGATCGGCGGGCCGGGCAGGCCGGGAGGGCTGCTCGGGTACGTCTTCAGCGTCGCCACCGACCCCGGCGCCCGGCGTCGCGGGTACGCGCGGGCGTGCATGGCCGAGCTGCTGGCGTGGTTCCGCGAGCGGGGGGCCGGGCACGTCATGCTCACCGCCTCCCCCGACGCCGAGCCCCTGTACGCGTCGATGGGCTTCACGCGCGACACGACCCCCTCGATGCGGCTGTACCTGTGAGCCGCTTACTGGACTGTCCGATCCACCTGCGCGCCATGGAAGAGGCCTCCTGCCTCGTTTCGCCGGCCGCGACGAGCTGGTCCACCTCGGCTGGTACACACCACCGCCCCGGGTCAGCTCGTGCACGTCGCCGAGACGTCCGGCCGGCCGGTGATCCCCCGCCGCGACGAGCGGGCCCCACCCCACCGCGTCCGCCCGCCGAAGCACTGGGGCGTCCGGTCTCACCGACCGAGGGGCTGCCCGAGCACACCGTCGTCGCCCAATGCCGGGCCTGGACTCCTGCACGTTCGACGACGAGCAGAAGACCTGGACCTCCGTCCGGCGGGCCGAGCACCTCGAAGAGCCGTCGCGTGCGGGGAGGGGACCTCAAGCGGGCAGCTTCGTGTCGATGACGAAGCTGATCTCGATGACCTGGCCGGGCAAGGTCAGTTCAGTGACGCCCAGGACCGTGCTGGCCGGGCGGTGGTCGCCGAAGTACTCCCGGTTGCCCTCCGCTGCCGCATCGGCGTTCTGCCCCAGGTTCACCACGTACAGGGTCTGCGAGACGACCTGGTTCCGGGTGGCGCCGTAGTGGTTCAGGATTTTGTCCATGTTGGCGTAGGTCTGCTCGAGCTGGGCGGCGAAGTCGCCCGCGTGGAGGAACTCGCCCGCCACGTCGAAAGCGAGCTGTCCCGAGACATGGATCAGGTCCCCGGACTTGATCGCCTGTGAGTAGCCGAACTCGCTCTCGGCCGGCACGTGGTGATTGAAGACATCAACGGTGGCCATGGTGCTCACCTTTCCGGTTGTTGCTCGCTTGTGGTTACTCGGGAACTGTAAGAGAGTGAACGTCGACCTGGAAGAACGCACTTTTCGGTGACTGAGGAACCTGATGGTGACCAAGCAACTGCTCAAGGATCTGCCCGAGAACGCCGATCTGCGGCGCGCGGACTCCCTGGCGCGGGAGATCTTCTCGGACGTCGCCAACAAGTGGGCGCTCCTGATCATCGAGGCACTCGGCGAACGCACCCTGCGCTTCAGCGAGTTGCGGAACGAGGTCGAGGGCGTCAGCCACAAGATGCTCACCCAGAACCTCCGCATGCTGGAACGCAACGGTCTGGTCGACCGGAAGGTGCACCCCACCGTGCCGCCGAAGGTCGAGTACACCCTCACCGAGCCGGGCCGGGCCCTGCGCACCACGGTCGACGCCATCTGCGGCTGGACCCACCAGTACCTCGGACACATCGAGCGTGCACGCGGTCGGTTCGACACCTGACGACCACACCGCAAGGTCCCCGCACGTCGTGCGATCTGCCCTGACCGGTCTCAGCCCGCGCGGTCGTCGCCGATCCCCAGCTTCAGCCGAGACCGCACGCGCCCCGGGGCGACTTCGCGGTCATGGCAGGTGTCGGTGCTGCGGCCAGGACGCTCCGGGCTCCCCCGAGCACAGGCCCTCGAGGCCGGCCCTCGTCCAGGTGAGCCACTCACGGGCGGTCGCCGGGTCGGTGGCCGACGGGCACAGCGTAAACGGCACGGAAAGCCCCGTATCGGTGAACCAGCGCTCCAGAGCGGCCCTGCGGCGGGCGTACAGCCAGGCCGCGAGGCCTTGGCCGCCCAGGCGCGGGACGTCTTCGGCAGCAACGGCTCGATCAGCGACCACAGTTCATCCGACACGATCCACGGCCGCGACTGACGTTCTCCCGTGCCCAGACATACGAGCCAAGAGGCCGACAGCCTCATGATCAGCAGCTTTTGTTGGAGCCAGTTAGGCTCGACGCCATGTCCTTGAACAGCCTCGCGTCGATCGAGAACTGGCCGGTACCCACCGCCGCGGCGGGCGTCGTACGTGCCGACGGCACCGTGCTGGGCACCCACGGCCCGGCCGCGCACCGCTTCCCCCTCGCGTCGGTCACCAAGCCGCTCGCGGCGTACGCGGCGCTCGTCGCGTACGAGGAGGGCGCGATCGAGCTGGAGGAGCCCGCCGGGCCGCCCGGGGCGACGGTCCGTCACCTGCTCGCGCACACCTCGGGCCTGGCCTTCGACGAGCACCGGACGACCGCCCCGCCCGGGGAGCGCCGGCTGTACTCCAACGCCGGTTTCGAGCAGCTCGGCGACCACATCGCCGAGGCGGCGGGCATGCCGTTCGCCGAGTACGCGCGGCAGGCGGTGCTGGAGCCGCTGGGCATGACGTCCACCTCACTGGCGGGGTCCCCGGCCAAGGACGGCGTGTCCACGGTCGAGGACCTGCTCCGGTTCGCCGCCGAGGTGCAGGCGCCCCGGCTGCTCGACCCGCGCACGGTCGCCGAGGCGATGACGGTCCAGTACCCGGGCACCAAGGGCGTCCTGCCGGGCTACGGCCACCAGAACCCCAACGACTGGGGCCTCGGCTTCGAGATCCGCGACGGCAAGTCCCCGCACTGGACGGGCGCCTCGTCCTCGCCGCGCACCTTCGGCCACTTCGGCCAGTCCGGCACCTTCCTGTGGACCGACCCGGACGCGGGACTCGCCTGCGTGGCGCTGACCGACCGGCCCTTCGGACCGTGGGCGGTCGAGGCGTGGCCGCCGTTCACGGACGCGGTGCTGGCGGAGGCACGCAGCAGGTCCTAGGCCATCTCCCACAGCAGTACCTCGGCCCGCGTCACCGCCGCCGCCTCCACGCCCGCGGCGTCCGTGACGCGCGCCGCGTCGCCCGGGCCCAGCGTCTCCCCGCCCAGTGTCACCTCGCCCCGCACCACGTGCGCGTACACGTGCGCCCCGTCCGGCACCGCCGTCCGCTCCCCCGCGGCCAGGCGGCGCACGTGGAGCACGGCGCCCGCCTCCGGGACGGCGTACGGGGTGGAGTCGGCGATGCCGCGGACGATCTCGTAGGCGGGGTCGCCGCCGCTCTCGCGCGGGGCCAGCCACATCTGGACGAAGGTGAGGGGGACGGCGGCGTCGTTGCGCTCGACGTGGCGGACGCCGCCCGCCGAGCTGAGGCGCTGCACGTCCCCGGCGCGGACCACCGTCTCGCGGCCGGTGCTGTCGCGGTGGGTCAGCTCGCCCTCCACCACCCACGTGACGATCTCCGTGTGGCTGTGCGGGTGCTCGTCGAAGCCCGCGCCGGGGGCCAGGCGCTCCTCGTTGCAGGCCAGCAGGGCGCCGAAGCGCAGGTTGCCGGGGTCGTAGTGGGGGCCGAAGGAGAAGGCGTGGCGGGAGGTGATCCCTGCTGCCGGATCACCGCCCGGATAGCGCTCGTCGGCGCGGCGTACGTCCATCACGTCGTTCACGGTAGCCCCGGCGACACACCCGGCCGTCCCGATAAGGCAGTCTTGTCCCCGTGCCCGAACCCGAAACCGGCAAGCCCGACGCCCCCGCCCAGCCCGCACACCCGCACACCGCGACCCTGAAGCGGCTGGAGCAGTCCTCCGGATCGCTCGCCGCGCAGGCCATCGCGCGCATGGACGAGACGCTGCCGTGGTACCGGGCGATGCCACCGGAGAACCGTTCCTGGATCGGGCTGGTCGCACAGGCCGGCATCGCCGCGTTCACCGAGTGGTTCCGGCGGCCGGACGCGCCCCAGGCGATCTCCACCGACGTCTTCGGCACCGCGCCGCGCGAGCTGACCCGCGCGATCACGCTGCGGCAGACCGTGGAGATGGTGCGGACCACCATCGAGGTGATGGAGTCCGCGATCGACGAGGTCGCCGCCCCCGGCGACGAGTCCGTGCTGCGCGAGGCGCTGCTCGTGTACGCGCGGGAGATCGCCTTCGCGACGGCCCAGGTGTACGCGCAGGCCGCCGAGGCACGCGGTGCCTGGGACGCGCGGCTGGAGTCGCTGGTGGTGAACGCCGTGCTCAGCGGCGAGGCCGACGAGGGCGCCGTGTCGCGCGCCGCCGCGCTGGGGTGGAACTCGCCCGAGCACGTGTGCGTCGTGCTGGGCACCGCGCCCGACGGGGACTCCGAGCTGACCGTGGAGGCGATCCGGCGGGCGGCCCGGCACGCCAAGCTCCAGGTGCTGACCGGGGTGCTCGGGGACCGCCTGGTGGTGATCGCCGGAGGCCGCAACGATCCGCTGGCGGTGGCGAAGTCGCTGATCGGACCGTTCGCGCCGGGTCCGGTGGTCGCCGGTCCCGTGGTGCCGGACCTGCTGGCCGCGACCCGGTCCGCACAGGCCGCCGCGGCCGGGCTCAAGGCGTGCACGGCCTGGCAGGACGCCCCGCGCCCGGTGCTCGCCGACGATCTGCTGCCGGAGCGCGCGATCGCCTCCGACCCCTCGGCCCGCGAGCAGTTGGTGGAGGAGATCTACAGACCGCTGGAGGAGGCGGGTGCGGCTCTCCTGGAGACGCTCAGCGTCTACCTCGAACAGGCGAGCAGTCTGGAGGGCGCCGCCCGGATGCTCTTCGTTCACCCGAACACCGTGCGCTACCGGCTCCGACGTGTGACTGACGTCACCGGATGGTCACCCTCTGATGTACGGTCTGCGTTCACACTGCGGATCGCGCTCATCCTGGGGCGTCTGGCCGATGGAGATCCGCAGCTCTAGCATTTTGTACGGGTTCCACAAAACCCGCTCCCGTTCTTCGTCCCTGTCCCCACGGGCGGTCGCGGCCGTCCTCAAGAGAGAGTGTGAGTGTGCTCGTACTCGTCGCTCCCGGCCAGGGCGCCCAGACGCCCGGCTTCCTGACTGACTGGCTCGACCTTCCCGGCGCCGCGGACCGCGTCGCTGGGTGGTCCGACGCCATCGGACTCGATCTCGCCCACTTCGGCACCAAGGCCGACGCGGACGAGATCCGTGACACGTCCGTGGCCCAGCCGCTGCTGGTCGCCGCCGGTCTCCTCTCCGCCACGGCACTCGGTGACGCTCCCGGGTTCGCCCCCGGTGTGGTCGCGGGCCACAGCGTCGGCGAGATCACCGCCGCCGCCTTCGCGGGCGTCCTCGACGACACCGCCGCGCTCACCCTCGTACGCCGTCGGGGCCTGGCCATGGCCGAGGCCGCCGCGGTCACCGAGACCGGCATGTCGGCGCTGCTCGGGGGCGATCCCGAGGTGAGCGTGGCGCACCTGGAGAAGCTCGGCCTGACCCCGGCCAACGTGAACGGCGCCGGTCAGGTCGTGGCAGCGGGCACCATGGAACAGCTTGCCGCGCTCAACGACGACAAGCCCGAGGGCGTCCGCAAGGTCGTCCCGCTCAAGGTGGCCGGCGCGTTCCACACGCACCACATGGCGCCCGCGGTGGACGAGCTCGCCGAGGCCGCGAAGTCGCTGACGCCGTCCGACCCGAAGGTGACGTACGTCTCCAACAAGGACGGGCGGACCGTTGCCTCCGGCACCGAGGTGCTGGCGCGACTGGTCGGCCAGGTCGCCAACCCGGTCCGCTGGGACCTGTGCATGGAGACGTTCAAGGAACTGGGCGTCACCGCGCTGATCGAGGTGTGCCCGGGCGGCACGCTGACCGGACTGGCCAAGCGGGCGCTGCCCGGCGTGAGGACGCTGGCCCTGAAGTCCCCCGCCGACCTCGACGCGGCCCGCGAGCTCGTCGCCGAGCACACCCAGGCCTGACAAGGAGCGCGAGAGCATGTCGAAGATCAAGCCCAGCAAGGGCGCCCCGTACGCGCGCATCGTCGGCGTCGGCGGTTACCGTCCGACCCGCGTGGTGCCGAACGAGGTGATCCTCGAGAAGATCGACTCGTCCGACGAGTGGATCCGCTCGCGCTCCGGCATCGAGACCCGGCACTGGGCCGGCCCCGAGGAGACCGTCGCGGCGATGTCCGTGGAGGCCTCCGGCAAGGCGCTCGCCGACGCCGGGATCGACTCCTCGCAGATCGGCGCCGTGGTCGTCTCCACCGTGTCGCACTTCAGCCAGACCCCGGCCATCGCCACCGAGATCGCCGACCGCCTCGGCACGGACAAGGCCGCGGCCTTCGACATCTCGGCCGGCTGCGCGGGCTTCGGCTACGGCCTGACCCTGGCCAAGGGGATGGTCGTCGAGGGCTCGGCGGAGTACGTCCTCGTGATCGGCGTGGAGCGGCTGTCCGACCTGACCGACCTGGAGGACCGGGCCACGGCCTTCCTGTTCGGCGACGGAGCGGGCGCGGTCGTGGTCGGCCCCTCGCGCGAACCGGCGATCGGCCCGACGGTCTGGGGCTCGGAGGGCGACAAGGCCGGAACGATCAAGCAGACGATCCCCTGGGACCGTTTCCGCGGCGGCGACGTCTCCGGGCTCCCGCTCGACAGCGACGGCAACGTCAAGTTCCCCGCGATCACGCAGGAGGGCCAGGCGGTGTTCCGCTGGGCCGTGTTCGAGATGGCGAAGGTCGCTCAGCAGGCGCTGGACGCGGCCGGGATCAGCCCGGACGACCTGGACGTCTTCATCCCGCACCAGGCCAACGTGCGGATCATCGACTCGATGGTGAAGACGCTGAAGCTGCCGGAGCACGTCACGGTCGCCCGTGACATCCGCACCACCGGCAACACCTCGGCCGCCTCGATCCCGCTCGCGATGGAGCGGCTCCTGGCGACGGGTGACGCGAAGAGCGGTGACACCGCGCTCGTCATCGGCTTCGGGGCGGGTCTCGTCTACGCCGCGACGGTCGTTACCCTCCCCTAGGCACTCCGTGCCGGATCACGCGGTCCGGCAGGGAGAGCAGCAACACCCGTCGCGACGCGGCGGGCCGCCACACCCTCTGGACAACAAAGAAGGAGCGCCATCATGGCCGCCACTCAGGAAGAGATCGTCGCCGGTCTCGCGGACATCGTGAACGAGATCGCCGGCATCCCGGTTGAGGACGTCCAGACGGACAAGTCCTTCACCGACGACCTGGACGTCGACTCCCTGTCCATGGTCGAGGTCGTCGTCGCCGCCGAAGAGCGCTTCGACGTCAAGATCCCGGACGAGGACGTCAAGAACCTCAAGACCGTCGGCGACGCGACGAAGTACATCCTCGACCACCAGGCCTGATCCGCCGATACTCGGGCATACCCCGGGTATCGGGCAGATCCGGGCAGACTGCCCCGCCGCCCGGCGGTGGCGCCGTACGAATCCCGTATCCCGTTGGAGAAAGAATTCCCGTGAGCTCGACCAATCGCACCGTGGTCGTCACCGGTATCGGCGCAACCACACCGCTGGGTGGCGACGCAGCCTCGACCTGGGAGGGTCTGGTCGCCGGCAAGTCCGGTGCCAAGCCCCTGGAGCAGGAGTGGGCCGCCGACCAGGCGGTCCGCATCGCCGCCCCGGCCGCCGTCGACCCCTCCGAGGTCATCCCGCGGCCGCAGGCCCGCCGGCTGGACCGCTCGGCGCAGTTCGCGCTGATCGCCGCGCAGGAGGCCTGGAAGGACGCCGGGTACGTCGGCAAGGCGGGCGAGAGCCCCGCCGAGGACGGCGCCGCCCATGTCGACCCCGACCGGCTGGGCGCGGTCATCGCCTCCGGCATCGGCGGTGTGACCACGCTGCTCGACCAGTACGACGTGCTCAAGGAGAAGGGCGTCCGCCGCGTCTCCCCGCACACCGTCCCCATGCTCATGCCGAACGGCCCCTCGGCCAACGTGGGCCTGGCCGTGGGCGCCCGCGCGGGCGTGCACACGCCGGTCTCCGCCTGCGCGTCGGGCGCCGAGGCGATCGGCTACGCCATCGAGATGATCCGCACGGGCCGCGCCGACGTCGTCGTCGCGGGCGGCACGGAGGCGGCGATCCACCCGCTGCCCATCGCCGCGTTCGGCAACATGATGGCGATGTCCAAGAACAACGACGACCCGCAGGGTGCCTCGCGCCCCTTCGACGCGGCCCGTGACGGCTTCGTCCTCGGCGAGGGCGCCGGCGTCGTCGTCCTGGAGTCCGCCGAGCACGCCGCCGCGCGCGGTGCCCGCGTCTACGCGGAGGCGGTCGGCCAGGGCATCTCCGCCGACAGCCACGACATCGTGCAGCCGGAGCCGGAGGGCCGCGGCATCTCGGCCGCCCTGCAGAACCTGCTGGACCACACCGACCTGGACCCGGCCGAGATCGTGCACGTCAACGCGCACGCCACCTCGACGCCGGCCGGTGACATCGCCGAGCTGAAGGCGCTGCGCAAGGTCCTCGGCGACGACGTCGACCACATGGCGGTCTCCGCCACCAAGTCGATGACCGGTCACCTCCTCGGTGGCGCGGGCGGCGTGGAGTCCGTGGCAACCGTCCTCGCCCTGTACCACCGGGTGGCGCCGCCGACCATCAACGTCGAGAACCTCGACCCGGAGGCCGCGGCCCACGCGGACATCGTCCGCGGCGAGGCCCGCAAGCTGCCGGTCGAGGGCCGCATCGCCGCGCTGAACGACTCGTTCGGCTTCGGCGGCCACAACGTCGTCCTCGCGTTCCGGACGGTCTGAGCGGCCCGGACGCGTACGAGGAAGGCCCCCACCGACCGCGGTCGGTGGGGGCCTTCCTCGCAGGTGAGGGGTGCGGCTCGTTGCGTGCGTGGGGGCCCGTCTCAGACCACCTGGTGCAGCCAGCGGACCGGGGCGCCCTCGCCCGCGTGGCGGAAGGGCTCCAGTTCGTCGTCCCAGGGCTTGCCGAGGAGCTTGGCGATGTCCGACTCCAGGTCGGTCTCGCCGCGCTGGGAGCGGACCAGGGCGGCGCGCAGCCGGTCCTCGGGGATCATGATGTCGCCGTGGATGCCGGTGACGGCGTGGAAGATGCCGAGGTCGGGGGTGCAGCTGTAGCGCTCGCCCTCGACGCCCGCGGAGGGTTCCGCGGTGACCTCGAAGCGCAGTAGCTGCCAGCCGCGCAGTGCGGAGGCGAGTTTGGACGCGATGCCGGACTGCCCCTGCCAGGAGAACTCCGAGCGCCAGGTGCCGGGGGCGGCGGGCTGCCGGATCCAGTCCAGGCCGACGCGGGTGCCGAGCACCCCCGCGATGGCCCACTCGACGTGCGGGCAGAGCGCGCGCGGCGCGGAGTGCACGTACAGGACTCCACGTGTCGTCACCGGAACCTCCGGGCTGAGCGGGACATCTCGGAACGGGTGGAACGGCCGTGGCCACGCGGGCCACGTTCATGGCGAGGCTACCGTGCGACGGGGCAAGGAGTGTGACGTACCGTCGGTCCCGCCGCCGACAAAACGCCGCCATTCACCCGGCAGGACGCTTGTACGGGTGTGAGCCGTTGCATCGCCGCCCCCGGGAACCCTCGCGGGGTGTCATGGGTTGAGCACGTTGGAGGCACGAGGCGAGGGGTGGACCGGAATGGGCCGAGGGACGGACCGGGCGACGCGGTACGGGCGTCGCCGGGCGTGTGCCGCGCTCGCCGTGCTGACCGCCGCCGCCCTGGGCGCGGCGGGCTGCGACACCGCGGGCGGCGACTCGGCCGCGCCGTCCGCCGGCGCGTCGAAGCGGGCGAAGACGGCCCCCGTCTGGGACACCAGCCCCAAGTCGGTGGCCGCCGTGGGCGATTCCATCACGCGCGGCTTCGACGCCTGTGCGGTGCTGTCGGACTGCCCGGAGGTGTCGTGGGCGACGGGCAGCAGCGCGAAGGTCGACTCGCTCGCCGTACGGCTGCTGGGGAAGGCGGACGCGGCCGACCGGAGCTGGAACTACGCGGTCACCGGCGCCCGGATGGCGGACCTGACCGGCCAGGTGACGCGGGCGGCGAAGCGCCGGCCGGAGCTGGTGGCGGTGATGGCGGGGGCGAACGACGCGTGCCGGTCCTCGGCCTCGGCGATGACGCCGGTGGCGGACTTCCGGGCGCAGTTCGAGGAGGCGATGACCACCCTGCGCGAGAAGCTGCCCAAGGCGCAGGTGTACGTGTCCAGCATCCCGGACCTGAAGCGGCTGTGGTCCCAGGGGCGCACCAGCCCGCTGGGCAAGCAGGTGTGGAAGCTGGGCATCTGCCCGTCGATGCTGGGCGACGCGGACTCCCTGGACGCGGCGGCGACGTCGCGGCGCAACGCGGTGCGCGACCGGGTGGCGGACTACAACGAGGTGCTGCGGGAGGTCTGCGCGAAGGACCGCCGGTGCCGCACGGACGACGGCGCGGTGCACGCGTACCGGTTCGGCACGGAGCAGTTGAGCCGCTGGGACTGGTTCCACCCGAGTGTCGACGGCCAGGCCCGGCTGGCGGAGATCGCGTACCGCGCGGTCACCGCGAAGTCGCCGTGAGCGGTCCTGACCTGGGATGACCTAGAGTTCCGCACATGAGCGAACTCTTCGGCACACTTTCCGACGGCACCCCGGTACACCGCTGGACGCTGGAGCGGTCCGGCGTACGGGTACGGGTCCTGTCGTACGGCGGGATCGTGCAGTCGGCCGAGGTCCCGGACCGGGACGGCAACACCGCCGACGTGGTGCTGGGGTTCGCGGACCTGGACGGCTACGTGACACACCCGGAGCCGTACTTCGGCGCGCTCGTGGGGCGGTACGCCAACCGGATCGCGGGCGGGCGCTTCCCGCTGGACGGGCGGACGTACGCACTGGCGGCCAACGAGGGGCCGAACGTGCTGCACGGCGGCGAGCGGGGCTTCGACAAGCGCGTGTGGGACGTCACGGCGGTCCCGGACGGCGTCCGGCTGAACCGGGTCTCCCCGCACGGCGAGGAGGGCTTCCCGGGGCGTCTGGAGATGTCGGCGACGTACACGCTGGACGGGTCGGGCGCACTGCGGATCGTGTACGAGGCGGTCACCGACGCGCCGACGGTGCTCAACCCGACCAACCACAGCTACTTCAACCTGGGCGGCTCGGGGCACACGGGCGGGCACGAACTGCGGGTGGCCGCCTCCCGGATCACGCCGGTCGACGCCGGTCTGATCCCGACGGGCGGCCTCCAGGACGTGACGGGCACGCGCTTCGACTTCCGGCGGGCACGCAAGATCGGCTCGGGTTACGACCACAACTTCGTCCTCGACAAGGGCGTGACCGGCGCCGCCGAGGAAGTCGCCGAGCTGTACGACCCGGCGTCGGGGCGGGTGCTCACGGTGGCGACGACCGAGCCCGGCCTGCAGGTGTACACCGCCGACCACCTGGGCGAGCCCTTCGCCCCCGGTGACGGTGTCGCGCTGGAGACGCAGCACTTCCCCGACTCGCCGAACCGTCCCGCGTTCCCGAGCACGGTGCTGCGGCCGGGCGAGGTGTTCCGCTCGGAGACGGTGTACGGCTTCTCGGTGCGCTAGGGGGCGCCGAGGGCCGAGCCCCGGCCCGGCCGTCAGGTTCCGGGCCGGGGCTGCTCCCGGGGCGCGCTCGCGGGCGGCCCGGGTCCGACGGTAATCGCCGTGGTGTTCCGGCGTTCCGTGATCGGGTGCCGGCCCAGGAGTCCGTACGAACCCTTCACAAGCGGCCGCGCCCCGGCCGCCCACGCACCGTGGCGCGCGCCCCTCCCGTCACGGGATACTTCCGCCTCCGGCAGCACCCCACGGCGACGGAAGGACCTGGACTCCCTTGACTCCCCTGCGTGTTCGGATCGGCGTACTCGGACTGGCCCTGGTGGCGGGGCTCGCGGCGCCCACGGCGGCGACGGCGGCACCCCCGGCGGCCGGCACCGGCACCGGCACCGGCACCGCGCCCACCGTCGAGGAGCGGCGGCTGGACGGCCCGGTGCCCCGGGAGATCCTGCGGCGCTCCGGATTCGACGCGGTGACACCGGCGTTCGCCCGGGGGCTCGCGCGGACCGGGTCCGTCCGCGAGGCGCGTGCCGTCGTGGCACGCGAGGGCGCGGCGCTGTGGCGCAGGGCGGTGGACCGGGCGCAGGGGCGCGGACCGGCCCGCGGGGACCTCAGCCGGGACGACGACCGGCCGCTGTACTGGGCGCGGCTCGGCATGACGCGTGAACTGCGGTCCTGGAACCCGGAGTTCGGACTGAGTGGTACTCAACGGGCGAAATTGCTGGAGGAGTTGGAGCGCACCTCGCGCGGGCAGGCCGATCTGCGCCTGCCTCCGCGGGCGCACCGCGAGGGGACGCACAAGGGCGTGAAACGGGTGCTGCTCACCGGTTTCGACCCGTTCACCCTGGACCGGGACATCCGGATCTCCAACCCGTCCGGGGCCGTCGCGCTCGCCCTGGACGGCACTGTGATCGACACCGCGGACGGTCCCGCGCGGGTGGAGACGGCCGTGTTCCCGGTGCGCTGGCGGGACTTCGCCGAAGGGGCGGTGGAGCGGGCGCTGCGGCCGTATCTGCCGCGGGCGGACCTGTTCACCACCGTGAGCCAGGGCCGGGTGGGACGGTTCGACGTGGAGCGGACCAACGGGGCGTGGCGGGGCGGCTTCCCCGACAACGAGAACGTCTCCCGCACGGAGACGGTCCCGGTGGCCGATCCGGCCTCGCAGCCGCAGTGGACGACGACCACCCTGCCGTACGCGGCGATCACGGCCGCGGACACCGGCCGCTTCCCCGTGTACGACAACACGGGGGTGACGGAGATCCCGGCGGGAGGCACCGAGCCGGTCGTGCGGCCGGACGGGCCCACGCCCGGTTCGACGGCCCGGGAGGGCGGCGGCGGGAACTACCTCTCCAACGAGATCGCCTACCGCGCGACGCTGCTGCGGGACCGGCTCGGGCTGCACGGCACGCTGCCGGGCGGGCACGTGCACACGCCGGTGCTGCGGTTCGGGCCCGGGAACACCGATCCGGCGACGGGGGCGGTCACCGACCCGGAGTTCGTGCGCGAGCGGCTGGACATCGTGGCGCAGACGCGGGCGATCGTCGCCGTGGCGGTCAGTGCCGCGGGTCCGGACCGGGGCTGACCGCGGCGTCGGCCGTACCGCCTTCGGACGGCTCCTCGGCGCCGTCGCGGGTCTCCTCGCCCAGCAGTTCGCGGGCGAGGAGCGTGGCGCCGGCGACCGCGCCCGGCATCAGGAACACCGCGACGAAGGGCACCAGGAAGGCCAGGCCCAGCGGGGTGCCGAAGCCCCAGACCAGCATGCGCCGGGAGCGCAGCAGGGCGAGGCGCTCGCGCAGTTCCACGCCGCGGCGCTGGAGTGCGACGGCGGCCAGCTCCTCGGTGAGGAAGAAGCCGGTGACGAAGAAGCCGACCACCGGGACCACGGTCTGGCCGACGACCGGCACGAAGCCGAGCGCGAAGAGCAGCACGCCCCAGACGGCGGCGCGGACGAGGATGCGCACGCTGTCGCGGCCGGAGATCCACAGCTCGCGCCAGAGCGGCAGGTCGGACTCGGGGGCGGTGCCGTCCGGGGAGACGTCGCGGTCGACCCGTTCGGAGAGGGCCTCGTAGAAGGGCTGGCCGACCAGCAGGGTGACCGCGGTGAAGGTGAGGACGGCCAGGAGCAGGGCGAGGGCGAACAGCACGGCGGTGAGGAAGCCGCGGAAGAGCCCGAGCCAGGGGCCCGGCCAGTCGTCGGCGAAGGGGGTCGCCCAGCCGACGAAGTCGCCGCCCCACAGCGCGAGCGCGATCAGTACGCCCACGTACAGCACCAGGGTGATCAGGCCCGGGACGAGTCCGAAGCCGTAGCTCCGGCCGTGCCGGGCCACCCAGCGCTGGCCCTTCAGCAGATGACCGAATCCCGCCCCAAGATCACGCATGGGCGGAACTCTACCGGGCGGCGCGCCGGCACCTTCCCGGTCAGGCGAGCGTGACGGTGATGTTGCCGCGGGTCGCCTTCGAGTACGGGCAGACCTGGTGGGCCTTCTCCACCAGCGACCGGGCGGTGGCGGCGTCGACGGACGGGATCTCGGCGGAGATCTCGACGATGATCCCGAACCCGTCGTCGTTCTTGCCGATGCCGACCTTCGCGGTGACGGTGGAGCCGGACACGTCGGCGCCCTCCTGGCGGGCCACGACGGCGAGCGCGCCCTGGAAGCAGGCGCTGTACCCGGCGGCGAAGAGCTGCTCCGGGTTGGTGCCCGCGCCGCTGCCGCCCATCTCCTTGGGCGGGTTGACGACCAGGTCGAGCTTGCCGTCGTCGGTGGCGACCCGGCCGTCGCGGCCGTTCTCGGCGGTGGCGACGGCGGTGTAGAGGACTTCGGACTGCTGGATGGGCATGGGGATGTCTTCCTCCTCGGTCCGCCGTGACTCGCGCCCACGATCACGACGGATTTCGGAATGACGCTACCGCATGCCGGAAGTCCCGTGAAGCCCGCCCTTTCCGCCGGACGGCCCCGCCCGGCGGGTCAGAGCTTGACGATCATCTTCCCGGTGTTGTCGCCGCGCAGGACGCCGAGGAACGCCTCCAGGTTGTTCTCGATGCCCTCGACGACCGTCTCGCGGTACTTCAGCTCGCCGTCGCGGACCCAGGGGCCGACCTCCTCGACGAACCGCGGCTGGAGGTCGTAGTGGTCGCCGACCAGGAAGCCCTCGATGCGGCCGCGGGTCTGGATGAGGCGGGCGAGGTTCTTCGGGCCGGGCGCGGGCTCGGTGTTGTTGTAGACCGAGATCATGCCGCAGACGGCGATGCGGCCGTTCAGGTTGAGGGAGCCGATGGCGGCCTCCAGGTGGTCGCCGCCGACGTTGTCGAAGTAGACGTCGACACCGTCCGGGGCGGCGGCGCGGAGCTGCTCGCCCACCGGGCCGTCCTTGTAGTTGAAGGCGGCGTCGAAGCCGTACTCGTCGAGGAGCAGCCGGACCTTCTCGTCCGAGCCGGCCGAGCCGATGACGCGGGAGGCGCCCTTGAGCTTCGCGATCTGCCCCACCTGGCTGCCGACGGCACCGGCGGCGCCCGAGACGAAGACGGAGTCGCCCTCCTTGAAGGCGGCCGTGCGCAGCAGACCGGCGTAGGCGGTGAGCCCCGTCATGCCGAGCACGCCCAGGTACGTCGACAGGGGCGCCGCGTCCGGGTCCACCTTGACGGCGTTCGCCGCGTCCACGGCGGCGTACTCGCGCCAGCCGAGGAAGTGCAGGACGTGGTCGCCGACGGCGATGCCCTCGGCGTTGGAGGCGACGACCTCCCCGACCGCGCCGCCCTGCATGACCTTGCCCAGCTCGTAGGGGGCGGCGTAGGACTTGGCGGCGCTCATGCGGCCGCGCATGTACGGGTCGACGGAGACGTACAGGTTGCGCACCAGCACCTGCCCGTCGCCCGGTGCCGGGACCTCTGCCTCGACGAGCGCGAAGTCCTCGGGCTCGGGCCAGCCGACCGGGCGGGTGACCAGGTGCCATTCGCGATTGACGGTGGGGAGTGCGGGGGAGTCGGTCATGGGGCGCCTTTCCTGGGGCTCACCGAGGCGTTGCCGCCCGGAATGTTTCATGTTCTGAAACAACCATGCGGCTGAACATTTCACGTTGTCAAACAACTGGGTACCCTGGATCGCATGGCCACACCACGCGACACGACCCGCCGCCCCGACGCACTCACCCTCGAAGTCGTCGAGCTGATCGGCGAGGTCGTGGCGCGCTTCCACGCGGACTACGAGGACGCGGCGGCGGAACGCGCCCTGACCGGGGCACAGGCCAAGCTGCTGAGCCTGCTGTCGCTGGAGCCGCTGCCGATGCGGAAGCTGGCCCGGAAGCTGAGGTGCGAGCCGTCCAACGTCACGGGCATCGTGGACCGCCTGGAGGCACGCGGCCTGGTCGAACGCCGCCCCGACCCCGGCGACCGGCGGGTCAAGGTCGCGGCGGCGACGGAGGAGGGGCGCCGGGTGGCCCGGGGCCTGCGGGAGTCACTGCACTTCGCGCGGGAGCCGCTGGCGGGGCTGTCGGAGGGGGAGCGGGTGGCGCTGCGGGACGCGCTGCGGCTGATGGTCGGGGAGGACTCGCCCGAGGACTGACCGTGACGCTCGCCGGCCCCGCCGCGGTCCCCGGACGGTCCGTGTCCGGAAAGGGCCCACCGCCCCCGTTCGACGCACGTAGGCTCTGGACGGCGCGTGTTCGGGCGTGGGCGCGCGGGGACGGTGCGGGAGAGGTCGGACGACGGGAGTTCCGCTGTGACAGATGCCGACGAGGCTGCAGTCCTCGCCCGGATCGCCCAAGGGCTCGTCTACACCGAGTCGGAGGCCGCCTTCCAGGGGCACCGACGCCGCACCGAGCAGATCTTCGAGTACAACCACACACCACCGGGCGAGACGGAGAGGCGCCGGTCGCTCCTCGTCGCGATCTTCGGCTCGGTCGGCGAACGCACGGTGCTGTTGCCGCCGTTCCACGCGGGGTTCGGCAGCAACGTCTTCATCGGCGACGACTTCTTCGGGAACGTGAACCTGACCTTCGTCGACGACGTGGACATCCGCATAGGCGACGGGGTCATGATCGCGCCCAGCGTGACACTGACCACGACGGGGCATCCGGTGCATCCGTCACGACGAGCCGACTTCGGACGGTTCTCGGAACCGATCGTGATCGAGGACCGGGTGTGGATCGGCAGCAACGCCGTGGTCCTGCCCGGCGTTCGCATCGGACACGGGTCGGTCGTCGGCGCCGGCAGTGTCGTCACCCGGAGCATTCCCCCGATGACCGTCGCGGTGGGGGCGCCCTGCCGGGTGGTCCGCCCCGTCACGGACGAGGACCTCGCCGAGCGCACCGCCCGGGCGCACCGTCCCTGACCCCTACGTGCACCACCACAGGAACCGGTCGCACGTCTCCGTCGGGGTCGGGTCCGGGGAGTCCGGCGGGGCGGGGGTCGTCGACGGGGGCGGGTCGTCGTCCGGGTCGGGGGCGGACGGGTCCGGGGACTGGTCCGCCGGTGGGGTGGTGCCCGGCGTCGGGGGGCGGGGGGCGGTGGAGGCGTCGGACTCGGGCGCCGATTCCGGCTTCGTCGCGTCCGGGGAGTCCGACGGGGAGCCCGACACCGTTGTCGGCGCCGACGCGCTCGGGGACGACGGCGTGCCCGAGGACGGGACCGTCGCCGCGGTGTCGCCGGCCGGGATCGACGACGCTTCGCCCACCTCGCGGGCCGCTCCGCCGTCCGTCGTCTCGCCGCCCGCCGCGGCCGGCGTCTCGGGGGTGTGCGGGGCGTCCGTGCCGAGTTCGGCGAGGCTCAGTCCCCCGGCGGCCAGGACGAAGCCTGCGGCAAGGAGCAGGGTCCGGCGGCGGCGCCTGCGATGGGCGGCGGCCCTGCGGTCGCGGCGGCCGGCGGGGGTACTGCCGGCAGCGGCTTCGCCGGAGTCGTCCCGCGGCTCGCTCCGGGGCTCCTCGTCGGCCGCCGTCGCCCGGTCCTCCTCGCCCACGGACGGCGGTGCGGTCCCCCCACCCGCCGTCAGATGGGCGTCCGAGGCGTGGAGTTCGTGGGCGGGCGTGCCGCAGCCCGGGCAGGCGAGGGCGCCGTTGAGGTGCCGTCGGCACGGGTGGCAGTAGTCCATGACGCGGGAAGGTTAAGTTCCGGGACGGGCGCGTTCCTAGAGGTCACTGTGAAAGTTGTGTGGGGAAGCGCCCGGTGGCGGTTCCTCCCCGTTCGCCGCATCGCCGAAACCGTTGTGTGTCCGACCCATTGACACTCCGCACGCCCCGTCCTTACTGTCACGCCAGCATTTCGAACGAGTGCCGAAATATCGAACAGAGCGAGGGGCAGCCGCCGTGCGCATCACCGGAATCAGCACACACGTGGTCGGGACGCCGTGGCGCAACCTGACGTACGTCCAGGTGCACACCGACGAGGGCATCACCGGAGTCGGCGAGACCCGGATGCTGGGGCACACCGACGCACTCCTCGGCTACCTGAAGGAGGCCGAGGCCAACCACATTCTGGGTTCCGACCCGTTCGCTGTCGAGGACCTGGTGCGCCGCATGAAGTACGGCGACTACGGCCGCGCGGGCGAGATCGTGATGTCGGGCATCGCCGTCGTCGAGATGGCGTGCTGGGACATCAAGGGCAAGGCCCTCGGCGTCCCGGTCTGGCAACTGCTGGGCGGCAAGGTCACCGACAAGGTCAAGGCCTACGCCAACGGCTGGTACACCACCGAGCGGACCCCGGAGGCGTACCACAAGGCCGCGCAGGGGGTCATGGAGCGCGGGTACCGGGCGCTGAAGATCGACCCGTTCGGCACCGGGCACTTCGAACTGGACCAGCAGCAGACGAACTACGCCGTGTCGCTGATCGAGGCCGTGCGCGACGCCATCGGGCCGGACGCCGAGCTGATGCTGGAGATGCACGGCCGGTTCTCGCCCTCCACCGCCGTCCGGCTCGCCCGCGAACTGGCGCCCTTCAAGCCCGCCTGGCTGGAGGAACCGGTCCCGCCGGAGAACCTGAAGGCGCTGAGGAAGGTCGCCGAGAAGGTCGACATCCCGGTCGCCACCGGTGAGCGCATCCACGACCGGATCGAGTTCCGCGAGCTGTTCGAGGACCAGTCGGTGGACGTCATCCAGCCCGACGTCGGCCACATCGGCGGCATCTGGGAGACGCGGAAGCTGGCCGCGACCGCCGAGACGCACTACACGCTGGTCGCCCCGCACAACGTCGGCGGGTCCGTGCTCACCGCCGCCTCCCTCCAAGTCGGCTTCACCTCACCGAACTTCAAGATCCTGGAGCACTTCAACGACTTCGCGGACGCGGAGATCAAGAAGGTGGTGAAGGGCGCCCCGCAGGTGAACCCCGAGGACGGGTGCTTCCACCTCTCCGACGCGCCCGGTCTCGGCGTCGAGCTGGACACCGACGCCGCGGCCGAGTTCCCGCAGCAGCAGGCGCGGTTCGACCTGTGGGCCGAGGGCTGGGAGCAGCGCAGGCCGAAGGGGACCGGGGCATGAGCGGCTCGGTCGTCGTCGAGGCGCCGGGGGTGCACCGGCTCGTGCCGCACGAGCCGCGCGAACCCGGCCCCGGCGAGGCGCTGGTGCGGGTGCACGCCGCCGGGATCTGCGGCAGCGACCGTGAGGTCTACCAGGGCAACCGGCCCGAGGGGTACGTGCGTTACCCGCTCACCCCCGGGCACGAGTGGTCCGGCACGGTGGAGCGGGTCGGCGCCGGGGTGCCCGGGGCGCTGGCCGGCCGGAAGGTGGTGGGCGAGGGCTTCCGCAACTGCCAGGTGTGCGACCGCTGCCACGCGGGCGAGACGACGCTGTGCACCGCCGGGTACGAGGAGACGGGGTTCACCCAGCCGGGCGCCATGGCCCCGACGCTGACCCTGCCCGCCCGGCTGCTGCACGCCCTGCCCGACGACGCCGATCTCACCGCCGCGGCGCTGCTGGAGCCCGCGGCCTGCATCGCCGCCGCCGCGCTGAAGGCGAACGCCCGGCCCGGTGAGCGGGTCGCCGTCGTCGGCACGGGCACGCTCGGCATGTTCGCCGTGCAGTTCCTGCGCGCCGCGTCCCCGGCCGAGCTGCTGGTGGTCGGGACGCGCGGGGACCGGGAGGCGCTGTCGCGGCAGTTCGGCGCCGGCGACTTCCGTACCAAGGACCGGCCGCTCCCGGACGACTTCGACGTCGTGATCGAGACCGCCGGGTCCGCGGACGCCGCCCGCACCGCGGCCGGGCTGCTGCGCCGGGGCGGCCGGCTGGTGCTGACCGGCATCCCGGCACCGGGCGCCGACGGCCTCGACCCGACCGACCTGGTCGTACGGCAGCTCGAAGTGCACACCGTCTTCGGGGCGCCGCCGGACGCCTGGGCGCACACGGTGCGGGTCTTCGCGGCCGGTCTGCTCGATCCGCGGCCGCTGGTGACGCACGAACTGCCGCTCTCGGAGTTCTCGCAGGCCATCGAGCTGGTGGGTTCCGGCGACCCGAAGGTCGGCAAGGTGCTGCTGCACCCGGACGCCCGCCCCTGAGCCGTACGCCGGTGCGGGGGCGATCCGACGGCCTCCGCACCGGCGTACACCCACCGGACCGGGCGGCTCCCCCCGGCCCCGGTCCGGTGTCCCGCAGCCCCTCGCACCCGCCGCCGCGAACTTCGTCCGACATACCGAACACTAAGGACAGCTTGTGACCGACCCTTCCGCCACGGCCGCCGCACGCAGGCCCGGTGAGCAGGCCCTCACCGCCCTCGGCCTGGCCGCGCCCGACCCCGATCCCGCCGACGCCTCGCCGCACTCCTTCCCGGGCGGTGGCCGCTGGCGCACCGAGATCCCCTCCTGCGAGGGGCCGGAGGCGCTGGCGGTGGTGCTCAAGGAGTCCTCGCGGCTGGACGTGCCGGTCCACCGGATCAGCCAGGGCAGCGGCGTGTGGATGCTGACCGACGCCGAGATCACCGAGATGGTCGAGGCCACCGCCGAACGCGACATCGAACTCTGCCTGTTCACCGGCCCGCGCGGCACCTGGGACATCGGCGGCTCCACCCGGACCGACTCGCGCGGGGCCGGACTGCGGGCACGCGGCCACGACGCGGTGGCCGGCTGCGTCGAGGACGCCGTGCGGGCGAGCGAGCTGGGCGTCAAGTGCCTCCTCGTCGCCGACGAGGGCGTGCTGTGGACGCTGCACCGGGCCCGCGCCGCCGGTCTCCTCCCCGCCGACACCACGCTCAAGCTCTCGGCACTCGTCGGCCCGGTCAACCCCGCCTCGTACGCGGTGTACGAGCGGCTCGGCGCCGACTCCATCAACGTGCCCAGCGACCTGACGCTGGATCACCTGACCGAAATACGGCGGGTTTCGGCCGCTCCGATGGACATGTACATCGAGGCTCCCGACGACCTCGGCGGCTACGTGCGGATGTACGAGGTCGCCGAGCTGATCCGGCGCGGTGCCCCGCTGTATCTCAAGTTCGGTCTCTCCAAGGCGCCCGGCATCTACCCGTACGGCCACCACCTGCGGGAACTGACGCTGGCCACGGCCAAGGAGCGGGTGCGGCGCGGCCGGCTGGCCCTCGATCTGCTCGCCCGGCACGGGGCGGACGGGGACATGGCGCCGCTCGGCACCCGGCTGCCGGGGGCGCTCAACCGGTTCGAGATCTCGTCATAACGTTCCGGAAACTCCCTTCTCAAAAGACGACACGACCGCGCACAATCCCACACACCTGCCTCGCCGAGCCAGTCCTCACATCAAGGATGATGACCATGCGCAACCGCAGAGCCGCACTCGCCGCGATAGCCTCCGCCGCCTCGCTCGCCCTCACGCTGACCGCCTGCGGCCAGAACAGCGAGGGCGGCAGCGACGAGGACAAGGGAGGCAGCGACGGCGCCACCGTCGGCATCGCGATGCCGACCAAGTCCTCCGAGCGCTGGATCACCGACGGCGCCAACGTCGAGAAGGAACTGAAGGCCAAGGGGTTCAAGACCAAGCTCGTCTTCGGCGAGGACGACCCGGACCAGCAGGTCTCACAGATCGAGAACATGATCACGCAGGGCGTGGACGCGCTCATCGTGGCCGCGATCGACAACAAGTCCCTCGGCAACGTCCTGCAGCAGGCCAAGGACTCCGACATCCCCGTCATCTCCTACGACCGGCTCATCCTCGGCACGGAGAACGTCGACTACTACGCGTCGTTCGACAACGAGAAGGTCGGCGAGCTGCAGGGCGGCTACATCGCCGAGAAGCTCGGCCTCAAGGACGGCTCCGAGAAGGGCCCCTTCAACATCGAGCTGTTCGCCGGCTCCAACGACGACAACAACACCCGGTACTTCTTCAACGGCGCGATGAAGGTCCTCAAGCCGTACATGGACAAGGGCCAGCTCGTCGTCCGCTCCAAGCAGACCGCCCTCAACCAGGTCACCACCCTGCGCTGGGACGGCGGCACCGCGCAGAAGCGCATGGACGACCTGCTCACCTCCAGCTACCGCAGCGCCAAGGTCGACGCGGTGCTCTCGCCGTACGACGGCATCTCCATCGGCATCCTGTCCGCCCTGAAGTCGGACGGCTACGGCTCCGGCAGCAAGGCCATGCCGGTCGTCACCGGGCAGGACGCCGAGATCGCCTCGGTGAAGTCGATCAAGGCGGGCCAGCAGACCCAGACCGTCTTCAAGGACCTGCGCGAACTCGCCAAGGTCGCCGCCTCGATGGTCGACGCGGTCCTGAACGACAAGAAGCCCGAGGTCAACGACACCAAGTCCTATGACAACGGTGCCAAGGTCGTCCCCGCCTACCTGCTCCAGCCGGTCAGCGTGGACAAGTCCAACTACGAGAAGGTCCTGGTCGGCGGCGGCTACTACACCGAGGGCCAGCTCAACTAACCGGGCTCCATCAAGGATTGGAAGGCACGACCATGGCGGGACCCGTCCTGGAAATGCGCTCGATCGTCAAGACCTTTCCCGGTGTCAAAGCGCTGTCGGACGTCACGCTGACCGTCCGCCAGGGCGAGGTCCACGCCATCTGCGGGGAGAACGGCGCCGGGAAGTCGACCCTGATGAAGGTGCTCTCCGGAGTCCACCCGCACGGCAGTTACGAGGGGGAGGTCCTCTTCGAGGGAGAGACCTGCCGGTTCAAGGACATCCGGGCGAGCGAACAGCACGGCATCGTGATCATCCACCAGGAGCTGGCGCTGGTGCCGTACCTGTCGATCGCGGAGAACATCTTCCTCGGCAACGAGCACGCCAAGCGCGGACTGATCAACTGGAACGACACCCTCAGGCACGCCAGTGAACTGCTGCGCCGGGTCGGGCTCGACGAGCACCCCGAGACCCGCGTCGCCGACATCGGCGTGGGCAAGCAGCAGCTCGTGGAGATCGCCAAGGCGCTCTCCAAGAAGGTGAAGCTGCTCATCCTCGACGAGCCGACGGCGGCGCTCAACGACGAGGACAGCGGCAAACTCCTCGAACTGATCCTTCAGTTGAAGGAACAGGGCATGACCTCGATCATCATCTCGCACAAGCTCAACGAGATCCGCCGGGTCGCCGACTCGGTCACCATCATCCGCGACGGGCGCTCCATCGAGACGCTCGACGTCAAGGCGGCGGAGACGACCGAGGACCGGATCATCAGCGGCATGGTCGGCCGCGACCTGGAGAACCGCTTCCCGGACCGGACCCCGCACCAGCCCGAGGAGGGCACGGCGCCGGCCCTGGAGATCCGCAACTGGACCGTGCACCACCCCATCGACCAGCAGCGCAAGGTCGTCGACGACGTCTCGATCGAGGTGCGGCGGGGCGAGATCGTCGGCATCGCCGGACTCATGGGCGCCGGCCGCACCGAGCTGGCGATGAGCGTCTTCGGCCGCACCTACGGCCGGCACGCGGGCGGCACGGTCCTCAGGGACGGCCGGGAGATCCGCACGAAGACCGTCCCGGAGGCGGTCGGGCACGGCATCGCGTACGTCACCGAGGACCGCAAGCACTACGGCCTCAACCTCATCGACACCATCAACCGGAACATCTCGCTGACCGCGCTGGCCAAGGTCGCCAGGCGGGGGGTCGTCGACGAGCACGGCGAGCAGCAGGTCGCCGAGGACTACCGCAAGTCGATGAACATCAAGGCGCCGACCGTCTTCGAACCGGTCGGCAAGCTGTCGGGCGGCAACCAGCAGAAGGTCGTCCTCAGCAAGTGGATCTTCGCCGGTCCCGAGGTGCTGATCCTGGACGAGCCCACGCGCGGCATCGACGTGGGCGCCAAGTACGAGATCTACACGGTCATCGACCGCCTGGCGGCCGAGGGCAAGGCGGTCGTGTTCATCTCCTCCGAGCTGCCGGAGCTGCTCGGCATGTGCGACCGCATCTACACGATGGCCGCGGGGCGGCTCACGGGTGAGTTCTCGCGGGCCGAGGCCTCGCAGGAAGCGCTGATGCGGCAGATGACGAAGGACAAGACGGACCAGAAGGACGAAGAGGTAAGCCGATGAGCACGGATGTGACCGCCAAGACCCCGGCACCGGCGCCGCCGGGCAAAGAGGGTTCGGCCTCCGGCGGCGGGCTGCTGGCGCTGATGCTCGACGGCATGCGCCGCAACATGCGCCAGTACGGCATGCTGATGGCCCTCGGCCTGATCGTGGTGCTGTTCGCGGTGTGGTCCGACGGCGACCTGCTGCTGCCGCGCAACGTCTCCAACCTGGTGCTGCAGAACAGCTACATCCTGATCCTCGCGATCGGCATGATGCTCGTCATCATCGCCGGCCACATCGACCTGTCGGTGGGCTCGCTGACCGCGTTCGTGGGGGCGACGGCCGCCGTGCTGATGGTCAACCACGACCTGGCCTGGCCGCTGGCGGTGATCCTGTGCCTGGCCATCGGCGCCGCCGCCGGGGCCGTGCAGGGCTTCTTCATCGCCTACCTCGGCATACCGTCGTTCATCGTGACCCTCGCGGGCATGCTGCTCTTCCGCGGTCTGACGGAGATCTTCCTCAAGGGCCAGACCCTCGGCCCGTTCCCCAAGGACCTGCAGAAGATCGCCAACGGCTTCCTGCCCGAGGTCGGCCCGAACACCAACTACCACAACCTCACCCTGCTGCTGGGCATCGCCCTGATCGCCTTCGTGGTGTACCAGGAGGTCCGCGACCGCAAGCGGCAGCAGGAGTTCTCCCTCGACGTGCCGCCGGTCAAGCTGTTCCTGCTCAAGCTGGTCGCGCTGGTCGCCGCGATCCTCGTGGTCACACTGCTGCTGGCCAGCTACAAGGGCGCCCCGATCGTGCTGCTCATCCTGGGCGTGCTGGTGGTCGGCTTCGGCTACCTGATGCGCAACGCGATCATCGGCCGCCACATCTACGCCATCGGCGGCAACCTGCCCGCGGCCAAGCTGTCGGGCGTGAAGGACAAGAAGGTCACCTTCCTGGTCTTCCTGAACATGGGCATGCTCGCGGCCCTGGCGGGTCTGGTCTTCGCCGCCCGCTTCAACGCGGCCTCGCCCAAGGCGGGCCTCAACTTCGAACTGGAGGCCATCGCGGCCTCGTTCATCGGCGGCGCGTCGATGAGCGGCGGTGTCGGCACGGTCCTCGGCGCGATCATCGGCGGTCTGGTGCTGGGCGTGCTGAACAACGGCATGAACCTCGTCGGCATCGGCACCGACTGGCAGCAGGTCATCAAGGGCCTGGTGCTGCTGGCGGCGGTCGGATTCGACGTGTGGAACAAGCGCAGGGTCGGTTCGTAACGGATCTCGGGCCCCGCCACTGACGGCGGGGCCCGCTTCTTCTCACGGAAGTACAGGAGCCGCACGTATGGAACTGAGCAGACGAACGGTCATAGCGTCGGCGGCGGCGGCCTCGGTGGCCGCGACCGCGGCCGGCGGCACGGCGTACGCGTCGGGAGGCGGGAAACCGGTGAAGGAACTCTTCGGCAGACTGGCCGACGGGACGAAGGTGTACCGCTGGTCGCTGGAGAACGGCGGCACGCGGATGAAGGTGCTCTCGTACGGCGGCGTCGTGCAGTCCCTGGAGATCCCGGACCGCCGGGGCCGCTACGCGAACGTCTCGCTGGGCTTCGACAACCTCGACGACTACGTGGCCCGCAGCCCGCACTTCGGCGCCCTGATCGGGCGGTACGGCAACCGCATCGCCAAGGGCCGCTTCACCCTGGACGGCAAGGAGTACCAGCTCTCCGTCAACGACGGCGAGAACTCCCTGCACGGCGGCGCCCTCGGTTTCGACTACCGGGTCTGGGACGTCGAGCCGTTCACCCGGGGCTCCGACACCGGCCTGGTGCTGCACTACACCAGCGTCGACGGCGAGATGGGCTACCCGGGCACGCTGCGGGCGAAGGTGACGTACACCCTCACCCGGCGCGGCGACTGGCGCATCGACTACGAGGCCACCACCGACAAGGCCACCGTCGTCAACCTCACCAGCCACGTCTACTGGAACCTGGCCGGTGAGGGCAGCGGCAGCATCGAGGACCACGAGCTGACGATCGCCGCCTCCCGCTACACGCCCACCGACGCGGGCCTGATCCCCACGGGCGAGCTGGCCCGGGTGGCCGGCACGCCCTTCGACTTCCGCCGGGGCAAGCCGGTCGGCCGGGACATCCGCGACGCCCACCCCCAGCTCGTCACCGCCCAGGGCTTCGACCACAACTGGGTGCTGGACAAGGGCATCACCGACCGGCCCGAGCACATCGCCACCCTGCGCGAGAACGCCTCGGGCCGCACCCTGCGCATCGCCACCGACCAGCCCGGCCTGCAGTTCTACTCGGGCAACTTCCTCGACGGCACCCTCACCGGCACCGGCGGCTCCCTCTACCGCCAGGGCGACGCCCTGTGCCTGGAGACCCAGCACTTCCCGGACTCGCCGAACCAGCCGTCGTTCCCCTCGACCGTGCTGCGGCCCGGACAGACGTACCGGACCACGACGGTGCACTCCTTCGACGCGTGAGCCCCGCCCACGGGGACGGCGGCGCACGGGCACAATTCCTTCACACCCGTTGAACGCCGTCCCGTCCGCCTCCGTATGAAGGGGCGGCCCGTGTTCCCCGCACGGGCCGCCCACCCACGGAGGTCCACGTGTCCGGCAACGTCACCTCGCTGTTCCGCGGCACCGCGGCGCACAGCCCCTCGATGGCGGCGCCGGCGCGGGAGAGCGGCGGGACGGCGGGCGCGGGACCGGTGGACTTCTGCATCCCCTGCAACCCCTACTTCCCCACCCCGGCGATGTTCGAGGAACTGTCCGGCCGGCTGCGCGAGATCGTCACGTACTACCCGAGCAGCGCCGACACCATCGCCGCGGAGCTGTGCGGGCTGCTCCAACTCCCCCCGCAGTGCGTGGCGATGGGCAACGGCTCCACCGAACTGATCACCTGGATCGACCACCTGCTGGTCCGCGAGTCCCTCGCCGTCCCCGTCCCCACCTTCGGCCGCTGGACCGACCAGCCCATGGAGACCGGCAAGCGCGTCGACATGTTCCCGCTCCAGGAGGCCGACGGCTTCGCCCTCGACCTCGACCGGTACGCCGAGTTCGTCCGGACCCGGGGCACCCGGGCCGTGGTGGTCTGCAACCCCAACAACCCCGACGGCGGCTACCGGCACAAGCAGGCGCTGGTGCAGTTCATGGACGCGATGGCCGACCGGGACCTCGTGGTGGTCGACGAGTCCTTCCTGGAGTTCGCCGACGCGGAGGCCGAACCCGGCGTGGCCCGGGAGGCGATGCTGCGCCCCAACGTCGTCGTGCTGCGCAGCCTCGGCAAGAACTTCGGGCTGCACGGCGTCCGCTTCGGCTACCTCGTGGCCAATCCGGCGCTCGCGGGCCGGGTACGGGCCATGCTGCCCAAGTGGAACCTCAACTCCTTCGCGGAGCACGTGGTGTTCATGCTGCGCGACCACGGCCCCGAGTACGCGCAGAGCCTGCACCAGGTGCGGCGGGACCGCCTGGAGATGACCGCGCGGCTGTCCGCGCTGCCCGGCCTGACCGTCTACCCCTCCCAGGGCAACTTCCTCTTCGTCCGCCTCCCCGTGGGCGCCGAGGGCACCGCCGTGCGGGACCGCATGCTCACCGAGCACCGGATCCTGGTCCGCGAGTGCGGCAACAAGATCGGTTCCTCCAGCCGCTTCCTGCGTCTCGTGGTCCGTCCCCAGGAGGACGTGCGTCGCCTGGTGTCCGGCCTGGAGCAGGTGCTCTACGGGACCGGGAGGGGAGCCGCCGTGCCCGGGCCGGCCACAGGGACCGGCTACAGCTCGGGCACGGCGGCGGTGGACCGTCTGATCCACGAGACCAACGGTTCCGGGATGCGCGCGATCACCGCCCGGACCGCCGCCGCCGGCAACGGCGCCCCGGGGCCCGCCCCGGGCACCGGCACCGGCGTGCCGCTCCCGGCCGCGGTGCCCGTCGCTCCGGCGGCGGCCGCCACGGCTTCCCCGGCGCCGGTCCCCCAGCCGGCGCCGTACCCCGGACCGGTGCCGGTCCCCCACCCGGCACCGGTCCCGCAGCCCCTGCCCGCGCCGGTGCCCGCGCCCGCCCCGGCCGCTTCGCGTCCGGCGACCGTCGGGCCGACCCCGCCCGGTGTTCCGGCCCACGGGGGTCTCACGGCCGCGCAGGTCCGGGGCTCCGACGGCCTGGCGTCGGTGCCGGCGACGGGCTGGCCGGACGCGACGGGGACGGGGCGGGCGGGCTGAGCCCCGCGGCGCTACTCGGTGGCGGTGGCCGCGGAGCCGGGGCCGGTCGGCGTGTCCGACGGGGCCGGGCAGGGCGAGTCCGTGGGCTCCGGGGACGGGGACGGGGACGGGGTTTGCGGTGCCGTGGAGCAGTCGTCGGTGGGCGTCGGGTCCGGTGAGGGTCCCGGGGTGTCCGTGGGGTCTCCGGTGGGCGTCCCGGTCGGCGGCAGGGAGGGGCCCGGGCTCGTCGGGGGCACCGACGGGGAGGTCGGGTGCGGCGCCGTGGAGGGGACGGGCCGGGACGGGGACGGGGACGGACCGTGGCTGCCGCCACCCGGCGTGGTGGGGGTCGGGTCCGGCCCGACGACGACACCGTCGTCCGCGCCACCGCCACCGCCACCCCGTCCGGCTCCTCCTCCGCCGCCGCTCCCGCCGTCGACGGGCGCGGTCGCCGGGGTGTCGCCGCCCGCGCCGGGGCTCCTCGGCACGACACCCTTGCCGTCGGGCACGGTGTGGACTCCCCTGCGGTAGAACTCCAGCCAGTACCTGACGGTTTCGAGGTAGGTGCGGGAGTTGTTGTAGCTCAGGACCGCCCGGTCCAGGTCCGCCGCCCGGCCCAGGTCCCGGCCGCCCGCGCAGAGGTAGTGCCCGGCCGCGAGGGCCGCGTCGAAGACGTTGTTCGGGTCGGCACGGCCGTCGCCGTTGCCGTCCGCGCCCCAGCGGGCCCAGGTGGACGGCAGGAACTGCATCGGGCCCACCGCCCGGTCGTAGACCGGGTCGCCGTCGTGGGCGCCGCCGTCCGTGTCCAGGATCAGGGCGAAGCCCTTCCCAGTCAGCGGCGGCCCGGTGATGCGGCCCAGGGTCGTGCCGGCGCGGTCGACCGCGCCGCCGCGTGCCTGGCCGGACTCGACCTTGCCGATGGCCGCGAGCAGTTCCCACGGCAGCCGGCAGCCGGGGTCGGTCCTGCCGACGGCCGTCTCCGCGGCGCGGTAGGCGCGCAGCACCGTGGCCGGGATGCCCGACTGGAGACGGACCTCGTCCCGCGCGTACGCGGCGGAGGCCGGTCCGCCCTCGCGCGTCGTCAGGGGCGGGAGTTCGGTGTGGTACGAGCCGTCGCCGGGCGGCGTGAACTCCGCGAACGGTCCGTCCGCCGTCGGCACGAACGGGTCGTCGGCCGCCGGTCCGGCGTGGGTGTCCTCGGTGTTCCCGGTGAGGCCGGGGGCCTGGGAGGCGGTGAGGGCCGCCATGGCCGCCACCGCGAGGGCGGTCGTGCGCAGTCCCTTGCGGGTCCGCCCGCGGTACAGGCGTCGGGCACGGCGTACGGGCATGGTCGTCACTCCTGTCGGGTCGGCGGGCGGGTCCGTCGGAGGTGCGGGCGGCCCGGTCAGCGGCCGAAGGTGTCGAGGGCGGCGACGAGCCAGCGTCCGTCGCGGTGCACGACGTCGACGGCGAGCATGGCCGCCGCGTACACGCCCTCGTCCCGCGCGTCCTGCTCACCGGCGCCCGCCTTGCTCTTCTCGTCCGTCGCCCTCTTCTTGCCGCCGGTGGCGACGCTGCTCTGGTCGGCGTAGACGAGGACGCGGGCCCGGTCGCCGTCGAGGCGTTCGACCGCGCTCTCGGTGACGGTCGTGGTGATCACCGCCTTCTGCGCGTCGGCCCGTTCGCGGACGTCGGCGAGCAGTTCCCGGTGCTGGTCGACGGCCTTGCCGGTCAGCAGCTCCTTCGCCGCCTTGTCGAGGGCGCCGGGGTCGGCGTGGTCGTAGGAGAAGAGGCGGTCGACGGCCTTGGTCGCCTGCCCCTTGATCTCGCTGGTGCGGGCGAGGTCGGTCAGGGCGGTGTTGCTCCGCGCGGGCTCGGACCTGAGCCCCTCGGCCTTCGCGTGCGCCCAGCCCGCGAAGCCGCCGAGGAGCACCGTCAGCGCGCAGAGCACGACGAGGAGCGGGGGGCGGCGGCGGGGCCGGGTGCGGGTGGTGTCCGGCTTCTCCCGGGCCGTGGTCGCGTCGGCCGGGGCGGCGGTCTTCGCCGGCTCCAGGACGGCCGTGGCGCCGCGGGCACCGGCCGGCCGTGCCGTCCCGGTCCCGGCGCGCTCGGTGGGTTCCGGGCGCGCGGTGGAGGGGGTGGGCCGGGTCTCGCGGGCCAGGCGGCGCCGCTGGCGGTTGATGTGGTGACGGGTCGTCGACATGGTGCGCTGTCCTCCTCGCTGCGGCCGGCTCGCTCGGTACGGTCCCGGGTCAGCCGGTCGGTGTGCCGCCCACGGGCGCCTGGCCCAGGGCGCTCAGCTTCCACCGGCCCTCGGTCCGGGTGAGTTCGCCGAGCATGCGGCTGTCCTTGTCGGTCTTCGCCCCGTCGGCCGCCTCGACGGTGACGCGCAGGGCGACCAGCACCCGGGCCCGGCCGGCGCGGTCGTCGAGTTCGGTGACGGCGCCGGACAGCACCCGGGCGGTGCTCACCGTCTTCGCCTCCTTCACCTGGGCCGCGAACTCCTCGCGTCCGGAGGCGAGTTGCTCGTGCAGTTCGCCGGTGGTCGACGACTCCCACAGGTCCAGGCCCCGCTTCAGCTCGCGGTGGTCGAGGGTGTTCAGGTTCTGCACGGCCTGCTCCCCGGCGGACAGTGCGGCGTCCCGCTGGACGGCGTAGGCGGCCTGCTCGTCGTGGGCCGCCCGGTACCAGTCCTGGCCGGCCCAGGCCGCGAAGCCGGCCGCCACGAGGGTGAGGACGAGGGCCAGCGCCGGGAGCGGCCGGGAGCGTCCGGCGTCGAGGAGGCGGACCGCGCGTTTCATGGGGTGCTCCAGTCTCCCGCGCATGCTCAGCGGGCCTTGATGTCGACGATCCGCCACCGGTCGTCGTCGAGCCGTGCCGTGACGGTGAGCTGGGCCGCCGCGGTGGTGTGCTCGGCCTTGTCCGCGCCCTTGTCCTTGCCCTTGCCCGGGGCCCGTTGGGAGGTCTGGTCGAGGAAGACCAGCAGGCGGGCCCGGTCGCCGTCGAGTTCGATCACTCCGGTGCGGACGGCGCGGGTGCTCAGGGTGACGCGCTGGTCGGCGAGGTCGTCGCGGACGCGGGCGAGGAGGGTTTCGTACTGGCGGGCGGCGCGGCCGTCGAGCACCGTACGCGCGGAGCGTTCGGCGGCCGCGGTGCCGTCCGGGGTGTAGGAGAAGATCCGGGCGAGCGCGTTGCCGACGTCGCCCGCGACGCGGGTGGTGGCCGCGGTGTCGGTGAGCGCCTGGTTCCGGGCGGGCGCCTGCGACCTCAACTCGTGCGCGCCGTAGAGGAACCCGCAGCCGCCGAGGACGAGTACGACGGCGGTGCCCACCAGGGCCGCCTTCCACAGCCGACCCCCCGGCGGCCGGGGCGCGGGGTCCTCGCCCTCGGGGGCACCGGGCCCGGCAGCCTCGGCCTCCGAGTCGTCGGGCTCGGCAGCACCGGGCTTGGCGGCGCCAGGCTCAGCAGCCTCGGCCTCCCGGGCGCCGGGCTCGGCGGCCCCGGGCTCGGTGGGCGTGGCGCTGGCAGCTCTGGCCCCGGCAACTTCAGGCCCGACGGCCCCGGCACCGGCAACTCCGGGCTTGGCAGTCTCGGGATCGGTGAGCGCGGCACCGGCAGCCTCCACCCCGGCACGTTCGGGCTCGGGGGCTCCGGCGCCGGATGCGGCGGGCTCGGTGGGTGGTGTGGTTCTGCGCTGGAGCCATGTCGGCGTCATCGCTTCTCGTCCCTCTCCTCCTCGACCGGCACCGCGCTCAGCGCCCTCACCTTCCACTCCCCCTCGCCCGTACGGGCCAGGACCGCCTCCAGGCGTTTGCGGTCGGTGGCCGGCTTCCCGGCGGTCCCGGCGGGGGTGACCTCGACGCGGACGGTGGCGATGAGCTTGGCCGTGCCGGCCCGCGTGTCGAGCGCGGTGACGGCGGCCTCGGTGACCGTGCCGCGCGCCGAGCTGCCCGCCTCGGCCTCGGTCCCGCCGAGTTCCTCGCGCAGCGGCCCGGTGGAGACGGCACGCCAGTCCCGGATGCCCCGCTCCGCGCTCTGCCGGGTGGTGGCGTCGAGGGTGGTGAGTACGGCGATGCCCGCGCGGCCGTCGGCGAGCGCTGCGTCCCGCTCCCGGCCGTAGGCGAGCGCGTCGTCGGTACGGGCCTGGGTGTACGTCCACGCGCCGGTGCCGCAGAAGGCGAGGGCCAGCGCGAGCCCCGTCCCGGCGAGGAGCCGCGCCCGCCTCATCGCGTGCTCCCGGGGCCGGCCGGGGCGAGGAGACCGGACAGGCCGGCCGGGGCCTCGCCGCTCTGTCCGGGCAGGGCGAGCGCGCCGGGCAGGGCCGGGGACGCGCCGCCCTTGGCGGGTGTACCGGCGCCGCTGCCCGAGGGCAGGGTGCCGGGCCGGGCCGGTTCGGGCACCGCGCCGCCCTTCGGGGCGTTGGCCGAGCCGCGCACGTTCTTGCCGCTGGAGGCCGGGGCGGTGCAGGCGGCGTCGGTGTTGAGGGCGGGCGCGGTGCCGAGGTCGAGGCCGTTGCGGTAGCGGGTGGCGCCGTAGCCGTCGGTGCAGGGCAGGGGGCTGAAGAAGGTGACGGCCAGGCCGAGGTCCAGCTTGCCCGCGTCGACGGCGGTGGCACCGGCCGAGACGGCCGCCGGGTACTTCACGAGGAGTTCCTCGATGCCGCGCTGCCGGGTGACGGCGACCTCGGAGGTGGTGAGGAGGTTGGCGAGGACCACGCCGAGGCTCGGGTCGAGGTCCCGCAGCAGGCCGCTGACCTGGGTGGCGGCCTCCGGGGTGACGGCGAGGAGACGGCGCAGGTCGGCGTCGGACCCCTTGAGGGCGGCGGCCAGGTCTTTCGCGCCCACGGCGAAGCCGCGGATGGCCTCGGCCTCCTGGGCCTGGGTGCGCAGCACCGTCTCGCCGTCGTTGATCAGCAGGGTGGTGGAGGGCAGGGCGCGGTCGGCGGCCTCGACGAAGTCGCTGCCGCTGTCGAGCAGCACCTGGAGGTCGTCGCCGTGTCCTTCGAAGGCCTTGCCGAACTCGTCCACGACCGTGCGCAGATCGTCCAGCGGCACCGAGCCGACCAGGTTGTCGACGCTGCTCAGCACGTCGGTGACGGGTGCGGGCACCTCGGTGTCGGCCTGTTCGATGCGGGTGCCGTCGGTGAGGTAGGGGGAGCCGTCGCTCTCGGGCCGCAGGTCGATGTACTGCTCGCCGACGGCGGAGAGCCCGGCGACCACGGCCTTGGTGTCGGCGGGGATGCGGGGCGCCGACTTCTTGATGCGCAGTTCGGCGACGACGCCTTCGGCGGTGAGACCGATCGGGCCGACGCGCCCCACCGAGACACCCCGGTAGGTGACGTCCGAGTGGGTGAAGAGACCTCCGGTGCGCGGGAGTTGGACGTCCACGGTGTAGTAGTCGGCGACGCCCACGTACCGGCCGAGGTCGGCGTAGCGGATGCCGAGGTAGGCGAGGGCGAGGACGGCGATGAGGAGGAAGGCGAGGTTCTTCAGCCGTACGGCGAGGGTGATCACCCCGTTTCACCCCCGGACTTCGCCCCGGTCCCGGACACGGAGGGCAGCGGCAGCGGCGAGGCGGGGCCGTGCTTCCCCGTGGACCGCTGCCCGGCCGCCGGCCCCGCCCCGGCGTCCGGGGGCGTGGACGAGGCGGGCGTGCTCCCGGGCACGAGCGGCGGGATCACCTCCGTCCCCGGTACCGCGACGACGCTCAGGTACGTGTTGAGGTAGTCGCCCTTCACCCCGCGCAGCACCTCGTCGGTGAACGGGTACGTCAGCAGCACCTGGAGCGAGTCCGGCAGGTCGGTGCCCGCGTCGGCGAGCGCCTTCAGCGTCGGTGCGACGGCCTTGAGGTCGGCGATCATGTCGTCCTTGCTCGCGTTGATGGTGGAGACGGCGACGCCGGAGAGCGTGTCGAGGGAGCGCAGCATGGTGAGCAGGGAGCCGCGCTGCTTCTCCAGCGTCTTCAGTCCCGGCGAGAGGCCGGTGAGGACGGTGCCGACGTCCTCCTTGCGGGTGGCGAGGGTCGAGGAGAGCCGGTTGACGGCGTCGAGGGCGTCGGTGATGTCCTCGCGGTGGTCGTCGAGGTCGCCCACCAGGGTGTTGACCCGCTTCAGCATGGAGCGGACCTCGGGCTCGCGGCCGCCGAGCGCGGCGTTGAGCTCCCGGGTGATGGTCTTGAGCTGGTTGACGCCGCCGCCGTTCAGGAGCAGGGAGAGCGCGCCGAACACCTCCTCGACCTCGGTGTTGCGGCTGGTGCGGGCCAGCGGGATGACGCTGCCGTCGGTCAGCCGGCCCGTGCCGCTCTCCTTGGCGGGCGCGACGAGCTGGACGTACTTCTCGCCGAGCAGACTGGACTGTTCGAGCCTCGCGGTGGCGTCGGCGGGCAGCTTCACATCGCCGTTGATCTCCATGGTGACGCGGGCCGACCAGTCGTCCTCGCCGAGTTCGACGCGGGTGATCCGGCCGACGGCGACGTCGTTGACGCGCACGGCGGCGTGCGGGACCAGGCTCAGTACGTCCTGGAGTTCGGCGGTGACGGTGTAGGGGTGGTCGCCGAGGTCGGCGCCGCCGGGCAGCGGCAGGTCCTCGATGCCGTCGAAGCCCGGCAGTCCCGCCGGGACCCCGCCGAGGGTGAGGGCGAGGGCGAGGCCGAGGGCGATCACTCCGCCGGCGGCGAGCCCGGCCGTCCGGCCCCTGGGGAGCGCTGCGCGTTTCATCGGCCGTCTCCCTTCTCCCGGGCGGTCGCCCCGGCCACGGGCAGCGGCAGCAGCGGTCCGCCGCTGCTGATCTCGTTGAGGTTGGCGCGGCCGTCGAGGGTGCGGGTGTCGGGGTTGTAGGCGTTCACGACGTTGTCCGCGGCCAGCGGTGCCACGTCCAGCGCCTCGGCCAGCGAGGCCCGCTGCTCGACGAGGGTCCGCGTGATGGGGACGAGGCGGTCGACGTTCTTCTTCAGCTCGCCGCGGTTGTCCTCGATGAAGGTCTTGACCTGGCCGAGTGCCTTGCCGAGTTCCTCCAGGGCGCCGGTGAGGTCGTCCTTGTTGTCGGCGAAGAAGCCGACGACCTCGTCCAGGCGTTCCTGGGCGGTGCGCACGTCGGTGTCCTTGTTCTTCAGCATGGTGGTGAAGGTCTGCAGGCTGCTGACCGTCCTGAACAGGTCGCCGCTGCTGCCGTCGAGGGTCCTGGCGGCCTTGCCGAACGCCTCGACGCTGTCCCCGACGGCCTCGCCGTTGCCGTCGAGGTTGGCGGCGCCGGTCTTCAGCAGGCCGGACAGCGCGCCGTCGGCGTTGGCGCCGTCCGGGCCGAGGGCGTCGCTGAGATCGGTGATCGAGTCGTAGATCTGGTCGATCTCGACGGGGACGCGGTTGCGGGAGGCGGGCAGGACGGCGCCGTCGGCGAGGGCGGCGCCCTTGCTGTAGGCGGGGGTGAGCTGCACGTAGCGGTCGGCGACGACGCTCGGTGCGACGACGACGGCCCGCGCGTCCGCGGGGGCCTTGATCCCCTCGTCCAGGCGGAGGCGGACGCGGACCCGGGTGCCCTCGGGCCGCACCGACTCCACCTCGCCCACCCGCACCCCGAGGATGCGCAGGTCGGACCCGGCGTAGACGCCGATGGCGCGGTCGAAGTAGGCGGTGACGCGGGTGCCGTCGGGCTCCAGGACCCGGGCGGCGACCAGGCCGCCGGCGGCGAGCACCACGAGGGCGAGCACCCCGGTGAGGATCTTTCGGCGTCGGGTCATCACGCACCGCTCCCCTGGGCCGCCGCCGGCTGTTTCGGCGGCAGGCATCCGGTCTCGGGCTGGGAGGCCGCGGGCAGGTAGTCGCGGGGCACGACGCCGCAGAGGTAGCTGTCGAACCAGCGGCCGTTGCCCAGGGTGTTGCCGACCAGTCGGTAGTACGGGCCGACGAGGGCGAGGGTCTTGCCGAGCTGGGTGTTGTTCTTCTCCAGGACGGTGGTGACGCGGCCCAGTGCCTTGAGGGTGGGGCCGAGCTGCTTCTCGTTGTCCTTGACGAGGCCGCCGAGTTCGGTGCCGAGGTCCTGGCTGCCCTTGAGCAGGGCGCTGATGGCGGCGCGGCGGTCGCGGAGTTCACCGAGCAGGGGGCCGCCGTCCTCGATGAGGGTCTCGAAGCTGGACTTCCTGTCCTCCAGGGTCTTGGTGAACCTGGCGCTGCCCTTGAGGAGTCGGGAGAGCTGGGCGTCGCGCTTGGAGAGGGACTTCGACAGGTCGGACAGCCCGGTGGCGGCCTTGCGCACGTGCGGCGGGGAGTCCTTGAAGGTGTCGGAGATGGTCTCGAAGCTCTCCGCGAGCCTGCCGGTGTCGATGTCGTCGACGGTGCCGCTGAGGTCCTGGAAGGCCTGGGTCACGTCGTAGGGGGAGGTGGTGCGGGTCAGCGGGATGCGGGAGCCGGGGTCCTGGCGGTGGGAGCCGAGCGGGTCGAGTGCCAGGTACTTGTCGCCGAGGACGGTCTTGATGGCGATGGCCGCGGTGGTGCGGTCGCCGACCCAGGCGTCCTCGACCTCGAAGCTGACCTTGACCTTGGCGCCGTCGAGCGCGACGCCGGTGACCCGGCCGACCTTGACCCCGGCGATGCGCACCTCGTCGCCCTTGTCCAGGCCCGCGGCCTCGGAGAAGTCGGCGCTGTAGGCGGTGCCGCCGCCGAAGGGGAGCCGGTCGGCGTTGTAGGCGAGGAGCGCGACCAGGGCGAGGACGAGCAGCCCGGCCACGCCTACGGCGACGGGGTTGCGTTCCTTGACGGGCTTGATGCGCGGCCTGCCGCTCGGGCGTTTCATCCGCGGCACCTCGATTCGGTGATCGCGATGCCGGTCGGCGGCCTGGAGCCGTCGGAGGTGGTCACTCCGCTCACGCGGGCCTCGCAGAGGTAGAGGTTGAACCACGATCCGTAGGAGGACAGGCGCGCGAGGGCGGTCATCTTGGCGGGGCTCCTGTCGAGGAAGTCCTCGATCTGCGGGGTGTGTTCGCCGAGGCGGGTGGCGAGCCGGCCCAGTTCGCGGACGTCCTGCTTGAGGGGGGCGCGTCCGTCCTCGAGCAGGCCGGCGGTGACGGTGGTCAGGTCGCCCATGGCGGCGACGGCCCTGCCGAGGGGTTTGCGGTCCTGGTTGAAGCCGGTGACGAGTTTCTGGAGGGTGACGACGAGGTCGTCGAAGCTGTCCTCGCGGTCGTTGAGGGTGTCCAGGACGGTGGTGAGGTTGTCGACGACCTCGCCGATCACCTTGTCCTTGGCGGCGACGGTGGTGCCCAGCGAGCCGATGTGCCGGATCAGGCCGTCGACGGTGGCGCCCTCGCCCTGGAGCACCTGCACGATCGATCCGGCGAGTTCGTTGACGTCCTTCGGGGACAGCCCCTCGAACAGCGGCTTGAAGCCGTTGAAGAGCAGGGTCAGGTCGAGGGCCGGGGTGGTGCGGTCCAGCGGGACGGTGCCGCCCTCCGGGAGGGTGCCGGTCAGGTCGCCGCTGCCGCGTCCCAGGGAGATGTAGCGCTGGCCGACCATGTTGAGGTACTTCACGGCGGCCGTGGTCGAGCGGGGCAGCGGGCGGTCGTCGCGGACGGTGAAGGTGACCTGGGCGGTGCGCCGGTCGACGACGCGTACGTCGGTGACCTCGCCGACCGTCACTCCGGAGATCCGCACGCTGTCGCCGTCCACGAGTCCGGTTACGTCGGTGAACAGGGCCTTGTAGGTGCTGGTCCCGGTGCCGGAGCCGGCACGGGAGCCGGCGACGCTCAGGCCCAGCACGGTGGTGGCGAGGGCGGTGACCACCACGAAGACGAGGGACTTGACCAGCGGCCCGGTCAGCGGGCGGCGGCGGGTGTGGGCGTGCTCGGACCCGGTCATCGCAGGGTCACCTCCGTGCCGCGGTAGAGCGGGCCCACCAGCAGGCTGCTCCAGTCGGGCAGGTCGCCGGGGCGTTCGCCGGCGGCGGGGGCGAGGAGTTCGTTGACGAGGTCGTTCTCCTGCGGGGAGTTGGCGGGCCCGAGGTCCTGCTCGGCGGCCGGGGTGGCGGCCCGCGCGGCCGGCCGGGGCAGGGTGCCGAGGTAGGGCACGGCGGGGCAGCGGGGTCCGCCGCCCGCGTCGTAGGCGGGGGTGTCGCGGCCGGGCCGGTAGGCGCCGCGGGAGGCGACGGTGGTGACGTCGACGTGGATGCCGGGGCGGTCGGTGCCCTTGCCGAGCGCCTTGTCCATGGCCGGCACGAACTCGGCGAGGGTGCGCAGGGTGCAGGGGAAGGCGGCGGAGTACTCGGCGAGCAGTTCCAGGGTGGGACGGCTGGTGGCGCCGAGCCGGATGATGTTGTCCCGGTTCTTGCGCAGGAAGGCGGTCACGTCCTCGGCCGTCCGGGTCGTGGCGCCGAGGGTCGAGGCGAGCTGGGCCTCCTGCTCGGCGAGGGTGCCGCTGGTGGTGGTGAAGTCGGTGAGCGCCGTGAGGATGTCGGGCGCGGCGTCCGCGTAGACATGGCTGACCTTCACGAGTTCCTTGAGGTCACGGTTGAGGGCGGGCAGGCTGGGGTTGAACTCCGCCAGGTGCTCGTCGAGCAGCGTGAGCGTGTCGCCGAGCCGCTTGCCGCGTCCTTCGAGGGCCTGCGAGACGGCGGACAGGGTCGCGGAGAGCTTCTGCGGCTGGACGGCGGTGAGCATCGGCAGCACGTTGTCGAGGACCTGCTGGAGTTCGATGGCGTTCGCGGACCGGTCCTGGGGGACGACGGCCCCGGCGGCCAGGGGCTCGGGCGAGGGGTCCGCGGGCGGCACGAGGGCCACGAACCGCTCGCCGAACAGGGTGGTGGGCAGCATCTGCGCGCGGACGTCGGACGGTACGTCGTCCAGCGCGCCGGGCTTCATGGCGAGGGTGAGCCGGGCGCCGTCACCGGTGGAGTCGACGGTGCGGACCTCGCCGACGACGACGCCGCGCAGTTTGACCTCGGCGCCCGGGTGCATCTGGTTGCCGGCGCTGCCGGTCTCGACGACCACCGGGTCGGAGTCGGTGAACTTCTTGTCGTAGACGGCGACGGCCAGCCAGATCAGCAGGCAGGGCACGAGGACGAACACCACCCCGGCCAGCCGGTGGCGCAGCACCTCGCCTCTCGGTCGGCTCATCTCACCCCGCCACCTTCACGGTCGTGGTCGCGCCCCACAGGGCCAGGGACAGGAAGAAGTCGGTGACGCTGATCAGCACGATGGCGTTGCGCACGGAGCGGCCGACGGCGACGCCGACCCCGGCCGGGCCGCCGGAGGCGCGGTAGCCGTAGTAGCAGTGGGCGACGATCACCATCACGCTGAAGATCAGCACCTTCAGTACGGACAGCAGGACGTCCGTCGGGGAGAGGAAGAGGTTGAAGTAGTGGTCGTACGTCCCCCGGGACTGGCCGTTGAACAGGACGGTCACGTAGCGGGAGGCGAGGAAGGAGGAGAGCAGCCCGATCGCGTAGAGCGGGACGATGGCGACCACGCCGGCGATGATGCGGGTGGTGACGAGGTAGGGCATGGAGCGGATGCCCATGCCTTCGAGGGCGTCGACCTCCTCGTTGATGCGCATGGCGCCGAGCTGGGCGGTGAAGCCGGCCCCGACGGTGGCGGAGAGGGCGAGCCCGGCGACGAGGGGGGCGATCTCGCGGGTGTTGAAGTAGGCGGAGACGAATCCCGTGAACGCGGCGGTGCCGATCTGGTCGAGGGCCGCGTAGCCCTGGAGTCCGACGACGGTCCCGGTGAAGAGCGTCATCGCGATCATCACGCCGATGGTGCCGCCGATGACGCCGAGGCCGCCGGAGCCGAAGGCCACCTCGGCCAGCAGGCGCTGGACCTCCTTGAGGTAGCGGCGCAGGGTCCTGGGGATCCACAGCAGGGCCCGGACGTAGAAGAGGAGTTGGTCGCCGGAGCGGTCGAGCCAGACGAGCGGGGAGGCCATCGACCTCAGCCTCCCTTCGGCGGGACGATCTGGAGGTAGACGGCCGTCATCACCATGTTGACGAAGAAGAGCAGCAGGAACGTGATGACGACGGACTGGTTGACGGCGTCGCCGACGCCCTTGGGGCCGCCGCGCGGGTTCAGTCCCCGGTAGGCGGCGACGATGCCCGCGATGAACCCGAAGACCAGCGCCTTGAGTTCGCTGACGTAGAGGTCGGGGAGCTGGGCCAGGGCGGAGAAGCTGGAGAGGTAGGCGCCGGGGGTGCCGCCCTGCATGATGACGTTGAAGAAGTAGCCGCCGAGGATGCCGACGACCGAGACCAGGCCGTTGAGCAGGACCGCGACGCCCATGGCGGCCAGGACCCGGGGCACGACCAGGCGCTGCACGGGCGAGACGCCCATGACCTCCATGGCGTCGAGTTCCTCGCGGATCTTGCGGGAGCCGAGGTCGGCGCAGATGGCCGAGCCTCCGGCCCCGGCGATGAGCAGCGCGACGATGAGCGGGCTGGCCTGCTGGACGACGGCGAGGACGCTGGCGCCGCCGGTGAACGACTGGGCGCCGAGCTGCTCGGTCAGCGAGCCGACCTGGAGGGCGATGACGGCGCCGAAGGGGATCGAGACCAGGGCGGCGGGCAGGATGGTCACGCCGGCGACGAACCAGAACTGCTCGACGAACTCGCGGAACTGGAAGGGCCTTCGGAAGACGGCCCGGACGACTTCGGCGGCGAGCGCGAAGAGTTGCCCGGTCTGCCGCAGCGCGCCGGTGATCACGCGCCGCTCCCGGCGGCGGGCATCGGGAGGGTGGCCGCCTCGGAACTCTTCGCGTAGGTCTCGCGGATGGCGGTGCGTGCGGCGGGCGGCAGCGAGTCGATCATGCCCAGGACGCGCTCGCGGCGCCGGGCGACGGCCCGCCGGGGCGGGAGGCCGGGCGACGGCTCGAGCTGCGGCACGATCACCCGGGGCGCGGCGGGGGCCGCGGGGGCGGCGTCCGCCTCGGCGGCGAGGGTGGCCGCGTCCTTCTCCTCGGACATCCCGATGGGCCCCTCGCGCCGGCCGCCGAGGAACTGGGCCACGACCGGCTCGTCGCTGGTGAGCAGCACCTCGCGCGGGCCGAAGGTGACCAGTTCGCGCAGGAAGAGCATCCCCATGTTGTCGGGCACGGTGGCGGCGATGTCGAGGTTGTGGGTGACGATCAGCATCGTCGCGTCGAGCTGGGCGTTGAGGTCGATCAGCAACTGGGAGATGTAGGCGGTGCGGACCGGGTCGAGCCCGGAGTCGGGTTCGTCGCACAGGATGATCTGCGGGTCGAGGACGAGCGCGCGGGCCAGGCCGGCCCGCTTGCGCATGCCGCCGCTGATCTCTCCCGGGAGCTTCCCCTCGGCGCCCAGCAGCCCGACGACCTCGATCCGCTCCATGACGATGCGGCGGATCTCGGACTCCTTCTTGCGGGTGTGTTCGCGCAGCGGGAAGGCGATGTTGTCGAAAAGGGACATGGACCCGAAGAGGGCGCCGTCCTGGAACATGAGGCCGAACAGTTTCCGGGTCTCGTAGATGTCCTTCTCCGGGCTGTTCACCATGTCCACCCCGTTGATGAGGACACGGCCCTGCTCGGGTTTGAGCAGCCCGATGAGCGACTTCAGGAAAACGGTCTTGCCGGTTCCGGACGGGCCCAGCATCACGCTGACCTCTCCGGCCGGAAGAGTGAGTGACACGTCCCGCCAGATGCTCTGCTTACCGAAGGACTTGGTCAGGCCCTCGACCACTACTTCGATTCCCATATCACCTCCAGCGGACGTCAAGCGGATGGCGCCGCGGGCCCGCACGTTAAGTCGGCCCGGAGCGCACTGACAACGGGTGCGGCACGGGTGTTCGGCGCCCCCGCGGAACTTGTCACCGCGCAGACAACCCGCCCGCCCCGCACTTGTCTCCGGGGAGACAGGGCGGGGTTCCGCGGTTCCGGGGGGCGTGGATCCCGCGGGACCCCGCCGGCGGACACCCCGGCCGCACAGGAGGTGGGCCGGAACGCGTCCGCCGGGGCTCCGGCCGACGGGGGCCACCGACCTGGAACCGAGCACCGCACCGGCACGTTACGGCCGAGTAACCTCGGCGGGCAACACCGGAATCGCACTTTTCCGGGATACCGACTTCGGCCATCCGGAACCTGTCAGGCACGACACAGAAACCCCTCGGAATCTTGTCACCGAGTGAGCGTTCCGACCCTGCGCCGAGCGCCTTCCGCGCGGATTTGCAGACCTCGGCCCCACCCGTCTTCCTTGGCAGTCGGTGACTAAGGCGAATCCCGATTCGCTCACTCTGGAAACAGCTTGCTCCGCTTTTCAAAGAATCATGGACGGCTGCATTGTTCGGCTATGTTTCCGGCGAGTAACGTCACGGCTCACTGCAGGCCAACCCTCAAGGAGACTTGCGAGCCATGAAGAAGAGCATCAGAAGGTCGGCCCTCGTGGCGTGTGCGGCCGCGTCGGCGCTCGGTCTCGCCGCCGCCCCGTCCTCGGCGGCGCCCTCCACGGTGTGGACCGTCACTCCCTCCCCGTCCTCGTTCAAGGCCGTCAACGTCGGCAACATCGTGCTGACCGCCACCATCCCCATGACGTGTACGACCTCGACCGCGGCCGGGACGATGGCGAGCACCACCGGCAACCCCGGCGACGTCGCCGACATCACCACCATGAACTTCGGCTCGTCCACCTCGCCGTGCACCAGTGTCCTGGGCAACGTCACCACCACGTCGGTCGTCCCGTGGGACGTCATCGCCGTGGACTACAACGCCTCCACCGGGGTCACCACCGGGTACGTCGGCAACGTCAAGGCCAACGTGACCGCCGGTGCCTGCAAGTTCACGGTGACGGGCAAGGCCTCGGGCACGTACACCAACTCCACCGGGTACCTCGCGATCAACAGCACCGCCGGTGAACTGGTGGTCAGCAACCCCGTCAACTGCGGTGCGGTCGTCACGACCGCCACCAAGCCCACCTTCAAGGGCACCTACGCGGTCACGGTGGCGAGCACCGGCGCCATCCCGAAGATCGTCGGCTCCAACCCGTAGGCCGCCGGCCGGACGCGGACGCCCGGCCGGCACCCCGGCCGGGCGTCCGCGGGCCCTGCGCCGTAATCGCGGAAGACGGGCCGTACGCCGCGTGCCCCGACAAGACCGGCCCCCGTCCGAGCCATCCGAGCGGAGTCGTATGAAAGCCACGCCAGCCGCCGCGCCGCGGCCGTCCCGGTCCCGTGCCCGGACCACGTCGGCCGCCGCGTTCGTCGTGCTCGCGGCCCTGGTGCCGACCACGGCCGCCGCCACCGGAAACCAGGAGGTCGCGGTCGAACTGCCCTACGTCTGCGCGCTGCCCTCGGGGCAACTGCCCGCGACGGTGAGCGTGTCGGCGACGTTCCCGGAACGGGCCGCGGCGGGCGAGGCGTTCACGCCGTCCGGCGTCACCACCACCGTCCGGCTCCCGGCGGAGGCGGTCGCGGACCTGGCCGCACGCGACGCGGCCGAGGTGCGGGCGGCCACCCGGCTCGACGTCGGCGTCGCCCAGAACGCGGCGACCGCCACGGCCGTCTGGCGGGGCACCGCCGAGCCGGCCGCCCTGCCGGAGACGGGGCCGCTGACGCTGGTCGCGACGGGGGACGTGCCCTCGGTGGCCGGGCAGGGCGGGGGCGACCTGACGTTCTCCGCGGGTGCCCTCTCGATCGACCTGGCGCTCGGGGCGGCGGAGGGCACCGCCGACGACACGGCCGCCGCGGACCCCGGCTCGCTGACCGTGGACTGCACCCTCGCCGAGGACGCACCGGAGCGGGGGCTGCTGGCGACCGTACCGGTCGGCACGGGCACGCCCGGGGCGAGCGGTGCCCCGTCCTCGCCGGAGCCGTCCGGGACGTCCGGGGCGCCGGGCGACGGGCAGCCGGACGGGAGCGGGGAGCCGTTGCCGGAGCGGCAGTCCGAGCGGTCGCCCGAGGTGCTGGAGAACCGGCCGGGTGCCGCCCCTGACCGCGACGACGTCCCGCCGTGCCGCTACGACGAGCAGCACCCGCCCACGGACGTGTCGCTCAGCGCCTACATCACCGGCTACGCCAACGTGAACAAGATGAAGGGCGCCGCGTACCTCCCGCCGTCCTGCGTGCTGATCGAGCAGGGCCTGCCGGTGCCGGGTCCGCCCGACCCGGACTACCTGATCTTCGACACCCTGTCGTACGCGAACTTCCACTACCAGGAGCGCAAGCAGACCCCGCCCTTCGAAGCGACCTTCCTGTCCTTCGACTTCGCGCCGGTGAAGGCCACCATGGTGATGGAGCAGACGGGCCCCATGCGCATCGACTCGCGGATGAAGATCCGCCTGTCGGACTTCACCACGATCACCGACACCTACGTCCGGGCCCCGCTGGTCCTGCGCGTGCTGGACCTGGAGGTCAACGGCACGCCCCTGGACGTCGGTTCCGGGTGCCGGACCCGGACGTCCCTCACCTCGAAGGACCCGGACCCCGCGAACTTCCCCGGCGACCACCTCGTGCTGTACGGCCGGGGCGAGCAGACCGCCGGCCTGCCGGCCACCGGCTACCTGCTCCTGAGCGGCGGCGCGCTGTCCGGCGAGATGTCCGTCCCCGCCTTCACCGGCTGCGGCAGCGACGGCGAGGACCTCGACCGTCTGCTCACCGCCTCCGTCTCCGGTCCCGGCAACTTCGTCAAGCAGGTCCAGGGCCAGACGTGTGCGATCGCCGCCCCCGTCTTCCCGAGCCCCGAGAACGAGGGTCAGTGCACCGAGGACCTCCAGCCCTACGAGATCCCCGTCGCCGAGCGCTGACCCGCCGCCGCCCCGCCCCTCCCACCTTCCCGGAAGGCCACCACCATGCGCCCGATCTCCACCCGCACCCGGCTCGCCACCGTGTCCGCGCTGACCGCGCTCGGCGCCTTCGCCTCGCTGGGCACGGCGACCGCCGCCGAGCCCTCGCTCAACGGCGAGTGGGCCCCCTTCACCCGCTGCCCCGTGGACGCGCCCGCGATGCTGAACGCCGACGGCTTCGACCGGACCCCGCAGTGCGTGGTGTCCACCTCGGCGAGCGGCACCATCAAGCTGGGCAAGACCACCGTGACGACCGGCCGGACCAACCTCCAGATGGGCGTCGTCCAGAACGCGGACGGCACCAGCAGCGTGGTCGCCCCCGCCTCCGGCGCCCTGGTCGCCGACCCCGCGACCGTGCCCGGCGGGCTGCTCGGCCTGATGTGCCCGAGCGACATCCCCGTGATCACGGGCATCTGCAAGTCGCTGGAGGGCTCGAGCCTCAACAGGATCACCGCGACCATGGAGTCGGTCGGCGCCCCCTACGCCTTCGACCAGACCGCCGGCGTCCTCACCGACATGCCCATCGTCGCCCTGCCGGTCCGCATCCACCTGGAGAACCCGCTCCTCGGCGACAAGTGCTACATCGGGACGGCCGCCAACCCGATCGTGCTGCGCCCGGAGAACCGCGACTACCCCGAGGCCGGGCTGACCTTCTTCCGGGGCGACGGCACCGAGGACCCGGCCGGCGAGATGAGCCGGATCAACCTCACCGGCGCCACCCAGAACGACGGCACCTTCGCGGTGCCCGGCGCCACCGGCTGCGGCCTGAACGTCGGCCTGATCAACGCCGCGGTGAACGCCAAGACCGGGCTGCCCTCCGCCGCCGGGAACAACAGCGTCACCCTCAACGACACCCGGACCCACCTCACCGGACTCAACGCGCCCGGGACCGTCGTCCCCGACGCCGGCAAGGTCCTGGCCGGGAACTGGCACTCGGCCGTCGGGTAACGGCCGAAGGCACACACAACCGGGACACGATTCCTCCCCAAGAGATGTACAATACAACAAAGTTGATTTACCTTCAGCTTTGCCAGACCGGTGAACGCCCCGTGGACCGGCCCGGCCGCCGCCCGCCCAGGACGGGGCCCCGCCGGTCCGCCCACCGGACATGTCGACGGCAAGGGATCACACATGCCCGCAATCGCGCGTCCCACGGTGCTCGGTGAACCGCTCGACCCCCTCCCCAAGAAGTTCGCGGCCTTCATGCGGCCGCTGCTCCCGGGGCTGCTGAACGAGATCCGCACCGAGGTCACCCGCAGCTATCCGGTGTACGGCAGGCTGCTCAACGGTCCGGACGGGGACGCGATCCGCCAGGGCGTCGAGCAGGCCCTGACCGCCTTCGTGGACCGGGTGGCCGACCCCACCAGCAGCTCGGAGCTGCGGGACGAACTGCTGCGCCGCTTCGGCCGGGTGGAGGCCTACGAGGGGCGCGACCTGGAGGTGCTCCAGGGCGCCTACCGGCTCGGCGCCCGCATCGCCCTGCGCCGGGCCAAGACCCTGGGCCGGCAGTACAGCCTCTCCCCCTCACTGATCCTCGCCTTCGCCGACGCCCTCTTCGCCTACGTCGAGGAGCTGGAGGCCATCACCCGCGAGGGGTACGCGGAGGTCCGGGAGCGGGCCGCCTCCGAGGAGTCCGCGTTACGAAGACAGTTACTGCACTTCCTGCTGGCCGCGGCCCCGCTGCCCAGGACGGCCGTCTCCGAACTGTGCAAGGCCGCCGCCTGGGAACTCCCCCCCTCCTGTTTCCTGGTCGCCCTGCAGTCCCCGGCGCCGGAACACATCCAGGCGGGTCTGGACCGGGACGTCCTCGCCGACCTGGACATACCGCAGCCGCACCTGCTCGTGCCCGGGGAGGCCACCCCCGCCCGCCTCGACATGATCGCCACCGCCCTGGCCGGCACCCGCGCCGCGGTGGGCCTGACGGTGCCGATCACCCAGGCCGCCGACTCCGTCCGCTGGGCCCGCCGGGTGCTGCAGCTCGTGGACGACGAGGTCATCGCCGACGCGCCGCTGATCCACTGCGAGGACCACCTGACGACCCTGTGGCTGCTGTCCGACCCGGCCCTGGTCGACCGGATCGCGGCCCGGGAACTGGCCCCGCTCGACGCGTTGCCGGCCAGGCGGCGCGACCGGCTCGTCGAGACCCTGCGCGTCCACGTGTCCACCCGGGCGCCCGCCGAGCAGGTCGGCGAGGCGCTGGGCGTCCACGCGCAGACCGTCCGCTACCGGCTGCGCACCCTGGACACCCACCTGGGCGACCGCCTCGCCGACCCCGACCACCGCTTCGCCATCGAGGTGGCGCTGCGCTCGCTGCACCTGCGCGGACACGACGGCACGGAGTGACGCCGGGGGCCGGCGCGCGCCTCAGCGGGCCACCGGCCAGCCGCTGCTCCAGTCCAGCAGGTTGATGCCGAGCTTGGGGGTGCCGTTGTCCTCGCCGTCGTAGTAGTGGTAGACGATCAGGTCGCCGTCCACGTCGTTCATGACCGACTGACCGCCGGGGCCCACGACGCTGCCGTGCGACTCCAGGACCGGCGTCCCGCCGTTGTCCGTCATCGCGACGCCGTTCCTGTCGCGGTAGGGCCCGGTGACGCTGGTCGCCCGGCCGACCTTGACCTTGTAGGTGGAGGCGGTGCCGGCGCAGCAGGTGTCGTAGGAGGCGAAGAGGTAGTAGTAGCCGTTGCGCTTGACGACGTACGGCGCCTCGACGGCCTTGGTGCCGGTCGGGCGGGAGGCCAGGGAGCGGCGGGCGGTGTCGGAGGCGAGCTGCTTGCCGGTGGCCGGGTCGACGCGGATCATCTTGATGCCGGTCCACCAGCTCCCGAAGGACAGCCACCACGTGCCGTCGTCGTCGACGAAGAGGTTGGGGTCGATGGCGTTGTAGTCGCTGGAGGAGTCCGACGTGTAGACGATGCCGTAGTCGCTCCAGGTGCCCGGCGCTCCGGTGGTGGAGCCCGCGAGGCCGATGGCCGAGGTGTTGGAGCCGAAGGACGAGACGGAGTAGTACATCAGGTACTTGCCGCCGTGGTACGAGATGTCCGGCGCCCATGCCTCCGGGACGGACGAGTACCGCGACCACCAGGCGGGCCGGGTGGCGAAGGCGTCGGCGCCCGCGGCGAAGGCGGTGCGGTCCGAGGAGGACTTGCTGCTGAGGCCGCCGCCGGTGGCGTAGAGCAGGTACTGCCCGGACGCGGTGCGGATCATCGTCGGGTCGTGGGTGACGACGGAGCCGGTGACCCGGCCGGGGCCGGGGTAGGCCGACGCCGTGGCGGGGACGAGGGCGAGCAGGGCGGCGGTGGGGAGAGCGAGGAGTGCGGCTCTTCTGCGGCGCATGGGGGGCTCCTGTTCTCATTCTTTTGTTCGAGATCCCGGACGGCGATCGTGTTGTCGGACGTGACGCAGTGAGGGAACCTAGAGTCGAAGCGGTTGCGCGTCAACGTCCCGGACGGCAGCGGCCGTTGATGTCCGGAAAACACCGGGTGCCGAAGGTGGCCCGCGCGTGAATTCGGCGCGGACAGTCACCCGGACCGCACCCGCCCGCGTCCCGCCCCCGCCACCATGGCCTCCCGTGTCACCGTCCTGAGGGGGAGCCGGACGTGAGTGTGTCCTGGGGTTCCGTGGCCGCCGTCCTGGGTCTGGCCGTGCCCGTCGCGGCCGCGCTGTGGGAGTTCGTGCTGGCGGGCCGCAAACGGCTCGGCTACCGCGTCCAGCTCGACACCACCATCCGGGACTCGGCCGCCTCGGGGCCCGACACGACGGTGCTGCAGCGCATGCAGTGGGACGGCACGAACCTGACCGACCCCTCGGTCGTCCTGCTGCGGATCGAGAACGCCGGCTGGACCCCCGTGGTCGCCGCCGACTACGTCGCCCCGGCCAACGACCCCGTGGGCATCCGCATCGCCTTCCCCGGCCGCCGCGTGGTCGGCATGACCGTCACCGAGCGCAGCCCGCAGGTCCCGCCCACCTTCTTCGTGCCGGGGGCCGAGGGGTTCGAGACCACGGGCCGGGAGATCAAGCTGCCCAAGGTGATCCTCAACCGCCGGGCGCACTACAAGGTCCTGGCCGTCCTGGACCGCGAAGAGGGCTTCGCCGAGCCGGAGTTCCCCGAACCGGAGGTCACCGCCGGGATCGTCGGCGGAGTGCGCGGCGGGAACATCAGGAAGACCGCCTACTACCCCTTCGCCTCGCGCCAGGTCCGCTGGCTGCTCGCCTCGCTGATCCTGGTCAGCGCCACGCAGTCCGCCCTCGCGCTGTCCGGGAACGACGAGGCCGCCGCGCCGCTGGACTGCGCCGCCGGGACCCTCCACCTGTCGGGTTCCACGGCCTTCGCGCCGGTGCTGCGGGAGGCCGCGCGGCAGTACGAGCGGACCTGCCCCGACGCGCACATCCCGCTGACCGCGACCTCCTTCAAGGGCAGCGTCGACGGACTCGACACCCTCGCCTCCGCCGGTGCGGGCGCCCGCCTCCCGGACGGCCGGGGCCTGGGCGACCGGCTGGCGTTCAGCGACGGGCCGAAGTCCGACGGCCGCCCGCGCCTGCTGCCCAGGCCCGTCGCGCTGTCCCTGTTCACCCTGGTCGTGCACGAGGACACGGGGGTCGAGGACCTGTCCCTGAAGCAGGTGCGGGACCTCTACGCCGGGAGGATCACCAACTGGAGCCAGGTCAGGGGCAACGACGTCCCCGTCCACCTGGTCAGCCGCAACCCCGGCTCGGGCACCCGGACCACGCTCGAACGCCAGGTCCTCGGCGGCCGCCCGCTCCCCGCGGTCACCACGCCCGACTGCGCCGGCCTCGACCGGGACCGGCCCGGCCGCTGCGAGGTGGGCGGCACCGGAACGCTGCTGGACACGGTGGCCTCCACCCCGGGCGCCCTCGGGCACAGCGAGGTCGGCGCCGCCGCCGCGCGCGACGACGTCCGGCAGATCCGCATCGACGGCTACCCGGCCACCCTGGAGGGCGCCGACGAGGGGGCGTACCCGTACTGGCAGACGGAGGTCGCCTACACCTACGGCGAACCGCCGGCCGACTCGGTCGCCGCGGGCTTCCTGCGCTACCTGGCCAACGAGGTCGGCAAGGACGTCATCCGCTCCAAGGGGCACCGCCCCTGCGCCGAACTGGACAAACCCCTGCTGTGCCGGCCGGACGGGTCCCCGGGCCCGTCGTAGGGAGTCCCGCGGGACAGGTGTGCGGGGCGCGGCACCGCGGTCCTCGTCCGGCCGCGGGGCCGGGCGCTGGGACAATGGCCCGGCACAGGCGGTCCCGGGCAGCCGACGGGACCGGAGGTACCGCGCGCAACAGGAGAGGCTCCCTTGGAGCTCAGCAGGCCCAGCAGGCTCGGCAGACGAGCGTTCACCGCCCTCGCGGGCACCACCGTCCTCGGGCTCGCGCTCGGCGGCAGCGTGAGCAGCGCGGCGCTGCCCTACTCCGCCGGCCCCGGTCCCGTGCCCACCGGCCCGCCGCCCGGCCCGCCCGGCGCCGACGGCCGGCGCCACCGGGTGGGCATGGACCGGTACTCCCTGCTGGTGGACGGCAGGCGGCTGGCGCTGTGGTCCGGCGAGCTGCACCCCTTCCGGCTGCCGAGCCCGTCCCTGTGGCGCGACGTGCTGCAGAAGCTGCGGGCGTACGGACACAACGCGGTCAGCGTCCGCCTCGCCTGGAACCAGCACTCCCCCGCCCCCGGCCGTTACGACTTCACCGGCGTCCGCGACCTCGACCTGTTCCTGCGCACGGCCGCCGAGTGCGCCCTGTACGTCGTGGTGCACCCCGGCCCGTACATCGGCGCGGACGTGGACGCCGGGGGTCTGCCCGGCTGGCTGACGACCGTCGGCGCCCGCGCCAGGAGCACCGACCCCGCCTATCTGCGCCACGCCGACGAGTGGCTGAGCCGGGTCAACGCGATCGTCGCCCGCCACCAGTTCACCCGGGGCACCGGCACCGTGCTGCTCTACCGGGCCGACGTCCCCGAGCGCGCCGGCCTGGACCGCCTGCGCGCACGGCTGCGCGCCGACGGCGTCGAGGTGCCCCTGCTGCACCCCGGCTCCCCGCTCGCCTGGGAGGAGCCGGAGCGGGCCCGGGACGCCGCCGAAACGCGGCGGCTCCACCTCGGGCGCCTGGCCCGCGGGAGCACGCTGCACAACGTCCGGATGGCCTACGGCGGCACCTCGTGGGGCTGGCTGGCCGCGCCGTCGGCGCCGTCACCGACGTACGACCCGGGCGCGGCGATCGACGAGGCGCGCCGGCCGACGGCGAAGCTGGCGCCGCTGCACCAGCTCGGTCATCTCCTGCGCCACGTACCGGACTTCACACGGATGACCGAGGCCCCCGCGGTCCGGGCCGCGGACGCCCGCATCCGGGTGCGGCACCTGGCCAACCCGGACACCGGCGCCCACGCGTACGTCCTGCGCAACGACTCCGCCGCCGACGTCACCTCGACGCTGCCGATGGGCGGCACCGACGTGGAGGTCACCGTCCCCGCCCGGGACGCCAAGCTGCTCGCCACCGGACTCCGCCTGGGCTCGGGGCGCAGGCTCGCGTACGCCACCGTGCAGCCGATGCTGTCGCTGAGCACCGGGAAGCTGGACATCGCCGCGTTCGCGGGGCGGGCGGGCGAGATGGCGCACCTGGTCCTGGACTGCCCCGAGGAGCCGTGGCCGACCCGGCTGGACGAGGAGGCGGCCTGGACCTTCGACGACGGCAGGCTGCACGTGATGGTGCCGCTGAAGGAGGACCGCCTCACCCGCGTGCGGGTGCGCAGCGGCGGCACCGACCGCACCCTGCTCCTCCTCTTCGCCGACGACGCCGCCTCGCTGCGGCTGTGGCCCTGCGAGACCCCCTCGGGCCGGATCCTGGTGCGCGGCCCCGAGCTGCTGCGCGAGGCCGCGCTGGACGGGGCCACCGTACGGCTGACCGGCGACACGGTCGACGAGCGGGAGCTGGAGGTGTGGGCACCGCCCGGCATCACCGACGTCACCTGGAACGGTGCCCGGGTGCAGTCGGGCCTGGGCCGCGCCCTGAGCCTGATGACGGTGTGGCCGCTGCCGGGCGTGCCCGGCCTGGCGCTGCCCGCGCTGAAGGGCTGGCGGCGGCGCCCGGAGAACTTCGAGGCCGAGCCCGGCTACGGCGACGAGGGCTGGACGGTGGCCGACCGGCGCACCTCGCACAGCACCACGCCGGTCCCCGACGGGCAGCCCGTGCTCTTCGCCGACGACTACGGCTTCCACTACGGCGACGTCTGGTACCGCGCCCGCCTCACCGGCGCCGCGGGCCTGGAGTCGGTGTCCCTGTCGTACCGCACGGGCGCCCGCGGCCTGCTGATGGCCTGGCTGGACGGGGAGCCGCTGGGCACGCACCGCATGGGGCGCGAGCACGACGACGGGAAGGGCACCTGGACGGCCACGGCGGACTTCCGGCTGCCGGACGGCCTGCGCGCGTCCCTGCGCGAGGAGCGCGGCGGGGGCACCGCACCACCCGTCCTGGCCGTCCTGGTCCGGCGCACGCAGCACGGCCAGGACGCGTACCGGGCGGCCCGCGGGCTGGTGTCGGCCCGGTTCGGGGGCGCCGAGCCGGACGTGAGCTGGCGGATCATGGGCGCCGCCGCCCCCGACCCGGTGCGCGGGCCGCTCAACCACGGCGGGCTGTACGGGGAGCGCCACGGCTGGCACCTGCCCGGTCACGACGACGGCGCCTGGGAGCCGGGCTCCCCCGCGGCCGCCGGGGACGGGGACCGGCGCCAGGGCGTGACCTGGTACCGGACCACGTTCCGGCTGGACGTCCCGCCGGAGACCGACGCGTCCGTCGGCCTCGCCCTCGGCGGCGCCCCGGGCCGGGACGTGCGCGTCCAGGTCTTCCTGAACGGCTGGAACATGGGCGAGTACGTGGGCGGCGCCCCGCACACCTTCGTCCTCCCGAACGGCATCCTGCGCACCCGCGCCGCCGCCAACACCCTGGCCCTCGCGGTCCTGACCGACGGCGACACCGCGCCGGGCACGGGCCCGGTCCGCCTGGAACTGCTGGGCACCGCGGCCGGCGGAGTACCGGTGGAACCCGTCACGTCCCCCGGCCGACGCCGCTGACCGGCGCTGATCCGGCGCCCGGCGGCGTCGTGCCCCGTCCGGCTCGTGACGTCCTGTGCCGGGACGTCCCCTCCCCGTCAGGGGCGTCGTCAGGCAGGGGCCGCGCGTCGGGTTGCCCGCGCTTGATGGCCGTCTCCACCGCGGTCCCGATGCGGCGCAGTGCCGCCAGTTCCTGAGGACTCAGGTCATCGATCAGGTACTCGCGGACTGCGGCGACGTGTCCCGGCGCCGCTGCCACCACTACGTCGTAACCGGCCTCGGTCAGCGTCGCGGTGGTACGCCTTCCGGAACCGGGGATCCGCTTGCGTGCGACCAGTTCGCGCTTCTCGAGCCGACCGACGACATGGGACAGCCTCGACAGTGACGCCGCCGTTCGCGCGGCCAGGGCGCTCATCTGCATGGTGCGGTCCGGCTGCTCGGAGAGGACCGAGAGCACCATGTACTCGAAGAAGGTCAGCTGAGCCTCGCGCTGCATGCGCGCATCCAGCGCGGCAGGCAGGCTGATCATGATCGCGGAGTTGGCCAGCCACGCCGCCAGCTCGTCGCCGTTCAGCCATCGCGTCCCGGCAACCGGACCGGTGGACTCCCCCGAGCCGGAGCCCTCGTCGGCACGAGCCGTCGCCTCGGCCGTCGGCCCGTTCCGCGGTCGCCGACGGCGTCGGCCGTTCGTGTCGTCTGCCGTGCTCGCCATGAGGACATCCTAGAACCACTTATTGACGCGTCAAGTTCGAGGGAGTAGAACTTGACGCGTCAAGTTCGCTCTGCGGCGCCGAGGCCCGCCCCACACGGAATGGACAACAGATGCAGTCCACGTCGCTCGGCAGGCTCGATGTCCCGCGCATCGGCCTGGGTGTCATGGGGATGTCGGCGTACTACACCGGCGCCGGCCGGGACGAAACCGAGTCGATCCGCACCATTCGTCGCGCCGTCGACCTCGGTGTCACCCATCTGGACACCGCCGAGGTGTACGGCCCCTACGTCAACGAGGAACTGCTGGGTCGCGCGATCAAGGGCCGCCGGGACGAAGTCGTCCTCGCCACCAAGTTCGGCCTCGTCTCCCACACCGGCCGGCCGGGCCCGGACAGCACCCCCGCCACCATTCACACGGCTGTCGACGGCTCACTGCGGCGGCTCGGAACCGACCGCATCGACCTCTACTACCAGCACCGGGTCGACCCCAGCACTCCCGTCGAGGAGACGGTGGGGGCGCTGAGCGAGCTGGTGGAGGCGGGCAAGGTCCTCCACATCGGGCTGTCGGAGGCGTCAGCGGCGACCGTCCGCCGGGCCCACGCGGTCCATCCCGTGGCCGCTGTCCAGAGCGAGTACTCGCTGTGGACGCGTGACCCGGAGGCCGAGGTGCTGCCCACGCTGCGCGAGCTCGGCATCGGACTGGTTCCCTACGCACCGCTGGGACACGGCTTCCTCACCGGTGACATCCGCACCCTGGACGGCTTGGACGCCGCCGACTGGCGTCGCTCCAATCCCCGGTTCACCGGCGACAACCTCACGCGCAACCTGCGCATCGTCGACCAGGTGCGCGAGGTCGCCGACGAGGTCGGGGCCACGCCCGTGCAGGTCGCTCTGGCCTGGCTGCTCGCGCAAGGAGACGGCATCGCGCCCATTCCGGGGACGACACGCATCGACCGCCTCGAGGAGAACAGCGCCGCCGACGGCATCCGGCTCACCCCGGGCCAGATCGCCCGCCTGAACAACCTCACACCGGCGTCCGGCGAACGCCATGCCGAGCCCGACATGGCCGCCGTCGACCAGTGAGTCAAGCGCGCACGCACCGATGTGCCCCGCGCACCACACCACGTCTTGCTCCAGCGAAAGAAACGGAACACCACATCATGTCAAGCACTCCCATTCGGGTCGGCATCATCGGCGCGGACACGAAGGCGAGCTGGGCGGGCGCATCGCACATACCCGCGCTGGCGGCACAGCCCGACTTCCACCTGGCCGGTGTGGCGACGCGGCACGAGGAGAGCGCGCGCGGCGCTGCCGAGGCGTTCGGCGCCGAGCGTTGGTTCGCGGACCCCTACGCGCTCATCGATGACCCTTCGATCGACCTCGTCACCGTCGCGGTGAAGGTCCCGGCCCACCGCGAGCTCGTCCTGGCGGCCCTCGCGGCGAACAAGGCCGTGTACGCGGAGTCGCCGCTGGGCGCGACCGTCGCGCAGACGGAAGAGATGGCTGAGGCGGCCGGCTCACTGCACACGGCGATCGGCCTGCAGGGCCGGCTCAACCCCTCGGTACGCCGCGCGGCGGAGATCATCGCCGAGGGCCGGCTCGGGCGGCTGCTCTCGGCGCGAGTCGCCGCGACGACCTTCGGCAACGGCCCGGAGTCGGTGAGCGCGTACGAGTACTTCGACAAGGCAGCGTCCGGAGCCGGTTTCCTCCCCATCGCCGCGGGCCACGTCCTGGACGTGGTCGAGGCCGTTCTCGGCGACATCACCGAGATCGACGCTCGCACCGAACTGCTCTGGCCCCAGGTTTAGTTGGCCGACACCGGCGCGATATCCGTCCGCGAGGTCCCGGATCACCTCGACGCCATCGCCAAGACCTCCTCGGGGGCGCCGGTCGGGGTGCAGATCCTGGCGGGCGTGCCCGCCGCCGACGCCCACTTCAGTCTGGAGGTACGCGGATCGGAGGGCTGGCTGAAGCTGACGGGCGACCACCCCGCGGGCGTTCAGGTCGGCGACCTCACCCTCTCGTCGAGCGTCGCCTTCACCGCGCCCGACCGCCCGGTCGCCACCGGCACGGGACCCACCGCCGCCGACATCTGGACGGGCGCCTCCATCAACGTCGGCGAGGTCTACGCCGGCCTGGCCCGCGACATCACGAACGGCACGCACCACACCCCGGGTTTCCAGCACGCCGCCCACAACAGCCGTCTCGTCGCCCGAGTCGAACAAGCCGCCCGGACCGGCGTCCGGCAGTGACGCCACCGCACCTCGCGGCACCGTGCACTACTGCCGTGACGGATACGGCGACCGATCCGCGGGCACGGGCGGCCGACATAGGTTCGGACCCGCTGAAGGATTCCTGAGGCCCCATCCCCCCGATCAGGGAGTCGTTGATGATGTCAGTCCCTCGTCACCATCGCCCTCGCGGCGCTTCGCGGCAGGCTCGCCGCACATGACCACCTCGGCGCGCGCCGCTGTTCTCGAAGCGCGGGACGGGCCCTTCGAATTCCGCGACATCGAGATCGAGGACCCGCGGCCCGACGAGGTACTCGTTCGCATGGTCGCGACCGGAATATGCGCGACCGACGCTCACGTGCGGGCGCAGCGAATGGCGACGCCGCTGCCGGTGGTGCTGGGGCACGAGGGGAGCGGAGTCGTCGAACGCGTGGGGGCCGCTGTCACCACCGTCGAGCCCGGTGACCACGTCGTCCTCTCCTACCACTCGTGCGGCCGCTGCAAGCCGTGCATGTCCTCGCACGCCGCCTACTGCGACAACGTCTGGGCGGCCAACTTCGCAGGTGCCCGCCTGGACGGCTCCAACGGACTCCACGTCGCCCACGGTGCTGAGCCGCACGGTCACTTCTTCGGCCAGTCCTCGTTCGCCACCCACGCCCTGACGCACCAACGGAACACGATCAAGGTCCCCCGCGATCTGCCCCTCGACGTCCTGGCTCCGCTGGGGTGCGGGCTGCAGACGGGCGCGGGGGCCGTGCTCAAGGCCCTCGCCGTGCCGGCGGGAGCGTCCTTCGCGGTCTTCGGTGTGGGAGCGGTGGGTCTGGCGGCGGTCATGGCGGCACATGTCGCGGGTGCCACCACCGTCGTCGCCGTCGACGTCGACGCCGGCCGCCTCGATCTGGCCCGCGAACTCGGAGCGACGCACCTCGTCGACCCCGGCCGGGTCGAGGATCTGACCGGCGCGCTCCGCGCCGTCGCCGAACGCGGTCTGGAGTACGTCCTCGACACGAGCGGCCGCGCGGAGAACCTCGACGCCGGGGTCGGCGCCCTGGCACCGATGGGCCGGTTCGGCTTCGTGGCGTTCCAGGAAGGAACGGGCGCCGTGCTCGACGCCGGGCGGCTCACGCTCGGCCAGTCGCTCCAGGGCATCATCCAGGGCGACGCCGTCTCGTCGCTCCTGATCAACGACCTTGCCCAGCTCTGCCGAGCGGGCCGGTTCCCCATCGACCGACTGCTGTCCTTCTACGACTTCGCCGACATCAACACCGCGTTCGAGGATGCGGGCTCGGGCCGCGTCACCAAGGCGGTCCTTCGATTCACGTCACCGGGATAGACCACCCGTTCGACGGATTACCGACAACACAGACAGGATCCCGTCGATGTGCCAGAGCAGTCAGATACCCATCAGCGTCGAAGAAACCCCGAACTTCTACGGGATCGACCACTATGGATTCCCCCGCGCGGGGGCGGACGACCCGTTGGACCCCGAGGGCTATTACCCCCCGTATTTCCAGAGCGAGCACTTCCAGAAGTACGGCTACCACGTGGAAGAACTGCGCGACGGCTTCTACTGGGTCACCAGTGCCGGCTACGACGCCGCATTCGTGGTGACCGAGGAGGGCGTGGTCGCGATCGACGCACCCCCGACGCTGGGCGAGAACATGCTGGCGGCGATCGAGGACGTCACCGACCGACCGGTGACCCACGTCATCTACAGCCACTGGCACGCCGATCACATCGGCGCGGCCTCCGTGTTCGGTCCCGACGTCGAGATCGTCGCCCACCGCATCACCAAGGAACTCCTGGAGCGCTTCCCCGACCCGAAGCGCCCCCTGCCGACGAGGACGTTCGACGACGAACTCGTCCTGGAAGTGGGCGGCGTGAGCCTGCAGCTCTCCTACAGGGGAGAGAACCACTGCCCCGGCAACATCTTCATCTACGCGCCGCGGCAGAAGGTGCTCACGGCCGTCGACATCGTCAGTCCGGGAAGCGTCACGTTCATGCACTGCGACGCCTCGCAGAACATCTCCGGCTGGTACGAGGCTCAGTCCCAGATCCTCGAATACGACTTCGACTACTTCGTCGGCGGGCACCACATGCATTACGGCACCTACGAGCAGGTGAAGCTGTGCGTGGAGTACTTCGCCGACGTGCTCGAGGGGGCGACTGCGGCGGTCGAGCGGTTCAGCCGCTCGGATGCGCTCGCCGACATCGTGACCGGCACCGGCTGGAACAGGATCTTCGTCGGCACCGAGAACTGGATCAGCTCCATGGCGAACTACACCACCCGCCACGTCCTGGAGAAGGAGACGAGCGACGGCCGGCTCTGGTGGGAGCGGCTGGCAGGAGCCACCACCCAGACCAAGTACCACGCGTACACCGTGCTGGAATCCATCCGCCTCGAACGGCCCCGGCCCGACTACCGCCTGCGGGGCGAGAATCCTCCGGTCTTCCTGACCTGACACCGTTCTGGTCCGAACGGTGCGAGCAAATGACCCTTGTACACGAGAAGGATCACCATGAAAGCCGTCGTCATCACCTCGTTCGGCGGACCCTCCGTGTTGCGGGTCGCGGAGGCTCCGCGACCGGTGCCGGGTCGGGGTCAGGTACTGGTGCGGGTTCACGCCGCGGGGGTGAACCCGGCGGAGATCCAGGCACGCGCCGGAGCGTTCCGCCTGCGTGCTCCCGCCGTCATCGGATTCGAGTGCGCCGGCGTCGTCGAGGCGGTCGGCCCGGGCGTCGACGAGGGCGTGGTCGGCGACCGCGTCGCCGGCTGGCCGGACTCCGCCACCCAGGGCTCCTACGCCGAGTACACGGTCAGCAGCAACTTCGCGACGATCCCCGACGGCGTTTCCTTCGAGGAGGCCGCGGCTACTGTCATCGGCGCCGACAACGCGGCGAGGGCTCTGGGGCTACTGGACATTCGCCCGGGTGAAACGCTCGTGGTCACGGGCGCGAGCGGTGCTCTGGGCGGCGCCGCCGTGCAGTTCGCGCGACAGCGGGGTGCAACGGTGATCGGCGTCGCCGGGACTGCCAACGCCGACTTCGTCAGGAGTCTCGGAGCGACCCCTGTCGCCCACGGCCCGGGCCTGGTCGATCGCATCCGTGCCGCCGCTCCGGGCGGGGTCGACGCCGCGCTCGACACCGCCGGCAAGGGGCTCCTTCCCGCCCTCGTCGATCTTCTCGGCGGCCCCGACCGGATCGTGACGCTCGCCGACCGCGATGCCGCACAACACGGCGTCGTATTCAGCCCCGGGGGCAGCGGCAACCGGGACCGCGGCCCTGTCCAGGAAGCCCTGGATCTGATCGCCGCCGGCGCATGGACCGCACGCATCGGCCGGAGCTTCCCGCTCGACGAGGCCGCGGACGCTCATCGCCTCGTCGCCACGGGCCACACCCACGGCAAAGTCATCCTCCTTCCCTGACTCGGCCGACCGGCCGCTCAACCACGACAACAATCAATCGGAGAATCCGCAATGCCTGCAGTCCTCGTCCATGGTGTACCTGATACCCACCGGCTTTGGGACACCGTCCGTTCCCATCTTCAGCGCGACGACATTGTGACGATCGATCTCCCCGGGTTCGGCGTACCTCTGCCAGCGGGATTCAGGTCGACGAAAGAAGAGTATCTCGATTGGCTTATCGAGAAGATCGAAGAGATCGGCGAGCCCGTCGACCTGGTCGGTCATGATTGGGGGTCTCTGCTCACGGGCCGTCTCGCGTCTGTCCGACCGGATCTGGTGCGGACATGGACAGGCATCAGCGGCCCCATCGATCCGGAGTATCCGTGGCACTATCTCGCCAAGATCTGGCAAACGCCGGGCGAGGGCGAGCAGTGGATGGCGGACCTCGACCTCGAGGCGTTCGCAGCAAGCCTCAACGAGGCGCAGATGCCGCGCGACGCGGCAAACGAATCGGTCCGGCATCTCGATGCCACCATGAGAGCAAGCATTCTCGCCCTCTACCGTTCGGCGATCGAGGTCGGGGCGGAGTGGAAGCCCGGCTTGAGCAACGTGACCGCACCAGCGCTGGTGATCTGGGGCCTGGACGACCCGTTTCTTCCTCACCGCTTCGCCGACGAGCTCGGTAATGCCACACGCGCACGTGCCGTCTTCAAGCTGCGCAGTTCGCACTGGCCGATGATAGAGCGGCCGGCCGATGTCGCGCGCGAACTCGAGGCCCACTGGGCTCACGGGGAGAACCCGCACCCGGCAGGAGCATCCTGATGACGAATTCAGCACATACCCGGATCGGCGTCGGCCTTGTCGGGGCTGGTGCCGATCGGGGCTGGGGCGCAGTTGCCCATGTCCCGGCGCTGCAGGCGCTCGACGCGTTCCAGATCCGCGCCGTCAGTACGACTCGCATGGAGAGCGCGAACGCGAGCGCTCGTCGGGTGGGCGCCGCTCTCGCCTTCGACACACATGAGGCTCTGGTCGTGCGACCGGAGGTCGACCTGGTGGTGGTCGCGGTCAAGGTGCCGGAGCACAAGCAGATCGTTTCCGACGCGCTGGCCGCGGGCAAGATGGTCTATTGCGAATGGCCGCTCGCAAGAAGCCTGTCGGAGGCCGAAGCGCTGGAGGGGTTTGCCCGCGAGCGGCGGCTGCGGACGGTTGTCGGGTTGCAGGGCGGCCTGCACCCGCCGATCCTCTTCCTTCGCGACCTCATCGCGCAAGGCGTGATCGGCAAGCCGCTCAGCACGAGCATCCGAGCGCATGTGGCCGACGACATGTGGGCCGGCCGATATGACCCGCCGGTCGAGTACATGGCCCACGCGAAGAATGGCGCCACGCTGCTGAGCATCATGCTCGGTCACGGGCTCGAACCGCTTGCGCGCGTGCTCGGCACGTTCGAGAGTCTGTCCGCCGTCGTCGCCAATCAACGCGGTGACGGCGTCCGCCTCTCCGATGGCGCGTCGCTGCCGAAGGACGCGCCGGACGAGATCGTCGTCGCCGGCGTTCTCGAAGGCGGGATCGCCACTTCGCTGCACTACAGTGCCGGGCAGCCCGCCGGCTCGGCGACGGTATGGGAGATCCAGGGCACCGAGGGCAGTGTGCGTGTGGAGTCGGCGTCGGGCTACATCCATTTCACCGATCTCACCATCGCTCTGCGCCGCGGCGGCGAGCCTGTCCAAGTGCTCCCGGTTCCCCCCGCCTATGCGGACCCCGACCTGCAACTCGACGCACCCGCAGCGGGGGTCGCCCGCCTCTACGCCCAGTTCGCCGCCGACCTCCGCGACGGAACCGCCGATGCGCCGGATTTCGCGGTCGCACTGGATCGCCACCGGGTGCTCGAGGCGGTCACACGGGCCGCCGAAACAGGTCACCGGCAGCATCTGTCCCGCCCCGACCGAATGAACTCCCGTCCCTGAACCCTGACGGCAGGGTGCCAACGGCGCAGGACGCGGGTCACAGTCGGCATCATCAGTGGTCCAGACGGTCCCGGCCCGCGGTTCGCGGCCGACGCGCAGGGGGCGGTCGACATCACGGGTCCAGATGCTCGCGGCCAGGCCGGACTCGGTGGCGTTGGCACGCGCCACGGCGTCGGCCTCGGAGTCGAACACCTCGAGGGTGGCGACCGGACCGAACACTTCGCGCTGCACGACCGGCGAGGACACGTCGGCGACCTCGACCAGGGAGGGGCCGAGGAGCGCCCGGTCCCGCTTGCCCCGCACAAGGACGGTGGCGTAGTCGGCGGCGGCCCGCCGGCCTGCCCCATTCCGTCGGTCCGACGGGACCGGTCACCCGGGCCGGGCACGGTCGCGTCGCTCAGGGCCGGGGCGCCGCCCCGTGCGGGGACTCGTCCACGCCCGCACGGCAAGAGCGATCTCGCCGTGCGGGCGTCCGCGTCCTTGGTGTGATGTCTGGGCCGGTTCGTCGTGGCCCGGCATCCACGGGCCCGAGACCGAAGCATCGGTGGTTCGCCGGCCGTGCGCGCCGCCCACGAGCCGTTCCCCAGCGACTCCCGCCACCTGCCCGCCCGTCGGCCGAGCCCGGAGCACCTGGGACGCAAGGAGACCGCCCTCCTGCTGGCGAGCGCCGTGATGCGCGGTGCCGGACTCGACCGGTCCCGGATCAGCTGCGAGGAGAACGGAAAGCGGCTCTGCGTGCCGGCGACGCCGTGATCCGGGAGAGCCGGCCCGACCGGCGCCGGGGTCAGCGCAGCCGGATCACGTTCCAGGACAGCGGCTCCAGGGCGGCGGTGAGCCTTCCGTCGGCCAGGGTCGTGCCGTCCACCGGGTGGGGGACGACGCGCTCGGGGTCGGTGAGGGTGTTGCGGGCGTCGGGGTCGGCGTCGGCGAGGGCGCTGTGCTCGACGACCTCGCTCACGCCCAGGCCGCCGAGGGCGACCTCCAGCGGGAGGGCCTCGGTGCGGGAGCGGTTGACGGCGAAGACGGTGACCGAGCCGTCCTCGGCGCGTACGGCGGTGGCGTGCAGGAGGTCGGCCTCGCCGTACTTCGCCGTCTCGTAGGTGGGCGAGTCCACGCGGACGTCGAGCACCTCGCCGCGGCCGTACTTCGACGCCTGGGAGAAGGGGAAGAAGGTCGTCTGGCGCCAGGCCGGGCCGCCCGGCTCGGTCATGATCGGGGCGATGACGTTGACGAGCTGGGCCAGGCAGGCGACGGTGACGCGGTCGGCGTGCCGGAGCAGGGCGATCAGGAGCGAGCCGAAGACGACCGCGTCCATGACGCTGTAGTTGTCCTCCAGGATCCGGGGCGCCTCGGGCCAGTCCAGGGCGCTGACCTCGGCGTTGGTCTTGGCCATGTACCAGACGTTCCACTCGTCGAAGGAGAGGTTGATCTTCTTCTTCGACTTGAGGCGGGCGCCGACGTGGTCGCAGGTGGCGACGACGTTCTCGATGAAGGACTCCATGTCGACGGCGGAGGCGAGGAAGGAGTCGACGTCGCCGTCGAGCGGTTCGTAGTAGGCGTGCAGGGAGATGTGGTCGACCAGGTCGTAGGTCTCCTGGAGGACGGTGGCCTCCCAGGTGGCGAAGGTGTCCATGGCCTGGCTGGAGGACCCGCAGGCGACGAGTTCGATGTCCGGGTCGATCTGGCGCATGGCGCGGGCGGTCTCGGCGGCGACGCGGCCGTACTCCTCGGCGGTCTTGTGGCCGGTCTGCCAGGGGCCGTCCATCTCGTTGCCCAGGCACCACAGCCGGATGCCGAAGGGGTCCTTGTCGCCGTGCTCGGCGCGCAGGTCGGAGAGCGCCGTGCCGGAGGGGTGGTTGGCGTACTCCTGGAGTTCCAGGGCCTCCGCGACGCCCCGGGTGCCGAGGTTGACGGCCATCATGGGCTCGGCCTGGGGGCCGATCTTCTTGAGGAAGGCGATGTACTCCGAGAGTCCGAAGCGGTTGGTCTCGGTGGAGCGCCAGGCCAGGTCGAGGCGGCGCGGGCGGTCCGCCACGGGGCCGACCGAGTCCTCCCACTTGTAGCCGGAGACGAAGTTGCCGCCGGGGTAGCGCACGGCGGTGACGCCGAGTTCGCGGACGAGTTCCAGCACGTCCTGGCGCAGGCCCTCGGCGTCCGCGGTGGGGTGGCCGGGCTCGAAGACGCCGGTGTACACGCAGCGTCCGAGGTGTTCGACGAAGGAGCCGAAGAGCCGGGGGTTGACGGCGCCGACGGTGAAGGCGGGGTCGAGGGTGAAGCGGGCGGTGCGCATCTTTTCCTTTCGGAGGGGGTGACGTGTCGGCGTACGGGGCGCGTTACTGGCCGGCCAGGCCCGTGTGCGCCACGCCCGCCACGATCTGGCGCTGGAAGAAGACGAAGACGACGATCAGGGGCAGGCCGGCCATGAGACCGCCGGCCATGAGCTGGGCCCACTGGATGCCGTAGGAGTTCATGACGGTCGCGATGCCGTTCGGCATGGTCATCAGGTCGGGGTTGTTGGTGACCATGTACGGCCACAGGAAGTTGTTCCAGGAGCTGATGAAGGTGAAGATGCCGACCGCCGCGAGCGAGGGGCGCGACAGCGGCACGATGATCGTGAAGAAGACGCGCCAGCGGCCGGCGCCGTCGATGAAGGCGGCCTCCTCCAGTTCGCGCGGGATGCCCTGGAAGAACTTGTAGAGGATGTAGACCATCGCGGCGGGCGCGCACTGCGGCAGGATCATGCCCCAGTAGGTGTCCACCATCCCCATCTGCTGGACGGTGGTGAACAGCGGCACGCCGAGCACGGCCGGGGAGACCATGAGCCCCGTCATCACCAGGCCCATCAGGACGCCCTTGCCGCGGAACTCGGTGCGGGCGAAGCCGTATCCGGCGAGCGCGGCGACCAGCAGCACGATCGTCGTCACGCACACGGAGACGACCAGGGAGTTGACGAACCAGTTGGTGATGTTGCCGTTGTCGAGCATGGCCGACCACGCCTGGCCGGTCCAGTCCTTCGGGAGCCAGTGCGGCGGCACCTCGACGGCCTCGGTCTCCGACTTCAGGGAGGTGAACAGCGCCCAGGCCAGCGGTGCCAGGAACACCGCGGAGACGGCCGTGCCGAGGAGCGTGAGCACGATCTGGCCGGGGGTCCAGCCCCGGCGGGGCCGGGTGCGGACCGGCGGTGCGGCGGTGGTCATCGGCCACCCTCCTCACGGTTGCGCAGCAGCCACATCCGGGCGAGGGCGACGGCCGCGATGAGCACGAAGAAGATGATGGAGATCGCGGAGGCGTAGCCCACGCGGTAGCTGGTGAAGCCCTGTTCGAGCGTGTACTGCACGAAGGTGCGGGTCGAGTCCTCGGGGCCGGGCCCGAAGTCCTGCATCACGACGGCCTGGTCGAAGACCTGGAGCGAGGCGAGGATCTGCAGGGCGACGACGAGCCCGGTGATGTTGCGCAGCATCGGCAGGGTGATGTGGACCGTGCGGTGCCAGGCGTTGGCGCCGTCGAGCTTGGCGGCCTCGTAGAGGTGGGCGGGGATGCCCTGGAGGGCGGCGAGGTAGAGCAGGAAGCTGAAGCCGACGGTCCACCACAGGGTGGTGATGACGACCGCGAGCATGGCGTACGACTTGTCGCTCAGCCACGGCGTCTCGATGCCGAAGACGTGGTTGATCATGCCGGTGCCGGGGTTGAAGAGCCACTGCCACAGGTTGGCGGCGACGGTGGACGGCAGCAGGAACGGCAGGAAGAAGCAGAGCCGCCACAGCCACTTGCCGCGCTCGATGTGGTGGGCCAGCATCGCGAGGAAGAAGGCGAGGACGGTGATGCAGGGCACGACGAGCAGCGTGAAGTACGCGCTGTGCCCGAGCGAGTCCCACATCAGGGGGTCCTGGAGGGCCTCGCGGTAGTTGTCCAGGCCGACGAAGTGCGCGCCCTCGCCGGAGATGTTGGCGTCGGTGAAGCTGAGGTAGAGGCCGCGCAGCAGCGGCCAGACGACGAAGAGCACGAACAGGGCGAGGAAGGGCGCGACGAACCAGCCGCCGTGCTGGAATCCCTGCCTGCGCCCCGCGGTGGCGCTGTCCGCGGCGGTCTTCGCGCGCGCCGGGCGGACGATCGTTTCCGCACTGGTCGTCGTCATGCGGCCGCACCTCCCTGCGCGGCGGTCCTGCCGTCCATCGGGTTCTTCATGGCGAGCAGTTCGGTGAGGACGCCCTTCATCCGGCGGGCGGCGCTCTCCGGCTTGGCGGACCCGGCGGTCGAGCTCATCACGACGGGGCCGATGCGCTGGGCGAGCAGTCCGGTCGAGCCCGCGAACCACACCTTCGGCTCGGTGGCCTGGTGGTCCATCGCGGAGACGTACTCGCTCTGCGGCTGGAGTCTGCGGTACGCGGCCGAGGACAGGGTCGGCATGTACGCGGGGATGTGGCCGCCGCCGGCCCACTGCCGGGCGTGCCGCACGATGTAGGCGGCGAGGCGGTGGGCGGCGTCGTTCGTGGCGCCGCTGCGGTCGGGCTGGTGGGGCAGGACGAAGGCGTGGGACTCGGCGTGGGTGGCCCGCCTGCCGAAGACCGGCGGCAGCGGGGCGGCGCCGTAGTCCAGCTTCGCGGTGTCGAAGACCGGCACCGACCAGTTGCCCTCCCAGGTGAAGGGGGCGCCGTTGACGAACTGTTCGGCGTCGGCGGCGCCCGCGACGGAGTAGCCGTCGGTGATGTGGCGGCGCAGGAACTCCAGGACCTCGGTGGCCTTCGCGGTGTCGAAGGTGACGTCGGTGTTGGCCGCGTCGAACCAGGTGCCGCCGAGCTGGGTGTAGAAGGCGACGAACATCCACCACTGGATGTTGAGGTCGTTGACGTGCAGGCCGAGGGTCTGCAGTCCCTTCCTGGTGGCCTTCCTGGCCTCCTTGAGCAGGGCGAACCACTCGTCGGTGGAGGTGACGGGGACCATCCGGCCGTCGTCGCCGAGCAGGCCCGCCTTCTTCAGCACGTCCTTGCGGTAGAAGCAGAGCTGGACGTGGATGTCGAGCGGCAGGGCGTAGAGCTTGCCGTCGATGACGGCGCGCTTCCACAGCTCGGGGTTGAAGTCCTCCTGCCGGACGCCGTACTTGGCGAGCAGGGCGGGGTCCCAGGGGTCGAGGAGGCGGCCGGGCGAGAAGCCGGTGACGCGGCCGAGGTGCATGACGCCGAGGTCGGGCGCGCGGTTGCCGGCGGCGGCCATGGCGAGCTTGGTGTAGAAGGGGCTGCCCCACTGGAGGGTGGAGTCCTTCACGTCGATGCCGGGGTTGTCCCTGCGGAAGGAGTCCAGCATCGCGATCATGTTGTAGCCGTCGCCGCCGCTGAAGAGGTTCCAGTAGCGCACCCGGGTGTCCGCCCCGGAGGCGAGCGCGTCGGCGCCGGTGCCGAGCGCGGCGAAGCCGAAGCTGCCCGCGACCGTGAGGCCGCCCGCCGCGGCCAGAAAGTGCCTGCGATCCAGGCCAGGTCGTCCCATGCCCTGCCCCATCTGTCGTCGTTCGCTGTGCGGCGCCACCGGATGTTCGGCATATCGAATGACGCTCGTAACTTCGAACGGGAAACGTAGGTGGGAAGCGCTTGCGCGTCAATGGTTCGGGCAGGATCTCGGGCAGGACTTTCGCGGAGGGTGACCGGATGCCCTCGGACCTGCCGGGGAACTGGCCGCCGGGGCACGCGTCTTGGCATATTGCAGGGGTGACCGGAGGACCGCCGGGGGGACGAGGAGACAAGCGTGCGAACCAGGAAGGAGATGCGGCGGCTCGCCGACACCCTCACCGACCCCATCCGGGTGGCCGTGCCTGCCGATCCCGAGGTGCTGTTCGACGCGCTCGTCGCCTCCGTCAGCGCGTGGCGGGGCCGGGAGGTGGTCGTGCACCGGGCGGCGTTCCCGCCGCACACCGCGAGCGGACTGTGGCTGGAGCGCGAGCACCACGACGACGTGGTGGTGGACGAACGCGCGGCCGTCTGGCACCAGATCGTGATCCTGTGCCACGAGGTCTGGCACATGAACCGCCGCCGGGCCGAGGCGGAGGCGGGGGCTGAAGCAGGGGCCGCCGCGGCGGCCGTCGGCCGTCCCCGGCCGATGGCCGCGCGCACCGACTTCTCCCTGGCCGAGGAGCAGGAGGCGGACCGTTTCGGCATGCTGATGGGCAGTCGGCTGCGCACCTGGCTGGACGCCTCCACCGACTCGGTCTTCGCCACCGGGGGCGGCGACCCGGCCGGCCCGCGCAGCCTCGCCGGGCGCATCGGCGCCGCGCTCAACTACCGCGGGACGACACGGTGAACAGCGCGATCAACTACCTGAGTTGCGCGGCGCTCTGGCTCGGCCTGGCGATGAAGGCCCCCGACCTGCTGCGGCACCGGCACGATCCCTACCTCCGGGCCATCTGCGCCGTGCTCGGGCTGGCCGGGCTCTGCTTCCTGCTCGGGGCGCCCCCGACGGTCGGCGCCGTCAACCGCCTGAGCGGCGTGCCCAACCTCGCCGCGCCGCTGACCTACGCGGCGATCACCGGGTACTGCGCCGCCTCCCAGGTCCTCGTCGTCCACTGGCGCGGCGGCCCCCGGATGCACCGCACCGCCCGCCGGTGGACGCTCGCCTACGCCGTCGTGGTCCTCGGCATCGCGGTGGCCTTCGCGCTCGGCGAGGCGCCCGTGGAACGCCGTACCGACCTGGACACCTACTACGCGACGACCCCGTTCATCGCCCAGATGATCGTGCTGTACCTGGTCGCGCACCTGACCGCGGTGACCGTCACGACGGTCTCCGCGCTGCGCTGGGCACGGGAGGTGCGCGGCGGGCTGCGGGCCGGGCTGCTGCTGCTCGGGGCCGGTTCGCTGTGCGGCGCCGGTTACAGCGTCACCAAGCTCGTCGCGGTGAGCGCCCGCTGGTCCGGGCACGACTGGTCGGCGCTCGGCACCACCGTCTCCCCGGCCGCGGCCGGACTCGGCGCCCTGCTGGTGGTCGTCGGGGTGCTGGTGCCGCTGGCCGCCCCGCGGCTCGCCGGGCGGCGGCGCGCGGCCCGCGCCTACGCGCGGCTCGAACCGCTGGAGCGGGCCCTGGACGGCCTGCTCGTCCGCCGGTCGCTGCGCCTGCCCCGCCCCCGGTTCGCCTCGCCCGCCACCCTCCTGATGTGGCGCCGCACCAGCATCCACAACGCGCTCGGCCACTTGGACGCGTACTGCGACCGGGACCTGTACGACCGGACCCGGGCCGACGCGCTGGCCGCGACGGGGGACCCCGAGCTGGCCGGGGCGAAGGCCTGGGCCGAGGTGCTCGCCGACGCGCTGCGCCACGAGGCCGCTCCCGGCCCGGCGCCGGTGCGGGCCGCCACCGGCGGGCCCCCGCTGCCCGCTCCGGACCCGGCGGCCCTCGCGCGGATCGCCGACGTGCTCGGCGGCGCCGTACGGGTACCCGCAGCGCCCGCCCTGCCGAGCGGCAGGGCCACGGCGGGCACCGCGTGAGGGCCGCGAGGCGCCCCGACGGCCGCGGGGGCGCGCGGCGCGGCCGTGCCGGTGCGGTCCCGCGGGGAAGGAGTGGTCGGGCGTGAGTCTCGTCGTCTACCTGGCGGCCCTGGTGTTCGGCATGACCTCGGTGCTGCTGTTCCGCCGCCCGCGCACCGCCGTCCGTGATCCGCTGACCCTGTCCACCTGCGCGGCGATCGTCCTGGGCGCCCTGGTCTTCGTGTGCGCCGCCCCGGCCACCCTCGGCACCGTCAACCGCCTCACCGGCGTCCCCAACTTCGGGGCCCCGCTGACCTACGGCATGCTCTCCGCGTACAGCTGCGCGGTGCTGGTGCTGCTGATCAACTGGCGCGGCGGTCCCCGGTCGGTGGTGCGGCGCGCGGTGCTGCGCAGCATGGCCGCCTACGGTCTGCTGGTGGCCGCCGTCGTCGTGCTGTTCCTGCTCGCCGACGCGGACACCGAGCGGCTGACCGACCTGGACACGTACTACGCCGGTACGCCGTTCATGCGCGAGATGATCCTGCTGTACCTGCTCGGGCACAGCGCGGCGATGCTGGTGATGTGCGTCGTCTGCGTCAAGTGGAGCCGTGAGGTGGACGGCCTGCTGCGGACCGGGCTGCGGCTCATCCTGCTGGGCGCGCTGCTGGACCTGGTCGGGTTCCAGTGCACCAAGTACACGGCGGTGGTGGCGCGGTGGGCGGGGCACGACCTCGACTTCCTGTCCACCACGGTGGCCCCGCCGATGGCGTCGCTGGCGGCGCTGGTGTGTTCCGTCGGGTTCGCCCTGCCCCGGCTGCTGCCGTCGGTGCTGGCCCACTGGCGGGGGCTGGACGACTACCGGCGCCTGGGCCCGCTGTGGTCGCTGGTGAGGTCGGTCTCCACGGCCCCCAAGCCGCCGGCCCCCTGGTGGCAGCTTCCCCGGGCCCGGCTCCAGTGGCGCGAGGTGTCCATCCACGACGCCCTGCTCACCCTGGCGCCGTACTTCGACCACCGGGTCCGGGAACGGGCCCGCGACGCCGCCCTGCTCGCGGGCCGGTCCGCGCACGAGGCCCGGCTGGCGGCGGAGGCCGCGATGCTCACCGACGCGGCGCGCCGGGCCGCCGCCCACGAGGAGCCGCCCGACACGGCCGGTTCCTACCGGCTGCACGCCACCGAGGTGCCCGGCCCGAGCGGTCTGGTGGAACTGTCGCAGGCGCTGCACCGCCCGCCCGGGCGGGCCGCCGCGCCCGGGGGCCCGAACCCGTCCGCCCTGACCGGAACCCTGACCGAACCCGAGGAGCCCCATGTCGCGTAGAGCTGTCGTCGTCGGTGCCGGAGCGGCCGGGATGCTGGCCGCGGCCGTACTGGCCGGCGCGGGCGTGGAGGAGGTCGTCGTACTGGACCGGGACGAGCTTCCCGACGGACCCCGCGGGCGCCGGGGGCTGCCCCAGGGCCGGCACGCGCACCTGCTGATGGCCGGCGGGCTGGCCGCGATGGAGGAGATCGTGCCCGGCGTGAGCCTGCGCAAGCGGCTGCTGGCCGCCGGGGCCCACGAGGTGTCCCTCAGCTCGGGCCTGCTGGCCCGCACCCCCGAGGGCTGGCTGCGCCGCTGGCGGCGCGAGGGGCCCGTCATGCTCACCTGCACCCGTGCGCTGGTGGACTGGACGGTACGTTCCGCGGTGCTCGAACACCCGTCGGTCGAGGTCCGCGAGGGGACCGCGGTCGCCCTGACGGGGTCGGCGGGGCGGGTGCGGGGGGTACGGGTGTCGGGACCGGGCGGCGAGGCGGACCTCGACGCCGACCTGGTCGTCGACGCGAGCGGGCGCGGCACGCGGATCCTCGCCTGGCTGGAGGGGCTCGGGCTGCCCGGCGTGCGGACCCGGACCGTGGACGCGGGACTGGTCAACGCCTCGCGCCTGTACCGGACACCGGCCGGGGCGGAGCGGTTCCCGCTGACGATCGTGCACGCCGACCCGTACGCCGCCCGGCCGGGCCGCAGCGCCATGGTCATGCCGGTCGAGGGCGGCCGGTGGCTGGTGAGCTGCGGCGGCACGCGCGGCGGTGAGCCGCCGGCCGACCCCGAGGGCTTCCTGCGCTACACGCTCGGCCTGCCGGACCCGATCGTCGGCCGGCTGATCTCCGGCGCCGAACCCCTGACCGACGTGCACCTGAGCCGGTCCACCACCAACGTCCGGCACCACCTGGACAAGGCGCCCCGCTGGCCGGAGGGCCTGGTGGTCCTCGGCGACGCGCTCGGCACCTTCAACCCGGCCTACGGACAGGGCATGTCGGTGGCCGCGTTCGGCGCCCGGGTCCTCGGCCGGGAGCTGGAGCGGGCCGGCCGCCTCGACGCGCCCGGCCTCGCCCGGCGGGTGCTGCGAGGGGCGGCCCGCCCGGTGGACGCCGCCTGGGCCGTGGCCGTGGGGCAGGACGTCCTCTACCCCGCGACGCGCGGCGGCGGCCGGCCGGGGATCGCCGACCGGGCGGTGACCGCCTACACCCGGCGCCTGACCAGGGCGGCCACCGGCAGCTTCGCGGCGGCCTCCGCGCTCTGGGACGTCACCAGCATGCGCACCCCGCCGACCCGGATGTTCCGTCCCCCGGCGGTCCTGGCCGCC
>NZ_JOGV01000029.1:0-94408 GCF_000721365.1 Streptomyces sp. NRRL F-5650 | reverse complement strand
CGCTGCGCCCACCCGTGCCGCCCCAGCGGCACGACTGCCCGCAGCTAGGGGCGGCTGGCGACCACCCGCAGCCGCGGCGGGAAGGGCGACGGCCGGCAGTCGCGTACGGCGCGAAGGGGTCGTGTCGGGGGGTGTCCGCCCGCAGCGGTTGGCGCGTCAACGCCCCGAGCCTCTTCAAGTAACCGATTCCGCGCCGTTCCGAGGACGGACACCCCCCGGCGCGGCCCCGACCCACAACGCACCCCACCGCGCACCGCGCACCCCCACCCAACCCGCACAGGCGCCGCAGGCACCCCGCACAAGCGCCGCAGGCACCCCGCACAGGCGCCGCAGGCACCCGCCCGGAGATCAGGTGCGCACCGCTCGTGCCACCCCCGTGCACAGCTCCGCCCGGGGTCCGTTGGACGGGGCCCGGCGGCGTGGGTGGACGGCGTTGGTGAGGAGGATCACGAAGGTCTCCGTCGCCCGGTCGAGGACCAGCATCGTCCCCGTGAACCCGGTGTGCCCGGCCGCCCCGCGTCCCGCCAGCTCGCCCATGAACCACGGCTGGTCGAGGAGGAACCCGAGCCCCGGCTCGGTGAAGAGCAGCTCCACGAAGTCCGGCCCCAGGATGCGCGCCGGCCCGTGGGAACCCCCCGCGAGCAGCGCCCGGCTGAACACGGCGAGGTCCCGCCCCGTCGAGAACAGCCCGGCGTGACCCGCGACCCCGCCCAGCGCCCACGCGTTCTCGTCGTGGACGACCCCGCGCAGCATCCCCCGGTCCGCCTTGGCCCACGGCCGCCGCTGGTCCTCGGTGGCGGCCGCGCCGGGGCACGGCCCGAAGCCCGTCGCCGTCATGCCCAGCGGCCGCGTGATCCCGTCCCGGACGAGGACGTCGAGCCCCCGCCCGGTGATGCGTTCCAGCACGTGCTGCAGGAGCAGCATGTTCAGGTCGGAGTAGCAGTACGTGCCCGGCACCCCCACCGGCGGCTCCGCCCGCAGCCGCCGCAGCCGTTCCTCGTCGTCGGCACAGTCGTACAGCGGGAGTTCGGGCCGCAGCCCGGAGGTGTGGGTGAGCAACTGCCGTACGGTGACGCGGTGCCGGGCCGCGGCCCGGAAGTCCGGCAGGTAGGCGCCGACCTCCGCGTCGATGCCGAGCGTGCCCCGCTCGATCTGCTGCACGGCGGCGACCGCCGTGAACAGCTTCGTCAGGGAGGCCAGGTCGAAGGGCGTGTCGACGGTCATCCGCACCCGCGCGCCCGCCGGCAGTTCGACGCCCGCGTCGGCCACCGGGTCGTAGGAGCCGTAGCGCACGGCCCACCCCGCCGCCTCCTCGACGGCGAGCACGGGACCGCGCCCGACGGCCACGACGGCGCCCGCCGCCCAGGGGCGTTCGCCGGCCGTGAGGTCGCGCACCCGGCCGACGGCACGGCGGAGCGCGTCGGGATCGAGCCCGGCCCGTTCCGGGGTGTCGGCGCGCAGTCTCGGAGGGCTCAGTTGTCCACTCCCTCGCCCGTGGCCACACCCGCTCCCCGCCCCCGGCACATGGTCACGAGGACGCCGAGCGCCACCACCGCCGCCACCAACTGGACCACGGCCATGGGCACCGCGGTGTCCTCCCCCGCGATCCCGACCAGCGGGGAGGCGACCGCGCCGATGAGGAAGGACGACGTGCCCAGCAGCGCGGAGGCGGAACCGGCGGACTGCCTGACCCGCATCAGGGCGAGCGCCTGGGTGTTGGGCAGGCTGAGGCCCATCGCGGACATCAGCACGAACAGCGCGGCGGCGACCGGCCCGAGCCCGACCTCGCCGAAGACGCCCAGGGACATCAGCAGCAGCACCGTCGCGGCGGCGATCACGACGAGGAGCCCGAGCCCCAGCACCCGGTCCAGCCTGACCCGTCCGACCAGGATCTTGCCGTTGATCTGCCCGACCACGACGAGCCCGATGGAGTTGAGCCCGAACAGCAGGCTGAACGTCTGCGCGGAGGCCCCGTAGATCTCCTGCATGACGAACGGCGAGGCGGCGACGTAGGCGAACAGCGAGGCGAAGGCGAAGCCGCCGGCGAGCATGTACCCGGTGAAGGCACGGTCGGCGAGCAGCGAGCGCATCGCGCGCAGGGTGTCGCCGACGCCGCCCGCGTGCCGTTCCTCGACGGGCAGCGTCTCCGGCAGTTTGGCCCAGACGGCCGCCCCGAGCACCACGCCGACCACGACGAGGACGACGAACACGCCCCGCCAGTCCGTCACCCGCAGGATCTGCCCGCCGATGAGCGGCGCGACGACCGGCGCGACGCCGGAGATCAGCATGAGGGTGGAGAAGAAGCGGGCCATGGCCACGCCGTCGTACAGGTCGCGTACGACGGCACGGGCGATGACGATCCCCGCGGCACCGGCGAGTCCCTGCACCAGCCGGAAGGCGACGAGGAGTTCGACGTTCGGCGCGACGGCGCACAGGGCGGTGGCGACGACGTAGACGGCGAGCCCGGCCAGCAGCGGCCGGCGGCGGCCCCACTTGTCGCTCATGGGACCGACCACGATCTGCCCGAGGGCCATGCCCGCCAGGCAGGCGGTGAGCGTGAGCTGGACGGTGGCGGCGGGCGCGCTCAGGGACCGGGTGACCTCCGGGAGCGCGGGGAGGTACATGTCCATCGCCAGCGGCGGCGTGGCGGTGAGGCTGCCGAGGATGAGCGTGACGAGCAGGCTGATCCGTCGGGCGGCGGGCGGTGTGGGCGGTGTCTGCGCAGAACGAGACGGCGTTCGCGGCTCGGGCACCGCGGGTGTGGTGGTCGTGTCCGGTGACTGGTGCGGTATGGACGGCCCGCGCTCGGGCATGTGATGTGCCCCTCCCTCTTCTACAGATCCGCCACCTATGCTCTCAGCTCGTACGCACTTGAACGAACAGACTCGAACGACGCACACGCACGACAGACAACGAACAACGCACGACGAACGACGAACGACGAACGAACCTGAGCGAGGGTGGGACAGGGTGTCAGCGGTGACCGGGCAGAAGGTGCGCTGGGGAATTCTCGCGACCGGCGGGATGGCGGCGCGGTTCACGGCGGATCTGGTCGATCTGCCGGACGCGGAGGTCGTGGCGGTGGCCTCGCGGACCGAGGCGTCGGCGAAGGCGTTCGCCGAGCGGTTCGGGATACCGCGGGCGTACGGCGACTGGGAGGCGCTGGCGCGGGACGAGGACGTCGACGTGGTGTACGTCGCGACCCCGCACTCGGCGCACCGCACGGCGGCCGGCCTGTGTCTGGAGGCGGGCCGGAACGTGCTGTGCGAGAAGCCGTTCACGCTGAACGCGCGCGAGGCGGCCGAGTTGGTCGCGCTGGCCCGCGAGAAGAACGTCTTCCTCATGGAAGCGATGTGGATGTACTGCAACCCCCTGGTGCGACGCCTGAAGGCGCTGATGGAGGACGGCGCGATCGGCGAGGTCCGCAGCCTCCAGGCGGACTTCGGCCTCGCGGGCCCCTTCCCGCCCGCGCACCGGCTGCGGGACCCCGCACAGGGCGGCGGCGCACTGCTCGACCTGGGTGTCTACCCGGTGTCGTTCGCGCAGTTGCTGCTCGGTGAGCCGTCGGACGTGGCGGCGCGCGCGGTGCTCTCGGAGGAGGGCGTCGATCTCCAGACGGGCGCGCTGCTCTCCTACGAGAGCGGCGCCCTCGCCTCGGTCCACTGCTCGATCACCGGCGGCACACCCCACTCCGCGTCGGTCACCGGCTCCGAGGGCCGCATCGACGTCCCGAACGGCTTCTTCTTCCCGGACCACTTCGTGCTGCACCGCACCGGCCGGGACCCGCAGGAGTTCCGCGCCGACCCGGCCGACGGCCCCCGCGAGAGCCTGCGGCACGAGGCGGAGGAGGTGATGCGGGCCCTGCGCGCCGGGGAGACCGAGTCACCGCTGGTGCCCCTGGACGGCACGCTGGCCGTGATGCGGACGCTCGACGCGATCCGGGACCGCGTCGGCGTCCGCTACCCGGGGGAACAGGAAGACCGGGGAGACCGGGGAGACCGGGAGGCGGCGTCGGAGTCGGCCGTCACGCCGGCTTGAGCCCCGGCTCCCCCGCCTCCGTCACGAAGGACCCGGCGGTCGTGAGCGGCGCACCTTCGCTGCTGACGTGGGACACCGTCTTGAAGTCGGCCCGCGCGGACCGGCGGTCCAGCGAGACGGTCGCGTAGCCGCGCAGCCCGTTGAAGAACTTCAGGTGCGGGTTGGCGGTCATGAGGGTGTTCCAGTTGGACGGCTTCTCGGAACCGTCGCCGCCGCTGGTGATCGAGGTGGTGACGATCTCGGTGCCCAGGGTCCGGGAGTCCGGGTCGTCGAAGTCGCGCTTGATGTCGAAGCCGTAGGAGACGTGCACGTCGCCGGTGAGGACCATGAGGTTCTCGATCCCGGCGGCCTGCGCGCCGGCCAGGACCCGCTCGCGGGAGGCCGGGTAGCCGTCCCAGGAGTCCATGGAGACCTTGGACGGCGTGCTGGTGGAGTTGTACCGCCGGGAGAAGGTGACCTGCTGCGGCACCACGTTCCACAGGGCGTCCGACCGGTGCCAGCCGTTGATCAGCCAGCGCTCCTGGGCGTCGCCGGTGAGGGTGCGCTGCGGGTCCTCGGACTCGGGCCCGGGGAACTGCCAGCCGTCGCCGTACGCCTGGTTGGAGCGGTACTGGCGGGTGTCGAGGACGTCGAACTGGGCCAGCCTCCCCCAGTGCAGGCGGCGGTAGAGCTTCAGGTCGGGTCCGTCGGGCAGTTGGGGCCGGCGCAGCGGCATGTTCTCCCAGTAGGCGCGGTAGGCGGCGGCCCGGCGGATGAGGAACTCCTCGGGCGGGACGTCGTTCTCCGGGGTGTCGCCGGCGTAGTTGTTCTCGGTCTCGTGGTCGTCCCAGGTGACGACGAACGGGTGCGCGGCGTGCGCGGCCCGCAGGTCGGGGTCGGACTTGTAGAGGGCGTACCGCAGGCGGTAGTCCTCCAGCGTCACCGTCTCGTGGTTGAAGTGGGCGGGCAGGGTGCCCGCGGGGTAGGAGCGGGAGCCGCCGGTGGCGTTCACGGCGTACTCGTAGAGGTAGTCGCCGAGGTGGAAGACGAAGTCCACGTCCTCGCGCGCCAGGTGCCGGTACGCGGTGTAGTACCCCTGGTCGTACCGCTGGCAGGAGACGAGGCCGAAGGTGAGGCCGGCGGCCCCGGCGGCCCCGGCGGCGCGGGCGGGTGCGGTGCGGGTGCGCCCGGCCGGGCTGACGTAGCTGCCGGCGCGGAAGCGGTAGTGGTAGACGTGACCGGGCGCGAGGTGGCCGACCTCGACGTGCACGGTGTGCTGGAACTCGGGGTGGGCGGTGGCCCGGCCTCGTCTGACGACGCGGCGGAACCGTTCGTCCAGGGCCACCTCCCAGCTCACCTCGACGCGCCGGTCGGGCAGTCCGCCGTCGGCCTGGTACGGGGCGGGGGCCAGGCGCGTCCACAGCAGTACGGAGTCGGGCTGGGGGTCGCCCGAGGCGACGCCGAGCGTGAAGGGGTCGGCGGTCAGCCGCGCGGCGTCCAGCTCGGCGGCGCTCGCGGCGCCGGCGGACGGCAGGTTCACGGAGAAGGCGAGCGCGGCGGCGGCGCCGGTGACGGTCAGGAAGCGGCGGCGGCCCAGGTTCCGGGCGGCGGCGCGGAGTTCGGGCGCGTGTGCGGCCCGGGACGGGTCCTGGTGGTTCGCGGGTGTCATCCGTTCCTCCCCTTGCGGTGGTTGCAAGGGGCATTCGAAGCGGCCGGGACGGCCCCGACTTGGCGCGGACATGGCGATCGCATGTCGGACGGATGAGTTCCGCATGTTCGGCGGCCCGTACGCTGCCGAGGCATGAACACCGTGAAAACCACCGACGAGGAAAGCACCGGCGCACGGAAGGTCGCCGTCGTCACGGGTGCCGGATCCGGCATCGGCCGGGCGGTCGCCGTCGAACTGCTCACCGCCGGCTGGTCGGTGGCCCTGGCCGGCCGCCGACCCGAGCCGCTGGCGCAGACGGCCGCGGCGGCCCCGGCGGGTGGCGGCACACCGCTCACCGTGCGCGCCGACGTCTCACGCCCGGAGGACGTGGCCGCCCTCTTCGGCGCCGTGCGCGACCGGTTCGGGCGGCTGGACCTGCTGTTCAACAACGCCGGGACGTTCGGCCCCGGCGGCGTGCCGGTCGAGGAACTGCCCTACGAGGCCTGGCGGCACGTCGTGGACACCAACCTCAACGGAGCGTTCCTGTGCGCGCAGGCGGCGTACCGGCAGATGAAGGAGCAGGACCCGCGGGGCGGCCGGATCATCAACAACGGCTCGATCTCGGCGCACACGCCGCGCCCGCACTCGGTGGTGTACACCGCGACCAAGCACGCGCTGACGGGCCTGACCAAGTCGCTGTCGCTGGACGGGCGTCAGTACGGCATCGCGGTCGGCCAGATCGACATCGGCAACGCGGCGACCGAGATGACGGCCGGCATGCAGACCGGCGCGCTCCAGGCCAACGGGGAGACGGCACCCGAGCCCGTGATGGACGTCGCCGACGTGGCGCGCACGGTACGGCACATGGCCGAACTGCCCCTGGAGGCCAACGTGCAGTTCGCGACGGTCATGGCGACGGCGATGCCGTACGTGGGCCGGGGCTGAGCACGCGGCCTCGGACGCCCGCCGATTCACACAATCGGAATTCCAACATCCGCGGTATTGCGGCCGGTGGAGGACGTATGCTCAAATCTCCTTCACCGGAACTTCACACTTGAAGCGTTGGTCTCCCACAACGCTCCACGAAGCCGCATCGAGGGGGGGAGCGGCAGCCGTTCCACCGCACCGGTCGCACCGGTGGGCGGAACGGCTGCCGCACCGTTTCCCGGTCACGCCTGCCCGGTCTCGAAGCGGGTGATCCGCCCCTCCTCGTCCACGGTGAAGTCCCACCGGGTGCGCATCTCGCCCCAGGTGTCGTTGCGGTAGCGGGCGATGAGGGCGCGGCCGCCGTTCGACTCGTTGTCGACCTCCAGGTGGCCGTTGGAGGAGAAGATCTCCTGGTCGATCCACTGGTCCAGGTTCCGGTCGTCTCCGTCGTCGGCCATGGTGGCGTCGGGTGCGAGCAGCGCGAGGAAGGCCTCGCGGTCGTGGGCGTTGACTGCGGTGACGAAGGCGCGGACGGCCGGGTCGCGCAGTCGCGTGGTCTGAATCGTCATGGCGGCAGCGTCACACCGGGCCCGCACCCCCGCCACCGGGCACCTCGCCCCCGCCACCGGGCACCTCACCCGTCCCCCTCCACTCCGCCACTCGAACGGCGCCCGTGGCCGGGCCGCGCCCCCGGGGTCGGGTCACGGTGGGAAGAGGAGCCGTCGCCGTCCGCGAGGCCCGTGCGCGAAGGAGTCGACGTGAAGTGCTGTGACCGGCGTGATCTCGGACTGCTGCTGCTCCGCCTGGGTACCGGCGGCGTCCTGGCGGCCCACGGCGCGCAGAAGCTGCTCGGCTGGTTCGGCGGGGGCGGGCTCGCGGGCACCGGCCAGGCCATGGAGGCCATGGGCTACACGCCGGGCCGGGCCAGCGCCGTCGCGGCGGGCCTGGCCGAGGCGGGCGGCGGGACGCTGCTGGCGCTCGGCCTGGCCACCCCGGCGGCGGGCGCGGCAGCGGCCGGCGCGATGGCGGGCGCCGCGGCGGTGCACGCCCCGAACGGCTTCTTCGCCCAGGCCGGCGGTTACGAGTACGCCGCCTCGCTCGGCCTGACGGCGGCGGGCCTCGCGGTCTCGGGCCCCGGCCGCCTCTCCCTCGACCACGCCCTGGGCCACGCGGTCAACCGGAACTGGATGGTCCCCGCCGCCCTCGCGGCGACGGCCGCGGCCACGACGGTGGTCGTGGGGACGCGGAACAGGCGGCTGCGCAAGGCGGCGGAGGGGCGGCAGGAGCCGCTGTTCGAGTGACGCCCGCGGGGACGCGGGGGCCGTGGCACGCTGCTCCCCATGAGCGACAACCCGGATGGCACGCCGACCGACCCCTGGAACACGGTGGAGGACCTGTGGACGTGGCTGGAGTCGGACCAGCCCGTCGGCGGCAGGGAGGGCCTGCTGCTGCGCATGCTGAAGCTGTCGGAGGAGGTCGGCGAGGTCGCCGAGGCGGTGATCGGCGCGACCGGCCAGAACCCGCGCAAGGGCGTCACACACACCTGGGACGACGTGGAGGCGGAGCTGTGCGACGTCGTCATCACGGCGATGGTGGCGCTGCGGACCCTCACTCCCGAGGCCCGGGAGGTCTTCGCCCGTCACCTGGGGTCAGCCCGCGCTGCACGGCACGTTCATCGTCACCGTCCAGTCACTGGCCCCGCTCACCGAGACGTCGAGGTTGTACCGGTCCCCCCACTTCTGCCCCGCCGACAACGTGGCGGCACAGGAACCCCCGCCCCCGCCCCCGTTGTCGCCGCCACCGCCTCCGCTTCCGTCGGGGGCGACCGCGCGGCCGGTCTGCGGCGAGATCATGCCGGAGCACAGCCCCTTGGCGGCCAGGGTCTGCGCGATGCGCGCGACGGCGGCGAGGGTGTTGGCGGGCCAGTCGTGCATGAGGATCACCTGGCCGTTGCCGAGGCGGGAGACGGCCTGCACGATCGCGTCGGTACTGGCGTTGTTCCAGTCCTGCGAGTCGACGTCCCAGATCACCTCGGTCAGCCCGTACTTGGCCTCGACCGACCGGAGCGTCGCGTTGGTCTCGCCGTACGGCGGCCGGAACAGCTTGGGCGTCCCGCCGCCGGCTCCGGCGATCGCCTGCTGGGTCCGGGAGATCTCCGAGTCCATCTGGGCCTGGCCGAGCTGGGTCATGTGCGGGTGGGTGTAGCTGTGGTTGGCGACCCACATGCCGGCGTCGACCTGGGCCCGCACCAGGGCCGGGTTCTGGGCGGCGTTCTGGCCCTGGTTGAACATGGTGGCCCGCAGCCCGTTCTGCCTGAGCGCGTTGAGCAGGGACTGCGTGCTGCCGGAGGGCCCGTCGTCGAAGGTGAGCCCGACGTAGCCGTTGCAGGCGGCGGCCTGGGCCGGAGCCCCGCCGGCCACGACGGTGCCCGCGGCGGCGAGCGCGGTGACGGCGACGCCGGTGACCAGCGTACGGCACGTTCATCGTCACCGTCCAGTCACTGGCCCCGCTCACCGAGACGTCGAGGTTGTACCGGTCCCCCCACTTCTGCCCCGCCGACAACGTGGCGGTACAGGAACCCCCGCCCCCGCCCCCGTTGTCGCCGCCACCGGAACCGGTCCCGCCGACGTTGATGTTGGAGCTGCCGCTGCTCTGGTAGCCCTCGGTGGCCAGGATCATGTAGTAGCTGAAGTTGCCCAGCGGCATCCCGGCTCGCGCCCACGCGTCGAAGTGGTTGCCGGTGGTGATGGTGCCGCCGGTCCGCTTGGACTGCCTGACGCTCCAGTACTGGTCGAAGGTGCGGGTGCCCTCGACGGAGGGGGCGTTGTACCGAGTCGTCTTGTAGATGTCGTACGTGCCGCCGTCACTGGTGACGGTGCCCTTGAACTCGCCGGTGGGACGGTAGGTGCCCCAGTTGTCGACGATGTAGTACTCGACGAGCGGGTTGGACGTCCACCCGTAGAGCGCCAGGTACGCGTTGCCGGACGGGTTGAAGCTGCCCGAGTACTGCACGGTCCGGCGACCGCCGTTGGCCCAGCCCTTGCCGGCCACGAAGTTGCCGGTGTTGCTCCACGAGGTGCTGTACTGACCGCCGGAGCCCATGCTCATGGACACGGTGCCCTGGCTGTCGGTCCAGAACGAGTAGTAGTAGCCGTTGTTGGTGCCCTCCTGGTTGGTCGTGACGACCGTGTCGGCCTGGGCGGTGCCCGGCAGCATCAGCGCGGCGAGCGCGGCCAGGGCGATGGCCCAGGCACTGCGGACGAGCAAGGTGACGGGGCCTCGTCTGCGGCCCTGCGGTGCGACGAGCAGGTTCATGGGGGGTGCTTCCTCTCCTGCCGGTTCGGACAACGGCGCCAGTGTTGGCCTGCACCCGTCAAGCGTCAACACTTTCGGTAAAAGTTTCGAAACCTTCGTCGGTGAGACCTGGTACCGCACGAACAGGGAATCGCAGATGAGCCCACCTGCGACCCCCGCCGACAAACCAACACCCGTCACCCCTGTCGGGGCGGGCCGGAAAGCCCGATGACGAAGCTCGAAATTTTCGAAGCCCCGCGTGCTCTGGACAGCCACCCCGCGACCTCACATCCTCGGGAGAGGCAGGGCATCACCGTTCCCCACAACGGAGGTTGGCGCTCGTGAAGTTCAGCTACGCGATGCTCCCCGACTACCCGCTGGCCGAGTCCCTGGAGTCGATCCGGCTCGCCGACGAACTCGGGTTCCACGCGTGTTACGCCGCCGACGAGACCTGGCACAAGGATCTCTGGCTGCTCTTCGCCGCGGCGGCCGGCCGGACCGAGCGCATCCGCCTCGGACCGAGCGTCTCCCCCGTGACGCTGCGCGAACCGACCCTGATCGCCCAGGCCCTCGCCACGCTCGACGAACTCTCCGGCGGCCGCGCCGAAGGCGTCCTGTCCAGTGGCAACTTCGGCCTGCTCGCCCAGTACCGCATCGACTGGACCGGCACCCGGCCCCTCTCCCGGGTGAAGGAGGCCCTGCACGTGATGCGCACGTTCCTGGACGAGGGCGCGATCACGTACGAGGGCGAGTTCTTCTCGTACGACGGCCTGTTCACGTTCGCCCGCCCGGTCCAGGACCGCCTGCCGCTGAAGCTCGGGGCGATGCGGGGCCCGAAGTCCTTCGAGGCGGCCGGGGAGTTGTCGGACGGCTGCCACCACGCCCTGAGCTACACCCGCGAGGCCTACGACTACGCGGTGCGGCACATCAGGGCGGGGGCGGAGCGGGCCGGGAAGGACTGGCGCTCGCTGGACATCGGGGCCTGGGTGGTCTTCGCCACCGGCCCGGACTCGGCGACCGCCAAGGAGGCGGCGCGCAGCATGGTCGGCATCTACGCCTCCTCGATGCCGGAGGAGCAGTTGCGCCGCAACGGCGTCGACCCGGCGGAGCTGAAGCCGGTCGTCGAGGCGATCGGCGCCGGTGACCTGGCCCGCGGCATCGAACTGACCACCCCGGAGATCGCCGAGCGCCTCTCCGTCGCGGGCACGCCCGAGGAGTGCCGGGAGAAGATCGAACGGGACATCGCGCCCAGCGGCGTCAACCACATGATCTGCGCCATCACCGACCGCGCCCTGGTGAGGGCGTTCACGGGCCGGGACCTGCCGGGGGCCGCCGACGTGAACACGCAACTGCGGCTCGTCGCGGAGCGGGTGATGCCGGGGTTCGGGTGATGCCGGGGTTGGAGTGATGCCCGGGTTCGAGTGACACCGGGGGCCGAGTGACACCTGAGGTCGAGTGACACCCGAGGTCGAGTGACACCTGGGTGCAGGTGATGCGGGCGGGCGGGAGATGCCCGGCGTGCGGGTGAGCGGTGCGGCGCACGGGTGCCGACGCGGGTCGTGCGGCCGACCGCCGGGTCACCCTCCGGAGCCGGCCCGGGTCACCTCCACGACCACGCTGATCTCCCCCGTGTTGTCGTCGAGGCAGCCCTCGCCGTCGTTGATGCGGAGCTGGACCCGGCCGGCCCCGCCCGCCTTGAAGGTCTTCGCCTCCCCGATGGCCAGGACCGGTGCGTCCGCCGTGTCCGCCAGGCGGGTCATCAGCGTGCCGAACGGCGCCTCGGGGTCCACCTTGCACCGGGCCGCGAAGTCCAGCGTCCGGTCGGTCTCCGTGTCGTAGCCGGCCGGGCCGGTCATCGGCATGGTCTGCCGGTCGACCGTCCACTCGCCCTGCTGGAACCTCACGGTGACGGTGTCGCCCGCCCGGACCACCGCGTCCTCGACCGGCTGCCAGCTCTCGTCGGCCCGCACGACCAGGGTGTAGGAGGCGACCTGGGGCGTGGCGGCGGCCGGGCTCGGCGGTATCGCCACCGGGGCGGGCTCGGCGACCTCGACCCGGGCCGGTTCCTGCTCGTCGCCCTGGAACGGCACGACGCCCGCGAGGGCCAGCCCGGCGCCCACGACGGTGACGAGCGCGGCGGCCCCGGCGAGTGTCGCCGCCAGCCACTGCCCGGGGCCGGCCCGGCGGGCCGGGAGCGGGGCGGGCGGGGGCTCGGCGGTGGACACGGCCGTATCCCCGAATTCGCCCGGGGGCGCGATCCGCGTGTCCTCCTCCCCGGCCGGCGAAGCCGCGGAATCGGTGCCGACGACCAGGGTGACGGCGTCGGACGCGACCCCACCGCCCCCGGACGCGGACGAAAGCGCGGACGCGGACGGGGAGGCGGGCACGGGTGGGGACGCGGGCACGAACGGGGAGGGCGCGGCGGCCTCCGGCGCCTCCCCCGCCGCGACGTCCCGCAGGGCCGCGGCCACCTCGTCGGCGGCGGGCCGCTCGCCCGGCGCCTTGCGCAGCAGGGCCTCGACGACCGGACGGAGCGGGCCGAGCCGTTCCGGGAGAGCCGGTTCCCCGTACACGACGGCGTGCAGGGTCGCGGCGTACGCGGATCTGCGGAAGGGCGACGCCCCGCCACAGACGGTGACCAGCGTGGCGCCGAGCGACCACAGGTCGGACTCCGGCCCCGCCTCCTGGGCCGTGGCCCGCTCGGGTGCCATGTACTCGATGGAACCGACGAGTTGGCCGTTGGACGTGGACAACTCCCCGTCGTCGAGGGCCGCGATGCCGAAGTCGGTGAGGACGGCGCTGCCGTCGGGCCGCAGCAGCACGTTGGCCGGTTTCACGTCACGGTGCAGGGTGCCCGCGCGGTGCACCGCCCCGAGGGCGTCGAGCAGTTGGAGTCCGAGGCGGGCGGTGTGCGCCGGGGTGAGCGGCCCGGACCTGCGCACCCGGGCGGCGAGGGAGGGGCCCCGCACCAACTCCATGACGATCCACAGCCGGTCCTCGGACTCGACCAGGTCGTGCACACCCACCACGTGGGGGTGCGGCACCCGGGCGACGGCCCGCGCCTCCCGCACCGCACGCCGCATACGGGTCCCGTGGTCCTCGTCGCCCTCGACCGCGACCCGTAACTCCTTGGCGGCGACGGGACGGTCGAGGAGCTGGTCGTGGGCCCGCCACACGACGCCCATGCCGCCCCTGCCGAGGACGTCGAACAGCAGGTAACGGTCGGCGACCAGCCGCCCCGAGCCCCCGTCGGCAAGCTGATCAGGTACGCCGGTCCGCACCGGTCTCTCACATCCCTCGCTACCGCTCACGGCACCCGCGCCCCCGCGAGACGGTGGCAACAATACCGACGCCGGCGCGGCCCCGGCGCGACCCCGGCGCGGGCCGACCGACGCGGTGAAGAAGTTGTGAAAATAGTGCAACCGTTCGCACGTTCCGCTGGTCAAGCAGGGTGACACATCGCTCACTTCCTCCTCCGAGGTACACATGAGAATTCGCCGCTTCCTGACTGTCGCCACCGCGGCAGCCGTGACGGCCCCGGTCGCTCTGCTCGTGGCCCCGGCCGCCCACGCGACGGATGACAGCCCTTCGCCCACCGTCTCCGAGACGGCTCCCTCCCAGGAGGAGTCCACGCCCGCGGCGGACGGCAGCTCCCCCGCCGCCGACGACACGACCCCGGCCACCGAGGAGTCGACCCCCGCCGCCGACGAGTCGACCCCGGCCACCAACGACCCGGCGGCGCCCGGCACCTCGCCCTCGGCAACCGTGTCCGCGTCCCCCTCGGCCTCCGCCTCCGCCCCGGCGTCCGGCCCGGCCGAGTGCGGCGAGGAGGACGCGACGTTCGACGACGACCTGCGCACCGGCCTGTCCGGTCTGCCCTCGAAGATCGTCGCGGGCAGCGGCTTCCACAACTTCAAGCTGACCGTCGACAACAGGGGCGGCCGGGCCTACCACCGCGTCGACCTCGGCGTGTTCGCCGCCCAGATCAACGAGGACGACTTCTTCGTCGACACCGGCCACCTCACCCTCCAGTACAAGGACCCGGCCACCGGCACGTGGACCGGCATCTCCCTCGCCCAGGGCGACGAGGGCGCCGGCTACCTCGGCTACACCGACGTCCGCGCCAAGGAGTCGTTCTCCGTCGACCTGCGCCTGGCCGTGGACGAGAAGGCACCGTCCGGCCTCGGCTTCGCCATCAGCATCGGCGTGTACGCCGACGACGAGGGCAACTGCGTCTTCTCCGGCGACGACGGCTACTACGAGTTCGACATCCTCGCCGCCGGCACCACCCCCGCCGGGGGCGGTGACGCCAAGCCGCAGGGCGGCAGCAAGCCGCTGCCCGTCAAGCCCGTGGGCGACACCCGGATCGACCCGCAGGGCCGCCTCGCCGCGACCGGCTCCAGCTCCGCCCTCCCCACCATCGCCCTCGCGGGCGGCGCCGCCGTCGCCCTCGGCGTCGGCACGATGTTCGTCGTACGCCGCCGCAGGACCACCGGCTCCGGCTCCGGCGCCACCGCCTGACGCACCACGCCGCCGCAAGGGCCGCGCCGCGCGACCGGCGCGGCCCTTCCGCGTGGCCGAAGAGGCCAGGGGCCGGGTGGCGCCGCCGCGGTCGCGTGGGACTCTGGAAGGCGTACCGCCGCAGAACGGAACGGAACGGAGCCACGCGCATGGCGAGCGAAATGTCCGCGGCAGGGCCGGCCGCGGCGCCCGGCACGAGGGCGCGGCGCTGACGAAGGCGCGGGAGGCGACGAACGGCCGCGTGTACACGATCGGGCATTCGACGCGCGGCTTCGACGAGGTGCTGGAGATGCTGCTCGGTCACGGCATCACCTGTCTGGTCGACGTCCGTTCCTTCCCTTCGTCGCGGAAGCATCCCCAGTGGAACCGGTCGGCCGTCGTCGAGCGTCTTCCGTCCGGCATCGGGTACCGCTGGATCCCGCAGCTCGGAGGCCGGCGCCACACCCCCAAGGGAGTGCCCAGCCCCAACGGCGCGTGGCGCGTGAAGGCGTTCCGCGACTACGCCGACTACATGGCGGGGGACGAATTCGCCCGGGGACTGGAAGAGTTGATCGGGCTCGCGCGTCGCGGGCGGCCCGCGATCATGTGCAGTGAGGCGGTGCCGTGGCGCTGCCACCGCCGCCTGATCACCGACGCGCTGCTGGTCGCCGGGGTGGAGGTGGTGCACATCATGTCGAGGACGGCCACGAGGCCGGCGGTGCTGAACGAGCACGCCCGCGTCCGCGACGGCCACCTGGTCTACCCGCCGCCGGCCGGGCAGGAGCCGCGGTGACCTTCCTCCTCGACGCCCACGGCGGTCGCGCCCCGGCTCACCGCCTCCGGACGGAGGCGACCTCGTAGACCACGGACGCGCTCCGCGCCGCGCCGCGGCACGTCAGCCGGGTCGGCGGGACGCGGTGGGCCCGTACCTCGACGTCGAAGTCGGACTGCTGTGCCGGGCCGCCCGTGACACGGATCTGCCAGCGGTCGCCCTCGCGGACCGTCCCGGTGACCGCGTAGTCGTGCCGGCCGGCCGGACCGGCGTGCCGGAGCACGGCCTCGACGGCGGCCTGCTGCGGCGGGAAGAGGTCCGTGTACCCGCGCAGGTGTTCCGGCCGGATCCGGCCGGCCAGGTGCTCTTCGATCACCGCGACGGACGAGGGACCGTCGAGGCCGCCGTAGTAGACGCCGTCGGGCGCGACGACGACGTTCGCGGCGTACCTGTCGCCGCCGACGTGCGCGCACTCCCAGACCAGGTCCGGCCACCGCTCGCTCAGCGCACGGGCCACGGGGCGTCCGCGCACCGCGCAGCAGGGGTCGTGCTGACCGTGTGCGCAGACGAGGACGACGGGCGGAAGCCCGACGTCTCCCGGGGCGTCGAGGGCCGCCGCGACCTGGGCCAGGTCGGCGTCCGAGCGCCACGTCCCCCAGAGCTGCCGATGGGCGCCGGAACGCTCGTGGCGCAGTACGGCCCAGCGCGGCGCGGCATCCGAGGCCGGGCGACGGCCGTGCCGCCGCACCAGCAGGACCCGCGCCCGCACGGCCTGGGCGGCGCGGTACACGCGTGCCTTGACGTCGGGCCGGAGGCCGAGTCCGTCGAACCCGTTGGCCGGCCAGCCCCCTCGGTGTTCGACGAGGACCCAGACGCCGCCGTACGGTGCCGTGCCCGCGAGGGGGTCGCCGCGCTCCCGAGCGGCGTCGGAGCAGAAGAAGGGGTCTGCCGCGTTCACGGCGGGCATCACGGTGCGGCGGGCACGACGACGCCCGCGCGCAGCAGTCTGCCGACGAGCCCGAGGCCGAGGTCTCCCGCCCTGCGGGGCGTCCCGTCGAGCAGGAGGGTGACGGGCTCCAGGTCGTCCCCGGAGAACTCGAACCGGCCCACACGGGTGTGGAGGAAGCGGCCCTCCTGACGCGCCCCAAGCCCGTCGCGCAGCCGTACGCCGGTGTCGGGGCCGAGTCCGTCGACGGCTTCGAACTGGGCCAGCGGCCCCAGGGGCGCCGGCCGTCCCTGCCCGCGCCGGGCGCGCCGGAACAGGGGCGCGGGGTCGGCCGTTTCGACGGCGGCGGCGAGGAGGCCGCGGACGGCGTCGATCTCGTCGTACGGCTCCTGGACGCCCAGGGGGAGGGTGGCGCGCATGCGGGGGTCCTCGCGCAGCGCCGCGAGGGCGGCGTGGGCGAGCTGTTCGGCCAGCGCGTACCGCGTCCAGGTGTGCACGCCCAGGGTCAGGTGGATGGACACGGCGCCCTGTGCCCGGGCGGAGTGCAGCCACCCGCGGGGCAGGTAGAGGGTGTCGCCGGGTTCGAGGACGGTGTCGATGCGGGCGTCGCCCTTCGCGGCCTCGGCGACGGCGGCGCGCCGGTCGGTCCAGGGCTGGTCGCGCAGCGGGTCGGGGTGGACGGGCTCGCGGACCAGCCAGCGCTTGGTGCCCCGGATCTGCAGGACGAAGACGTCGTGCACGTCGTAGTGGTCGTCGAACCCGCGGTTCTGCGGCGGGGTGACGTAGGCGTTGGCCTGCACGGGGTGTCCGAGTTCCGCGCCCAGCGCGGCGACGAAGCCGCCGATCGGCTCCCAGGTGCGGTGCAGTGCCTGGAGCACCAGGGTGGCGCCGTCGGCGAACTCGCGCCACACGGCGGTGTCGTCGACCTGGTCGGAGATGGTCGCTCCGACGCCGCCGGACGAGGTGAACGACGTGTCGGGGAGCGCGGCCCCGTCCTTGGCCACGCGGAGGAACGGGGTGCGCAGTCCACGGCGGGAGACCAGTTCGTCCACGGCGTCCGCGGAGAAGAGGTCGGAGAAGTCGTCCGCCGCCCGGGTCCGCAGCGCCGTCCGCGCCCACACGTCACGGGCGAACGTGTCCCGGCCGATGCCGATCAGGCGGTCCAGCGCCCCGGCGCCCGCCGTCGCGGGGCCACGGCGCCGGGATCCGTCCGGGGAGGTGCTCAACTGCCGCTGGAGGTCTCGTCCGCACCGCCGTCGGCCCCGCCGTCGCGCACACCGGGCGTCCCGGCCGCACCACCGTCCGCGGGGCCCTCGGCACCACCGTCCGCCCCACCGTCGCGCACACCGGGCGTCCCCGCCGCACCACCGTCCGCGGGCCCCTCGGCACCACCGTCCGCCCCACCGTCGCGCACACCGGGCGTCCCGGCCGCACCACCGTCCGCGGGGCCCTCGGCACCACCGTCCGCCCCACCGTCGTGCACACCAGGCGTCCCCGCCGCACCACCGTCCGCGGGGCCTTCCTGCTCATTGGGGTCACGCTGCGGGTTCGTCATGGTTCCTCCTGCAGGTCGGGCAGGCGGGGACCGTCTCCCGTCCCGGACGTGCCGGTCACCGGACAGCACGGTCTCCCATGGGCACCCCCTCGGCCACCGTAGCCCGGCCCGCCGAAAGCCTCGACTCGAGCGGGAGCGGCGGCCCTGACGTCCGGGGCGCAGAACCGGAAGCGGCAGACGAGTCGGGCTGTACGCCGGGGAAAGCAGTCACGTCGCTATGACCAGCGCAAACAGGCAGGGAGGCTGCTTCCGTGGCTACCTTGACGGCTACGTAAGGCGACGCCCCCGCCCTGGGGCGGTTGCCCCGCGGCAGCTGGCCTCGCACTGTGTCCGTTGTGCAGGATCCACCCGAGATCACTCTCCTCAGTGGGTAGCGGCAGTGGCTGCCAGGCCGCCCACCAGCGGGCTGGGTTCGCCGTGCCAGACGATGGTGAGCGCGTCCCTGGCCCGTGTCGCGGCGACGAAGAGAAGTGATCGGGCCCGCTTGCACTCCGCCTGGTACCGGGCCTGGTCGGTGCGGCGCAATGCCTCCACGGAAGCCCTTGGGACAAGACCCCGTTGCACGCCCGCGATGACCATCCGCTGGTACTCAAGCCCCTTGAACCGGTACATCGTGCCGATGTGCACACCCTCGTCACCCCGAGGGCCGTCAGCCGTGATCTCGGTGGACACGATGCCGTTCTTCGCCAGCCGGGCCGCCACTTGGGTGACCATGTCGTTCGTCGGGACGCACACCGCGATGTCCTCACGACGGATGTCGTGCCAGGCCTTGATCTGCTCGGTGATCGCGTCCAGTTCATCCTCGGCGGAGTCGGTGCGTCGCACCACCGGCTCGCTCCCGTACAGCACCGAGCGGTAGCCGGCCAGGGTCTCCTCGTCGCCGTCCAGATCGTCGTAGCGCTCGTCGCCAAGCACACCGAGGGCGGACTTGAGGATTTCGCGGGTCGTCCGGTAGCTCAGGGTGAGCTTGGCGGAGCGGCCGCGGATGTGTACACCAAGGCTGCCCAGGGTGACGCGATTGTCATAGATGCGCTGGTGAGTGTCGCCGACCAGGAAGATGTCATCCGGCCCGGCGGCCACCATGGCCCGCAGCATCTTCCAGTGGGCAGCGGCCAGGTCCTGGGCCTCGTCCACGACGATGTGCCGGTACCGGTACCGCTGCCAGGCTCCGGTTGCCGACTCGGCGTGCACGTTGCCGAGACCGCCGCGCTCCTCCTTGTCCCGCGCCGCTGCCTCGATCCGTGCCGTGCGTTCTATCTCCAGACGAGCGGCCCGTTCGGCGACCTGACGGTGGGTCTCCAGGTTCTTCTCGTCGAGCCTCTGGGTGAACCTTTCGGTCAGCTGCCAGATGTCGGCCCGATCCGCGCGGGTGATGCTCCTGCCCCGTCCGGCTCGGCGCGCCTTGAAGTATCCGGCCCGGGAGTTGACCGCCTGGCCGAGGATGACCTGGGTCCACTCGTCCATCAGGAATTCGGCGTCCCACTTGGTCTCGCCGGTTTCGAGCAGTATCTGCCGCCACTCGTTCAGAGCGCGTGTGTCGTCGATACGGCTCTTGACTCTGCCTGGGTCCGCCTCCCGAACCACCCGGGTCGCCAGCTGGTCGACGTGCGCGATCTCCACCCGGGCCACGGTCTCGGGGCCACCGAGGGCCAGCAGCCGCGCGCGCAGGTCCGCGGCCAGGTTCTTGTTGAAGGTGGTCAGCAGGATCTGCTTGCTGTTGCCGGGGCCCAGCCGGTCCACGAGGTGCTTCACTCGATGCAGAGCGACAATCGTCTTGCCGGTGCCAGGACCCCCGCCGACCCGGGCCGGACCGGAGTACCGGCGCGTCACGAGACGCTTCTGGGTGGGGTGGAGGAAGACCTTCCAGCGCCCGAAGTCGCCCTCCTCGATGATGCTTTCGAGGTCCTTGTCGGTCGTGATCACCGTGGTGTCGGTGCGCTCGGCCGCCGCCTGGTAGTCCTCCGGGTCGACGTCCTTGACCTCGACCGGTTTGGTGACCTCTTCGAGGACCTGCTGATACGGGGTGTCGCGCAGCCGCAACAGCACCTCGCCGGTGTGCCGCGGGGCGTACTCGACGAGACCGAGCAGTTCCTCGTCGGAGGTCAGCCGGGCGACGACTGGGATCAGAGGCTCCGCCACACCAAGCTCCACGAGCTGCTCCGGCGTGACCTCGGCGAACAGCGGACGCTCCTGCACCGGCTGGGGCGTCGCAGGAGCCGGGTGGGACACCGACGGGCGTCCCTTGCGCAGCACACCAGACTCCACGATCTCCAGGTCGACGTAGTCGATGCTGCCGGTGATCTGGTTGATCCCGTACGAGAGACGGTCAAGGTTCTCGTACACCTGCCCCCGGTGCTTGACCGCGACCAGCAGCCACTCGGACTCGCTCAGGTGCAGCAGGAGGGCCCGGTAGTCGGCGTTGACGCGCGCGGAGTACAGGCGGTCGTGGCCTTCAAGCTGCTTCAGCCGCAGGCCCGGGTGGCGGGGGTTCGCCCTGAAGTCGTGCTGGAACTTGTAGACGGCACCGACGATCGCGCGGTCGAGCTTGACGATCTCCCGATCGGTCTTCTCCAGCAGGCGCAGCGTGACCTTGGTCGGTGCGGCGGAGGTGGGCGTGGTCATCGTTCGTCTGCTCCCGTACGGTCCGTTCCGGCGATACGTCGTGCGAGGTCGGCGGGGTTCCATTGGACGGCGGTCCGGGCGTCCCAGGCCGCCGCGGCGAAGGCCGCGTCGCGGTCGGCCGCCTCGTAGTCGGGGCCGTCGTCCTCCCTCGCGGCCAGGACGACGGCTGCCTTCGCGGCGGGCCAGGCCAGTTCGGCCTGCCACCCGGAGTCGTTCAACTCGTGGCCTGCCTCGGCCGCTGGTACACCCATGTCGGCGAGACGACGAGCGAGGTCTCGCAGCCCCGGCTCCTCTTCGTCGAGAAGGGGCAGCACTTCGTCCCAGGCAGGATCCCTGGCCACCCGGTGCTGCCCACCTGCCTGTCCTCCCACGCCTGCGGCGACCGAGAGCTGCGCGGCGTCGAAGAGCGGCAGCTCACTCGCGGCCAATTGCCGGGCGTCGCCCTCGCCTTCGGCGAGGAACTGCACGAGGTTGCCCCAGTACAGCCAGGCCTGCCAGCGGTGCTGGTGAGCCGTCAGGTCCTTGGTGACGGCTTCGGGACTGTCGTCCAGGACGGCGAGCGCGGTCCAGGCCGCGGCCACGGGGCCCGGCGTCATGTCGACCGCAAGGACGAGCGGGCATCCGCTCGCGTCGGCCACGCGTACCACCTGGACAGGCCCTTGAACACCCGGCGCGTCCTCCCCGCGAAGGTACTTGTCGACCCGGGTGGCCGCGTCCTGCACGGTCGTGGCCGTCCGAACCGCTTCCGGCAGCGCGATCAGACCGGACAGGGCCGCCTGGGTACGCAGTCGCCACCGCCGCAGATCGGGATCGGCGAGGAACTTCAGCAGCGTGACCACAGGGTTCTGCCAGACCGTGTCGCGCAGCTCGCGGGGATCGCCGCCGTACTGCCCCTGGAGAACCTGCCCCGCTATCCGCATGGCGTTGTTCTGGTACGGCTCCCAGGCCGGCCGGTCGGAGGCGGCGCCTTCACCGTCCCAGCGGGCCAGGTCGGTCCAGGTCAGCTGGAACACGACCCAGCCCTCGGCGCGGAGGCGGGCCCGGCGGGCCGCGTCCTCAGCGATGCGGTTGTGGTCAGCCGAGGCGTGGTACTGGAAGCCGTCGAGATAAACCGCGACACGCAGGGGTTCGGCATCCAGCCTGCGGACCACGAAGTCCGGGCGGGTCCAGCCGAGGTCCTCCTGGGGCTTGATCTGCCAGTGGACGACAGTGCGCCCGTCCGGTGCGGTGAGCCTGAGGTCCGTGGCAATGGTGCCGGACGGGTCCTGGGCGTGCCGGACACTCGCCTGGGTGTCCTTGCGGCGGGCCCAGGCCACGAGGCCTTCCAGGAACCGGGCTTCGAGTTCGCTCTCCACCTGGCGCCCCAGGGGGATCTCATGGGTGGCGGCGACGGGGGCGATCTGCCAGCCCTCGACCGCGTCACCCAGGACCTCGCGCAGCATGCCGAGCGCCGCCGCCCGGCTGACGTGCGCGTACTCCGTGCCCGAGACGTGGCGCAGCAGGCAGCGGTGGCAGGCCGCCTTGCCTTCCTCCTTGCAGGGGCAGGTGTCGATGCGGTGGCGTGCCGCTACGAGCACGTCCCGGAAGGTGGCCGGGTCGGCCAGGCGGTGCAGATAGCCGGTTCCGCCGGGGAGGGTGTCGTACACCACGAGGAAACGACGCCGAATCTCGCCGCCGCCCGACTGGTCGGGCATGGAGGCGACGACGGCCTCCAGGTGGTCGGGGTTGCCGCCGTAGGTCTCGGCGATACCCGCCCGCAGCAGCGCCTTGAAGGAGGACAGCCGCTCCTCCACGTGGGTCGTGGCAGCGGGCAGCAGGATGCGCAGGGCCTCGGTGTGCAGTTCGTGGGCGAGCAGCAGGGAGACGTCGCCGTCCGGGCGGCCTCGGCCTCGGAAGCGTGGGCACCAGGGCCGGTGGTGGGACCGGTCCGGGCGGCGGGCGAGGGATGGGCTCAGGGCGTCCGGGGCCTGCTCGGGCGCGGGCCGCCCCTTCGCCGTGGCGCCGCCGCACTGGGTGCACACGTAGAAGGGATTGAGCCGGACGTCCTCGCCCGCGAAGGAGTCGGTGGCGGGGACGTCGAAGCGGGTCTGCCCGAGGTTGAAGGCACGGACCGCGGCTCGTCGACTGAAGTCCCATCCGAAGGTGGCCTGTTGGTGCCGCCACGCGGACTCGATGTCCTCGGTGGGGATGTCCACGGCTGTGACGACGGTGTACGTGAGCCTCTCGCGGTCGTCGGACTCGTCCCTGACCCGGGCATCGTCGCGCCGGTCCCGGGAGGTGACGCGGGTGGGCTGGAGCACCCGGTGCAGACAGCCGCGGTCGCCGATGGCGCTGCCGTGACAGCGCGGGCAGGCGGTCGTGTCGTCCTCGGCCCGGTGTGTACGGACGTAGCCGCAGCTGGGGCACACCCGCCACACCAGCCACTTGGGGCGTTCGGCACTGCCTATGTCCAGGCCGGAGACCCGGTGCTTGTACCCCTTGAAGTAGAAGAGGTTCCCGGGAGCGTAGTCCGTGAGCGCGAGCCGGGCCGCCCGCTCGTGGCTGACGACCTTGCTGTCGTAGATGGTGGTCCCGTCCTCGCCCTCCTCGGTCCAGGTGAGGGTCGCCTCCAGTTCCGTACCACCGTCCACCAGGCTGTAGTTGGGCAGCAGGCCGAGATCGACCAGGGTGGTGTGAGCGCTCTCCCTGCCGATCTCGGCGAACCGGCGGGCGACGGCGGCCCGTTCGGCGCGCAGTTCGCGGTCCTGCCGGACGTGTTCGGGGTCGCCGGCGATGAGCTGGGCGCGGGCCTCGTCGATGGCGGTGAGGCGGCCGCGCAGGTCGGTCAGGCGTTCTTCCCAGGTGGCGACGGCTCGTTCGACGGCCGGGCGCAGTCCTTCGGTGGCGAAAGAGCGCAGGGCCTGAGCCGTCTCCTCGTCCACGGCGGGCACGTCGTCCTCGTTCACGAAGAGGGCCAGGAACTCCTCCACGAGATGCGCGCCCCGGGCAAGCGCGGCGTCCGTGAAGTCGTGCAGCCAGCCGGTGTCTCCGAAGAGGGCGGAAGCGAGTCGGGGTAGCGGGAGCACCTCGGGCGCGCCGTCCTCGTCGGGGCCGCGCAGGAGGCCGCGGGCCGCGAGGTCGACGAGGCGGGCCACGTACTGGCGGCGCAGGATCTCGGCGGCCGACAGGTAGCAGCCCGGCGGGTGGATCTCCCCCGCGATCATCTGCCGGGGCTCCTGCAGGTAGTAGAGGTCGCGCGGGCCGCGGTCGACGAGGGTGAGGAGGTAGGCGTTGCCGCTGGAGCGTCCGGCCCGGCCGACCCGCTGCACGTAGTTCGCGGGGCCCTTGGGCAGGGAGGCGAGCACCACGGCCGACAGGGCGCCGATGTCGATGCCGAGTTCCAGCGTGGGCGTGCAGGACAGCACATTGGGGTCGGTGTAGTGGGTGCCGCGTCGGAACTCGGCCTCGACGCTCTCCCGTTCCTTCCGGGTGAGGGCGCCAGTGTGCTCGGCGGTCACCACGGTGTAGGCGCCGGTCTCCCGGTACAGGCGCCGGTAGTAGTCCTTGGTGTAGTCGCGCAGGCGGGCCACCGACTCGCTGCCGGGCTCGGCCGCGCCTGCCAGCAGTTCTCCGGAGCACTGGTAGCGCGGGCAGGGCTGGCGGTGCCAGGCGTCCAGGTGGTCGGGGTGGACCGTCTGCTGCCAGGAGCAGACGGGGCAGCGCGCATAGGCGTCGCCCACGATGTCGTCGGCGAGTTTGCGGACCCGGATGTGGCCGGGCTGGAGGCCGTAGACCCGGGTCGCGCCGTCCTTGGCGGTGTGGACGCAGAGGATGCCGGCCTCGGCCAGGCGGGGCAGTAGGGCACGGACGAACTCGGCGGCCGCGTCGCGGGGCAGGCCCAGACAGCGCGTGGTCCAGTCCTGGTACCAGTTCTGGGCCGAGCCGAGGGTGTCGAACTGTGTCCTTTCCTTGGCCCGGTCGAGGAGGAAGGCGGGTGCCGAGATACCGGGCGGGAAGGCGGGCATGCCGGACGGCCGTCCGCCCCATACCAGCCAGCGTCGCACTCCGGCCTCGTCGAGCCAGGGATCGAGCCAGCGGTGGCGTACGGCGCCCCGGATGCGCAGCCGCTCCAGGAGGCCGCGGACGTAGCCGCGGAAGCGTTCCTCGTCCGGCACGGTCCCGTCCGCCAGGGCCACCAGGGCCGGGGTCCGCTGGAGCAGGTCCCGGACGATCTCGGTGGCCTGCCCGGGGTCGGGGAGGTCGACCTCGGCCGCGGCGGTACGGGTCAGTTCCAGGGTGCGGCCCTGCCGGGAGCGCAGGCCGAATTCGAGTACGGCGGCGAAGGACAGCCGCTCGCCGACCAGCTCCCAGGTGGCACGGCTGCCCTTGCTGCGGCCGGACAGCAGCAGGTCTACGCCGTGGATGTCGTGCAGGGCCGGGGGCGCGACGGCGGCGAGGACGTCACGGTCCACGACCTCGGCCAGACAGTCCGCCACGATGTCGTTGAGCGGCCGCGCGGTGTCCTCGTCCAGCTGGTCCGCCAGCAGGGCGCGCAGGGAGAAGTCGTAGGCGCGATTGGCGACGAAGCCCGCGCGGTGCGCGGCGTCCTGCACGGAGTCGTTGAACAGCAGCGTGCGCCGCTCCGGGCCGGGCGCCAGCTCGCCGCCGGTGAACAGCTGGGTGATAGAGGCGGCGGCCAGGGGGGCGAGTCCGCGGCCGAGGAAGCGGATGGCGTTGCCGGTGGCACAGTTGGGGCAGCGGTCGTCGGCGGCGGCCTGGTCGTTCATCAGGTCGACACGGACGAACGCGGCGTCCCTGAGCCCCTTGGCCGCATGGACGCCGTATGCGTCAGGCCGTTCGAAGTCCTTGTCGGGGTCGATGGGCCGGATACGGCCCTGTTCTCCGTCGAGAACGAAAACGGAGCCGCGCCGCCCCGTGTCCTCGGCGGGGTCGAAGGCGGACCGGTGGGCCTCGGCAACCGTGGCGGCGATCAGGGTGCGCACCAGCCGTTTGTCCCGGCTGAGCGATGCCTGGCGGATCTTCGCCGGGCTCATCTCCAGTTCGGCACGGTCGTGCTCGCGGGAGAGAGCGGCCCAGCCCGACCGCCCGCACTGTCGGCAGTGGACGGCGGGCAGGAAGACGTTCGCCGGTGGTACGGCGGAGTCGAGGGCCACCGCTGGCTCGGGCTCGTCGGCCACCGGTCCGTCGCCTGCGCCGGGGGCCGCCGTCTGTTCCTCCCGGGGCCGGTCCTCGTCCCAGCGGAACTCCGGCCTGGGTCCGATGCCGCGCAGTACGCGCGAGACCGACCGCACCCACTGGTGGACCTCCACCGTCAGCAGCGGCCGTGGTCGTTCCTCCGTGCTGTCGGAGCCCTGCGCGACGGACAGGAGGGCGATGAACCGGGACAGGGCCTGCGCGGCCTCCTCGGGCTGCTGCTGGACGGCCATGCCCCAGTGGTAGGCGTAGCGCGGCAGCGCGTCCATGATCTCGACGCGGGTCTTGGGCCGCCCGTCGAGGATTTCGAGGACGGCCGCGGTGAGCCGGTGGGTACGCAGGATCTCGCCGAGTTCGACGGGGGTCGGCGGGCGGTCGCGGTGCTCGTCGGGCCGCCTGGTGAAAACGTCCACGAGGCGGTCCATGGCGTCGGGATCGCGCAGGGGGTCGCCGAGGGTGATGACGTCCTGCGGGGCCGGGAAGGGCAGTGTGAAGTCCGACTTCCCGGCGAACTGCTGGACGGTCATCCGGTCCTCGCCGATCACCGAGTCCGGGCCGAACGGTGTGCCGAAGACCTGGGCCGCCACGTCGAGGATGGTGCCGCCGCCCTCGGCCGCCGGGAGGTGCAGGGCCCCCGTCACTGCTGGAGCGCTCTCCCCGAGGGTCGCAGAGGTGGCGACGGGGCACACGTCGCCGAGCGGGCGGCCGGGCCGTGCCTTGCCGGTGGCGGCACCGAGCCGTCGCATCAGCATGGCGACGTCCGTGCCCTGGGCTCCGTCGTAGGTGTGGAACTCGTCGACCACGACGTAGGCGAGGGCTTCGTCCTGCCAGAGCGGGATGTCCTCGGCGCGCTGGAGCAGCATGTCCAGCATCTTGTAGTTGGTGATGATGATGTCGGGGCGCCCGCCGCGGATGCGTGCCCGGTCCGTCTGCACGCGTGTGTAGCCGGTGGCGGGCTCGTCGCCGATATAGAGGGCGGCTGACACCTGGGCCAGGCGCGGGTCCTTGAGCTGCTCGTTGAGCCGTTGCGCCTGGTCGGTGGCGAGCGCGTTCATCGGGTACAGCAGGATCGCCTTGACGCCGTCCTGACCGGCCGCCCGCGCGCGGCGGCAGTGGTCGAGCACGGGCACCAGGAAGGACTCGGTCTTGCCCGATCCGGTGCCGGTGGTGATCAGGGTCGGCCGGGCCGGCCCGCGCAGTGTGGACAGCCGCTGCCAGGCCCGCGCCTGGTGCCGGTAGGGCTCGAAGCCTTCGGGCACCCATTGCAGAGCCGACTTCCAGCCGTTTCCGGCCGGCTTGAAGGGCGTGCGGATCCGCAGGTAAGGGCCGCGGAAGATGCCGTCCTGCTCATCGCGCAGGAAGTCCTCCAGCGCACGCCGTTCACCTTCGTCCGCGAGGGCGAACGTTGTGGTCAGGTACTGCGTGAGGCTGTCCCCGACCTGTTCGGCGGCGAGAGTGGGGCGCACCCGGTGGCTCCTTGTCCTGAACGACGGCTGGTACGAAGTCTCCTACATGGCTACGACATCTCATACGGCGCGAACCAGCAGGTCGGCCGGGATACTCGCGACCGGCTGGGGTTCCCGGTGCCCCTCGTACCCGAGGTGGACCTCTTCCCGCGCGCGGGTGAGGAGTACGTAGTACGTCATCCGCAGCGCGGCCGCTCCTGGGTCGCCGCTGTCGGTGTGGATGTCGGGAACGAAGACGCTGTCGAACTCCAGGCCCTTGGCGCTGGCCCGGTTGATGACACGGATGCCGGGCCGCCTCAGGTCGAGCGTGCGGTGGCGGCCCTCGGCGGCGGCGCCGACGTACACCTGGGAGCGCAGCCGGGGTGCGGCGCGCTCCAGGTGTTCGTGCAGGGCGAGTTGCTGCCGTGTCGTGCGCAGGATCACGCCGATGGTGCGCTGCGGATGCCGTTCGGCGTGCGCGACGAGCTGGGCCGCCAGGGCGCGCTGGTCGGCGTATCGCCACAACCGGGGAACGGGTCCGGCACGGGACGGCAGAGGCGGCGGGGTGGCTCCGGTGTGGAAGCGGACGGCGAGGGCCGCGACCGGCCGGGTCGTGCGGTGCCCGGTCGTGAGCTCGTGGCGTGCGCAGTCCCGCAACGCCGTGCTGATCTCGTCGAGGGTGGACTGGGTGTCGGTGATGCGTTGGCACTCGTCGGCGAAGACGGTGACGGGAACACCGAGCAGATGGCACAGCCGGTAGAAGGAACGGGGCAGGTCCTGGCCTTCGTCCACGACGACGGCGAACGGCTCGGCAGGCTCCTCCACCGCGGCGAGGGCGAACAGCTGGGACCAGTCGAACCAGTCCTCGGCCGCCTGCGGGGCTCCTTCGCCGGTACGGGCCCGGTGCCAGGCCTGGATCCACGCGTGCACGGTGGAGATCTCGACGTTCCCGTGGGCCGCCAGCGTCTGGCGCAGCAGGTTGGACCGGGTGAGCAGATGGACCCGTACGCCGGTGAGGGCGAGCAGGCCGGCGCGCTGGGCGGCGAGCACGCTCTTGCCGGACCCCGGCGGCCCGGTGACGAGGTGGTGCCCCTCGAACGGCAGGTCACGCAGCAGGTCCTGCTGTTCCTCACTGAGGTCCAGGTAGGTCAGCGTCACCGGTCATCGTCCTCGATCTCCCGGACGGCGAGCTCCCGGGCCGCCGTGATGACGTCCTCGAAGTAGCCGGGTACGCCCGCCCCGCCGACGAGCAGCACACGGTCGAGCAGCGCGTTGCCGGTCTCGCAGCTGGTCTCGGGCAGCAGACAACAGGCGTGGCAGGCCGCGCGGTTGAGATTCGCGTAGCCCTGTCCGGTGTGCTCCGCACACAGCGGGTCGGCCGAGCACCAGGCGGCGGCCTCGGTCAGCCGCAGCAGGGTCTCGGCGAGCCGGGGCGGCTCGCCCTGGCGGACGAGGCCGCCGAGGGTGCCCTCGGCATCCCCGGCGGCGGTGTAGACGAGAACGCCCGCCTGTGTGCCGCCGCCGGACCGGGCATATACGCGCTCGCGCAGGGAGGCGGTGGAGTACCCGGACTCGAAGGAGAGCTGTCGGACCAGCAGGTGGGCGAGGGTGTGCAACAGTACGAACCGGGGCAGCAGTTCGGGCCCGGTGAGGGCTTCGAGCCGGTCCTTCTGGAAGGCCCTGTCGAGGTCGTCCCGCATCCCGCGCACCCGGTTGCGTACGTCGCTGTCCCGCTCCCAGTCGGCCAGCCGGCGCTCGTCCAGGGCGAGGAAGACTCCCTCGCCGAACACTTCGACGGCGGGCAGCCAGCGGGCCCGCCTACCGGTGTCCACCGGGACGAACCTGGCGGTCGGGGTGACCCGGCTGAAGCCCTGGATGGCGCGCACCTCCCGGAGCCGGTCGGCCACGACCACGCGCGCGGCCTTGTCCCGCAGGTCGACCCATGGCGCCTCGGTCTCGTCCTCCAGCCCGAGCCCGGCGTCCCGGATGACGAAGTCTCGGGTGGGTTCCGGCGCGGGAGCGATGAAGGCGGCCCATTCATCGCTGCTCAGGTCCGGGTACACCACCTGGTGGGGGCGTTCGCCGGGCCCGTGGGCCGGGGCGCCGGTCTCCTCCGCGAGCAGGGCGTCGAGGAGGGCGTCATCGGCTCCGGTGTCCTCCGTGATCATCGATCGGATGATGGGGGCGCGCGGGCCGTCGGGCGTCTTGCACAGGGCGAGCCACATGTCGTGGAGGCGTACTTGTTCGGCGAGTTCGCCGTCCGTGGCGGACTCTTCGCTCTCGGGGATGTCGAGGGCCGAGTGGACGACGGGGTAGTAGAGGTTTCCGGCGGTGCGCTGGACGATCTGTACGGGCCCTGGGCAGTCCTTGGCCGCTTCGCTCCGCCGCTGCCACGGGTTACGGCCGGTGCACCGCATCCGCTTGGCCCCGAGGACGTCGAGCAGGTCCCGGGACGCGGCACGGCAGCCGTCGGCCGTGCACGCCACCGACAGGGCTTCCAGGCCGGTCGCCCGTTCCTCGAAACGGAACCGCAAGTGGTCCCGGTCCGGGCAGGACTCCCGCTGTTCCGGGGTGAGTTCAGAGTGCGCCCAGTACCACCAGTCGACGTCACCGAGATGGCCGGACGGGCAGATCTGGACGAACCGCATCGGGGTGAGCTGCCGCTGTGGCGAGCAGTTGCGGCAGCGCGGTGGCTGTCCCGGCCGCTCGTCGGCCACCCTCCAGTGCGTCATCCGTCGGCACGCCGGACAGAACAGCCAGGCGGGGAAGCGGATGTACGGCGGTCCGGCGGCGTCCGGGATGTCCCAGGCGTCGTGCGGGGCGGGCGGTGCCGCCCGGAATCCGCTGACGCCGAGACGCGCGGCGAGCCGGGGCGAGGAGACGGGCTGATGGGCTCGGGGCCAGTCGCCGATGCCCGCGGCGACGAAGGACTCGCCCTGGACGTCGAGGACGGCTCCGGTACCGAAGGGCACCACGGTCTGTGCCTGGCGCACCCGGCGGCGGCTCATGCGTCGGCTCCCTTCACCACGACCTGGCATTCCCGGTCGACGTTGCGCATGGAGTGCGGGGTCTCCCACAGGCCCCCGCCGCGGTCGAAGTCGCGCAGCAAATTGTGCTGGCCCTTGCCCTGGGTGCGGTAGTGCAGGCGCTTGCCGTCGCTCTGCGCCTCCCGCGCCGCCTCCTGCCAGTCCTGGAACAGCCGGAAGAGGTCGTCGCGGACCCCGGGCGCCGCCTCCGGGTCGCTGCGCCAGACCCACTCCACCAGCCGTTCCGCCTGGGTGCTCACGTCGGCGACCCGGTCGAGGACGTCACCGGCCGCGTCCTCTGCACTGAGCCCGAGGCCGTGCCGGACGAGCACCACGAGGGCCGCGTGCAGGGCACGTCTGCGGGAGGGCACGGACCAGGGCGTGACGGTGGTCGGCTCGACGTGCCGGTACAGGGCGGCGTGGTACGTGCCGAAGGTCTCGTAGTGCGAACGGTCGCGCGGCTTCGTGGCGTTGAGGAAGGTCACGACGAGTCCGGGCACGCCGTGCCGTCCCACTCGGCTGGTGGCCTGGATGTACTCGGCGGTGGCCTTGGGCTGGCCGAGCATCAGCATCAGGGCGAGGCGCTTCACGTCCACGCCCACGGACAGCATGTTGGTGCAGGGCAGCAGGGAGATCGCCGCCGGGTCGTCCCAGGGCTTCTCCAGCCGGTCGAGCACAAGGGGCTGTTCGCTGCGGTCCAGGCTGCTGGTGAGCTCCTGCACCTGTCCCTCGGTGAGCACCCGCCGCTCGGCGACCGGGCCCATGCCACCGAGCTGCGCGGGGATGTCGTCGGCCGCGGCGGTGACGGTGCGGCCCAGCTCGCGGAGGCTGTGGTGGTAGGCGACGAGGGTCCAGTAGTCGTCGCGGCGCTCCTCGGACAGTTGCAGCGGCCCCTGGAGGAGGGTGGCGGCGGTGGCGACGGTGGCGCGACCGGCGGTGTGTCCCTGTGCCATGACCCCGACGTACAGGCGGCCGGGCCGTTCGGTGTCGGGCTCCGCGAAGTACGAGGAGCGCGCGTCCAGGCCGGCGGGCGGGAAGAGCTGCACGGGCCGCCCGTACAGTCTGCGGACCTGTTCACCGGAACGGCGGATGGTCGCCGTGGAGGCGACGATCTTCGGCCCCTGCTGGGCGGGCGAGCACAGTTGCAGGATGGCCGCCTCGTACAGGCCGACAGTGGTGCCGAGCGGACCGGTCAGCAGGTGCAGCTCGTCCTGGATGACGAGATCGGGCGGCAGGATGCCGCCGCGCCCGAACAGCCGTCCGGCATCCCGTTCCCAGGCGAGCCGGGCGAACTTGTCGACCGTACCGAGGACGAACGTCGGGGGTTTGTCGTAGAGGTGGGCGTCGACGACGGCGACGGGGAGCTCGTCGTGGAAGGCGCAGTCGTCGCGGGGGCAGAAGAAGCGGAAGGACGAGGCGCGCGCGTCGATGCCGTAGTCGGCCCGGTCCGGGGACTTGCGTTCGGGCACGATGCGGGTGCCGCACCAGGGGCAGCGGTCGAGGATGAAGCGGTCGTCCGGGGTGGCGGCGGCACGCACCTCGTCGAAGGCTTCCACGGCCGACTGGTACGAGTTCGGGGTCGTCGCCTCGCCGACCCACAGGCCGATGGAGAAGGGCTCGCACCCGAGCGCCACCGGGTCGGCCCGCCTGAGGCGTTCCAGGGCACACACGGTGGTCGCGGCACGTTGGAACTGCTGTGTGGTCAGCAGCGACAGCGTGTACCGGCTCAGTACGGCGGTCCCGCCGCCCGAGGTGCCGCGCGGCCGGAGCCTGCGCAGGACCATCACGAAGGCGGCGAGCAGCAGATACGCCTCCGTCTTGCCACCACCGGTCGGGAACCAGATCAGGTCGACCGTCTCCCGGTCGGGATGGGACGGGTCGGCCGCGCCTTCCACCGCCATGAGGAAGAAGGCGAGCTGGAAGGGCCGCCAGGAGGCTGCCGGGTCGGGCGCCGGGTCCAGTTGTACGGCGGCACCGCGGGCGTGCCGTTGTCCGGCCTGGTCGGGTTCGCTGTGCCGCATCTGGAGCGCCATGGCGGCGTTCGCGGTACGGAAGGCCCGCCGCAGATCCTCGTTCTCGTCGGCGCACAGGGCCTGTACACCGGCTTCCATGCGCTGTACGGCGGTGGTGATCCGCTCCAGGATGCGCCGGGCGGCAGGCCGGGCCGAGGAGGGGACGTCCGTGGCCCACTGGTTGTCGCACCAGTCACGGTAGCCGCCCACGAACTCGTCCAGTTCCCGACGCAGTTGATCGACGGGGAGGGTTGCGTCGGCGAGCCGCTCCAGCAGCAGCACGGGCGTCCTCGGCCCCGCCGCCCGCACGGCGGGGACCTCGGTCTGCGGCATCACCTCGGCGTGGACACGGGTCACCCGCCCGTCGCCCGTGCGCTCCTCCCGCACGGCGCAACCATGGCCGACCGCGTGGGTCTCGACGTGCCGGTATTGGAGGCGGAGTTCCTGCTCCTCCTCGTCGCGGCTGGCGAGCCGGACACCGGGGTAGGGAAGTATCTCCCCGTCGACCGGCTCGACGCCGAGCCCCACCTGGAACAGCATGCTGTCCCACTGCCGTTCGCGCTCGGCGGCGCTGAGGGACTGGCGGGGCGCGCGGGCCGTGTTGACGAGGGCCACCGTGACCAGTCGTCCGTGTCCGAACGTCCGCCAGGTCACCCGGATCTCACCGCGTCCGTCGAAAACGAGGGCGCCCGGCTCCCCCGGCTTGAAGGAGCGCGGCTCGGCGGGCAGCGGGATGCGCTGCCAGCGGCGCCGACCGCGCTCGTCCCGCTCAGTGAGATAGCGGGCACCCTCGGCCGTGACACGGAGTTCGGCGGCCGTGGTGAACAGGGACAGTCCGAGAGAAGAGGGCAGCCAGGAGTTCGCTTCCGGCACGGGGTCGTCCCGTTGGGCGGTGTCCTCCCGCTGCTCCTCCGCTCCCGGTGCGTCGAGCACCTCGGCGGAGAGCGTCAACTGCCGGTGCAGGTCGGCGTCCTGGGGATACAGGGTGCCCATCAGGTACAACCGGTCGGGCGGGGAGGTCACCGTCTCGTGCTCGCCCTGGGCCGGCCCGACGAGCTGAGTGCGTACGAACGCGACAAGTTCTTCTCTGGGTCCCATGACCACCGTGTCCCCCATGCCGCCCCCTGCTGACCGAACGTACCGGTCCGCAAGATCGTATCCGGCATATGCCGCGCGGCGCCCACCGGATCGGGAAATCGCTCACATCCAGCCACAGGCGATGAACACAGCGTTCCCGCATCACAGGGCCGATTGTCAGTGGCCTGTGCCACAGTCTCCTCATGACGGCGGACGCACCGGGCACCCGGGGTAACAGGGTGCGTGAACTGCGCGGCGCGATGACGACGTTGCTGGCCGACCTGCACGGCCGCGCACGCGGCGGCCGGGTGACGGAGAACGAGTACAGAGCGGTGACAGCTCCTCTGGGGCTGGATTCAGAGGGCCTGAAACGGCTGGAAGTGGCTCTGGCGCAGCAGGGATTGGTCGTGGAGCGGGCCGCTGCCCCCGCCCGGGATAGGGTGCGTGTCGTCCGGGTCCTCGGACTCGCGCGCAAGTACGTCGCGGCGGGCATGGTCCCGGCGCCCGCGTTCGCCGGGCTGGTGTCGCTGTGCGGGCTGGACGCCGCGGAACGGGAGTCGCTGACCACGGCCCTGCGAGACGAGGGAGTGGTGATCGGCGCGATCCCGACTCCCCGGCGGGCGCAGGCGGAGGAGGCTCCGGAGGAGGAAGCCGAGACCGACGAAGAGCCGCAGGCGGACGAACTCGGCGGCAAGGGGGAGGTCCTCACGGACCTGGACGCCGCGATGGCCGCCGCGCGGGCCCGTATGAACGAGGACCGGTTCCGGCACACCGCGTGGAAGACGCTGCTGACCGCCGAGGAGGAGGTCGGGCTGAGTGTCCTCCTCAAGGGCGGGCCGGAGCACATCGACCACAAACCGGAGGAGGCCGAACTCGCAGCCCTCCCCGTCACCGACATCCGCCGCCGCGCCTACGACACGCTGGTCATGCACAACGTCCGGCTGGTGCACAAACTGGCCCAGCGCTTGCAGGGCCAGGGCCTCGACTACGAGGACCTGGTGCAGCACGGCGTGACCGGGGTGATGCACGCGGCCTGCCTGTTCGACCCGAGCAAGGGGTTCAAGTTCTCGACCTACGCGACCTGGTGGGCCCGGCAGGCACTGGAGCGGGCGCTGGGCAACGAGAGCCGGCTGATCCGCATCCCGGTGCACGTGCATGAGAAGGTGCGCAAGGTCGCGATGGTCGAGGCACGGCTGGCGTCTCAGGGACAGTCCCTCTCGGCGGCCGCGGTGGCCGTGACTGCGAACCTCACCGTGGCCGAGGTCGACGCGGTACGCCGGATCAGCCGGCCGACGGACTCCCTGGACCGCGAGATCGGTGACGGGACGCATCTGGGCGAGCTGGTGGCGACGCTGCATCTGGCGCCGACACCGGAGGAGGTGCTCGCGCCGAAGTACTCCCGGCAGCGGGTGGAGGAGCTGCTGGCCCGCGCCTGCCTCAGCGAGCGCGAGGCCGATGTGATGCGGCGACGCTGTGGGCTGGTTGGTGGAGAGCGACAGACGCTGGAGGAGATCGGCGAGGAGTACGGCGTCTCGCGGGAGCGGATCCGGCAGCTGGAGACCCGGGCCCGTGACCGGCTGAAGGAGGTGCTGGCGGGTGGGGTGCCAGCGCCTCGCGGGAAGCGGGGACGCAAGCGCAAGGCACCTGTACAGGAGGCGGCCCCGCCCGCATCCGCACCGGTCGAAGAGGCTCCTCGGCCGACGCCCTCGGTCAAGAGGGCGCAGATATCGGAGGGGCAGGGAACGCTGTTCTGATGGGTCAGAGGTCGGGGCGGATCTTGCTGCCGATGTGCGCGAGCCGGATTGCCCGCTCCTCCGGGACCAAGCGGAAGTAGATGCGGCCCATGCCCGGGGTGAAGCGGGCGTGCAGCTCGAAGAGGCGCCGCTCGCCGTCGAGGTCGGTGAACCAGCAGACCTCTCTGCGCGTCTGGCTCTCCGGAGTGACTTTGGTCTGCCATTCCGGTTCGTGCCGCGTCGCCGGGTCCCAGAGGGCCACCGCCGCCTCCAGCCGCTCCAGGCAGTTCCGTGCGGGCACGACCCAGCTAGGGTCCAGGCCGGTGAGGTGGCCTTCTGCGCGGGGCAAGAACTGGAGGTGCGGGTAGAGGTCGGCCCGGCGTTCCCAGATCTGACGGCCTGTGGCCGCTCTGGCCAGGCTCAACTCGCGGATCCAGGCCCGGTACTCGTCGACGTGCGGCAGGGAAGAGACGTGCCGGACGTCGACCGTCCCGTGATCGAACTCCAGGGATTCGTCGTCGAGTTCGACGAGTTCGCTACGTTCGAGGCTGACCGAGGAGGCCTCCCATTCAGGCGCCACCGGAAGACTCACGGCGATGCCGTCCATGAAGTGCGCGGCGCCCAGTCCCAGAACCTTCTCGCCCTCGTGACGGTACTCAAGATGGCCGTCGGCATCCGGCGCCGGATAGACGCTGCGCACGGGGGACCTGTTCTGGAGCGCCCTCAGCCGCAGCCAGCGGGCGTGGTTCTTCGGGCTGGCGCCGATCCATTTGCCGATCGGGTAATCCTTGGCAATCTCCAACGATGTGAGGCCGTCCTCGCTGACCAGCGAGGTCTCCGCCGGGTCCTCCTTGGCTACGGCGCGCACCACGTCGACGAAGTCGGCCATGGCCGCGTCGGCGCGCGTGTGGTCACAGGTCGTGGCCCACGACTTCTCGTTCAGGAACAGCAACGGCATACTCTTCCCCCCTCCCCGTCGGTTCGTCGTCAGTCCAGCAGCTGGTCGAGCGAGTTCTCCCACTCGTCGAAGAACCCCTCGGGCCACTGGGCGAGCATGCCGTCCTTGTCGATGCTGGGGCTGATGACCTCAGCGCCTGAGCCGTTGCCCCGGAAGAAGTGGACGACGGCGTCCTCCGGCTGAAGGGCGCCCTGTTTGACGGCGATGCGCACACCGTTCAGGACATGGTCGCTGTGGGTCTCGACGACCATCTGCGCCCCGGTGGCGGCAGCCGCGGAGATCAAGGCCGCCATCCTGCTCTGGCCCTTGGGGTGCAGGTGAGCCTCGGGGTTCTCCAGGAGGATCAAGCTGCCGGGGGGGGCGGTGAGACAGGCCACCACGATCGGCAGAGCATACGTGAGCCCGAAGCCGACGTTGGTGGGGCGGCGGCGGCGGGTCGCGTTGATGCCCGCCGTGCCGCCGAAGCCGTAGGAGAGGCGGACGTAGTCGGTGCCCTCGATGGCGTCGGCCTGGAGGTTGACGCCGGGGCAGAGCTCCTGCATCCAGGCGACGGTCTGGTCGCGGAGCTGAGGTGAGGAGGCGTCGGGGTGGCGCAGTGGACCGTCGGGAACCTCCCTCTCGCCGTAGTGGCGGAGGAAGTTGACAGTGTGTTCGCCGCGTACGCCGAGGAAGCCTCGGTCGATGGCAACCTGGCGGGAGCGCGGATAGGTGACGGCCGGGGTGATGCGATCAGCGTGCAGGTATTGGAACGGAGCGGAGACGAACGGCAGGGTCCCCCCTCTCACCCGCATCTGCATCACATCCTCGTCGGGTTCTTCCGGATCGTAGAGACCGACGAACTGGAACGACTCACCTGCGTCGACCAGGAATCCGACCGCGGGACCCCCGACGTCCGCGAGTTCGTCCGCGAGGCCGAAGTCGTCGTGCAGGACGTCCCGCGCACTGCCCAGCTCCACCAGCTCACCGTTGAGCAGCAGTCCCTGCCCTCCGTTGTCGACCGACTGACGGAGCAGCGCGAGGGCCTGCAGAACGCTGCTCTTTCCGGACGAGTTCAGGCCAGTGAGCAGGGTCAGCGGGCCCAGCGGGAGTTCCAGGCGGCGAAACGCCTTGAAGTTGACCAGGGTGAGACGGGTGATCACTGTCGGCTGTCTCCAGGTTCAGGAGAGGAGGTCTTCGAAGAGTTCCTGTACGGCGTCGAATCGCTTCCGTACCTTCTTGGGGTCACCGGTGGCCACGGAGATGGACCGTTCGAACTCCGAGTCCTCCATGAGGTCCGCGAACGCCTCCAACACGTCCAGCTGTACCAGCTTGGCGTGGTCATAGGAGTCGAGCCAGGCCAGGTTCACCGCGACGGTCTCGAACAGGGCCTTGTTGATCGGCGACTTGCGCTGCTGCCCTGCCCGGTACTTACGGAAGGCGTGTTGCCCGAAGATGCGCTCGGCCGCTGACATCGCGGTACGGAACTCCACCCGCAGGCGCTCTTCTTCCTCAGCGGGGAGGCGGTTGATGCGGTGCATGGCGTCCGCCAGAAAGGCGTCGAAGTCGCCGAGCCGGTAGTCGTCCGGCGAGGTCAGACGGAAGGCCAGGAAGCGCAGAGCCATCTCACGGTCGGCCATCCGGTCCCCGACCACGCTGCCGCCGGTGGCGTAGCGGAACTCGTCGGACTCAGCCAGCTCGGCGAGGAAGCTCCTGGCGCGGCCAGGGATCAGCGCGTGCCGGATCTCCTGCCGGGCCAAAGGCTCACCGCCGGTGTTAATGCGAGCGAAGACATTGAACATGACGGGCTCGGGCGTGCCGCGCCGGATGACATGGACGACGACCTCGGTCTCCCTCAGTCGGATCTGGAGCTTGCCGGAGAGATCACCGAAGTCCGCCCCCGCGAAGTTACGGAGATACTCCAGTCCCTTCAGTTTCAACGGCGGAGCACCCACCGTCGTGGCGTCCATGAAGCGCGCGATCGAGGTCAGGCGCTGGATACCGTCCACGATGGTCCAGCTGCCGTCCTTCTGCTCGGCGGCGTAGAAGGACGGGATGGGGATGCGCAGGAGCAGCGACTCGATCAGGCGGCTCTGCTTCTCGTCCGTCCAGATGCCGGCCCGGCGCTGGAAGTCGGGGGCGAGGTCGATCATCTCGCTTCGGAGCCGGGAGAGCAGCAGGTCGACCGTGGACGTGCGGGTCTCGATGTCGATGCGTTCGGGGTCGAAGGGCGAGGTGATCTGGTCGACGCCCTCGTCGGTGTCCTCCCGCTCGACATCGGTGGGCTGGCCGTCGGAGGTGGTCTCCCTAGCCGTGAGCATGAGGTCATCCAGGGTGGGGAAGCCGTCCTCTCCCGCCGCCTCCTGGTACCGCTCGTACACCGACCGCCGGTCCCGTGTACGCCCCTGGCTGCTGTCCTCCAGCCCGGCCATGTCGTCTCGTCGCCCTCGCCCTCGTGTCGTGCCCGGATCATCGCTCGGTCCTGGTCGTCTCTCACCCTACCGGCCGTGATCCCGCGGTGACGGGTGAGTGCTCGGCGCACTGCGAACAGGGAGCGGGTGGAACGGGCACCGGACGGCGGCTCGGCTCCTCGTCCGTCACCGCCGGCTCGCTGTCGCCGGTGGACAGACCGCCGACGAGAAGTTCCCGAGCACGGTGCAGGGCTTCCCGGAGCGGCGGGCAGACCAGGGCGACGCTCGCCAGCCCCGCGGCCGCCAGTAGCTCCGAGACTGCTCCCCCGCCGGGAAAGAGCACCGCCCCGGCGAGCAGGCCCACGGCCACCGCCACCTTGCCCGCCCCCGCCAGCAGGCGGCTCCGGAGTGGCTCGGCCGCGGTGGCCGCCGCGTCCAGTTCCGGCGCGTCCGTGAGGAGCGTGGCGTCGATGATCACCAGGCTGTCGCGCTGTGCGCGCGGAAGGCAACTGTGACGAAGGGCGCCGGCAACCAGCCGGGACAGGTCGCGTACGGCGGTGTCGCGATCCGGGCCCTCGCCGAAGAGGTAGCGTTGGTTGGCCTCGGCGAGGGCCCCGATCAGGCGTTCCGTGGTCTCACGCACGCGCGTGCGGGCGGCAGGCGGCATACGGCGAGTGGTATGCCGTGCCTGGACGCGCAAGGCTTGGCACAGGCGGCCGAACGCTCTCCCGTGGATGTCGAGCGCCGAGTCCTGTGGGCGGCGGTCATCCGTGATGAGCAGCGTCTCAAGGAAGCGGACGGCTTCCACCGTGAGGGCCCCGGCCGCGTCGGAGACCGCAGCGGCCCGTTCGTCGGCGGCCATGAGCGCGATGGAGACGACGCCGAAGCCGGTGACGGCGGCGAACATCCAGAACGGCGTGGCAGACGTACGGGCCCACGACGTCGCCCACCAGAAGGGGAGCACGACGATCAGCAGGGGCACGGCCTGGAGGAGTACGGAGACGCACCGGCCGACGACGATACGGTGCCATCGCTCGACGAGTGCGTCTTTCCCTGGCCAAGCTTCCGCCGGTACCCCTCTCCGTTCCAGCTCCGCCAACAGCACCTCCACGCGACGTTCACAGGCGCCGCGCCTGATCCGTCGCACAACCGGAATCCGGTACAGCCGATCGCCCAGCACACGGGAGCGGCTCTGCCACAGCAGGGCGATCATCGCCGTCTCGAAGAGGGTCCAGTAGCCCCAGAAGAACGCGAGGTTCTCGAATACGGTGCGCGTCATGACCATCAGGCTCGCAGGCGCCACTGACAGTCACTCCAGGGCGACTTCGCACCAGACGGTCTTGGTGTACGGGTCGCCACAGGTCGTTCCCCAGTGGGTGGACAGGGTTTCGACGAGGAGGAGACCCCGGCCGGAGTCGTCGTCCGGGGAAGGCGGCGGGAGAGTGCCGGGCGTGGGCGGGCGGTGGGCGGGGCGTGCGTCGGTGAGTTCGATACGGAGCGTGGCGTCCTCGGGGTGGAGGGTGAGGCGGAGGCGGAAGTCGCGGCCTCTGACGCGGCCGTGCAGGGTTGCGTCCGTGGCGAGTTCGGACACGAGGAGGGTGGCGATGTGGTTGCCCTCGGTGTCGTACGGCCAGCCCCAGGTGTGGAGTTGCCCGGCTGCCAGGTGACGGGCGAGGCGGGCGCCTCTCGGGGTGGCGGAGAGGCGGATGGTGAAGTGACGGGTGGGGGTGGTGGGTTGAGCGGGGTCGGGATGAGGTGCTCTCGTGGGTGCAATATCGGCGTTCATGTCACTCAGCGTGGTCGGCCGACCCTACTCTGAACAGCAACGACGACGGTACGCAGCGTCACTGTCCGGGAGCTGTCCGGCTCTGTCCGGGCGGTGTGGCGTTACGCGGCGCGCCGGCGGGGAGTTGGGTACGGGCGGCACGTGGAGGTGTCCGGGCGTGGGTGTGACGGGGCAGGGGTCGCAGCAGAACGGTGACGGGATGGAGCCGTACGGCGCCGACGACGAGGAGTCGGCGGCGGTACTGCGGACGGTGGGCAAGATGCTCAAGACGTGCCGGGAGCGGAAGGGGCTCACGCAGGCCGAGTTGGGGGCGGCCATCGGGTACAGCGAGGAGCAGGTGTCCTCGGTGGAGCGGGGGCGGCGGGCGCCGAGTGCGAAGTTCCTGGACGCGGCGGATCGGGTGTTGGACGCGGGTGGGTTGATCGCCGGGTTGAAGAAGGAGGTGGAGGAGGCTCGGCATCCGAAGAAGGTTCGGGATCTAGCGAAGTTGGAGGGGGAGGCGGTTGAGATCTGCGCCTACGACAACTCCGTCGTCAACGGGCTCTTGCAGACCGAGGAGTATCTGAAGGCGGTGTTCGGGTCGCGGCGGCCGGCGTTCTCGGAGGAGGAGGTGGAGCGGCTTGTCGCTGCGCGGCTGGCTCGGCAAGGGATCATCGACGGAAACGGGATGGCTCCCGCCTTCAACTTCGTCCATGATGAGGCTGCCCTGCGTCGGCCGGTCGGAGGCAAGATGGTATTGCGCCGACAGCTCGAACGGCTGTTGGAGGTCGGGCAGATGCGGAACGTGGAGATCCAGGTGCTGCCCATGGACAGCGAGGACAACGCCGGTCTCGACGGCCCCTTCCATCTGCTGCGGCTGAAGGAGGGCACCACCGTGGGGCACAGCGACATCCAGCTCGTCAGCCGACTGATCTCGGACCGCAGGGAGGTCCAGGTCCTCGAACTGCGCTATGGGATCATCCGAGCGCAGGCCCTCACCCCACGACAGTCGCTGGCCTACATCGAGAAACTGCTTGGAGAGACATGAGCCTCAAGCCCTTGGCCGGTGACGGCACCGACCTGGAGTGGTTCAAGAGCAGCCACAGCAATCCCGACGGAGCTGCCTGCGTCGAGGTCGCTTGCACTCCGGGGACCTTCCACGTACGGGACTCCAAGTGTGCACAGAGCCCTCAGCTCGCCTTCGGCGCGCAACAGTGGGCCGCCTTCGTTTCGTACGCCGCCGATCACTGACGTACGACATGCTGACGCCCCGCATCCGGTTCCGTACCGGGCGCGGGGCGTCGGCGTATCCCGGTCAAGTGGACGGCGGGGTCCACTTGCCCAGGTCGATAGCCTCCTGAAGCCGCGCCGAGAAGTAGGCGTGCGCCTCTCGCATCTCGGCCTCGCGGTTCGCCTTGTAGAAGGGCGCCGTGTAGCCGTCCGGCGGGTCCTTGCGTTCGCCGTCGAGGTGGGCGCGAAGTTGTACGTAGTGCTCCTTGGTCTGGCCGTGGCCGTAGGTGTAACGGTGGCCTGCAATGCGGCGCTCGCTGGCGTCGAACCAGGTCACTGCGTCAAAGTCCTGCATGATCGGGAAGCGGGCCTTGTACATAGCGACGAGGGAGTCGGCATCCACCCCGAGCCATACGGCCACCAAGGCGTCCAACTCCACCAACGCTGCACGGCGGGCTCGTTCGGTGCGCAAGGGGGTCGCACGCGTCCACTGCGGACCAACCTCGTGCAAAGGCTGGAGCATGGGCCACGTGCGGGCCCACGGCTCATACGCGGTCCAAGTCGGGTCATAGAGCTCAGACCAAAGCGACGCGTAGGCGGAAGTCAGGCAGTTGAGCCGTAGCGTGCGCAGCAGCAGGGCCGACGCCAGCGGATGGTTCGGCTCCGGAGCAGGTAGTAGTCGCGCACCGACGACTTGGAGATCGCCCCTGCCTGTCGTACGCACGAAGTAGTCCACGGGGAGCCCTGACCAGAAACCCGCGACCAGGACGGTCAACCGGTTGTCTCCCATTGCGAGACTGTGCACCATGTGGATGTGTGCGGCCCCTGGCGGAATCAGCGCCGCATACAACGCACGCTCTGTGTCAGGCGCGATCTGACGGCGCCACGCGACCCGGTAGAACTTGGTGTACGCCCGAGTGGCCTCCCGCACAAAGTACCGATCGACATCATCAGCATCGATCTCGTCCTCCGGCACCCTGCGCGCCTCGGCCAACACACGCCTTGCCTCGGCAGCCGCCGTATCCGACGCCCGCAGCTGCGCCAACCCATGCCTGTCGAGCCACTGGTCCTGCTCTTCAGCGTACTTCTCTCGCGTCGTGACGCGCACGTACTCCGTCTCTGGGACTGCATCGTCGGGAATCACTACGTGGTTGAGGCCGAGCCAATTGCCTCCACCCTGACTGGGCTGTTTGAACAGCGGGTTGGCGAGACCGAGTTGTGGTCCCCTGAGGATGACGTCGTCCCACTTCTCTGGCAGGAAAACCGAGCCATTCTCCGTCGGGAGGTTGTAGTCGATCAAGCCGTCCCTCTTGGCGAACGTCTCGTTGTAGCCCGAGGAGATCATCGGCTTCAGCGAACCCAACCGCAGCGGATAGTCCGCAAGCGCTCGAATGGCCTCCCCCTCCGCCACACTCACCGGCGACAACAGCCTCCCCTGCTCAACTGGTTGCTCTTCATCCCCAGTCAATCGCTGCCACTGCGCCAACGTCTCCCGGTGCACCCGAATGAGCCGCTTCCTGTGCGCCCGCTCGTCCCATGTGTCCCCATACCGAACACCCGGATCGGGCCCAGAACCATCATGCTGCGCGGACAGCCTCAACGCATCCACGGAGAACAGCCACGACAGATGATCGAACCCGATCTCCCCCTCAGGCCCGTACACGTGCACGCCAAAGTGGCTGGACCGGCCGACCGGCGGCGGAAAGAAGCGGTTTCCCGCGTTCACGAAGTCGCCGTGCACGCGCAGGCGCTTGTAGGCAGCAGCCCGCAGTAGCCCGTCCCTGTCGCCGCTGAAGTGTGTGTCCGGGTGGATGAGACCGATCGTCCCGTTACGTCCGGCATGGGTCCAGGTCTGGCACATGAACGCGCGGTACAGGTCAGGGCGGGTTCCAGCGAGCACGGGGTAGACGACCGGTGATGCGAGCTGGCTCGACACGCCGATAGTGGCGACGAGTTCGTTCAGGAAGTAGGCCCGCGCCCCGGGGCCCTTGAACAGCTCAGCAACCCGTGCCCTCCGAACGGCCGCACTCGGCTTCTCCGTGAGCATGAACCACGGATCACGCTCGGCGAGAACGGGATCCTCCTTCCACTCCGGCCGCACCCACGGCGGATTCCCCACCTGCACATCAAACCCACCGGCCTCCCCGGCGAAGACATGCGCGAACTGCAACTCCCAGTGGAAGAACCCCATCCCCCCGTCCGCACCGACGTCATCCCGGTCCTCACTCCCGGCCACGTCCTCCACCGTGTCCAACCACGGGAACCGCGCCTTCAACCGGAACGGCGAGTCCATCCCCATGAATCCGTCGAGCTTCACCTCGTACTCCCGCAGCGCCTCCAGATCCCCGAAGTCGGCCACCAGGGAATCCGCCGGCACGTCCTTCACCCCGAGCGCGCACTCCAGGAAGTCGATCCAGTCGTCCAGCGTCGCGAGGGGAATGACCTCACGCCGCCCCTTCGGCTTGGCGGGCGTCTTCTTCCGCGCAGGCTTCTTGTCCTCCGCGTCGGTCCCGGAAGCGGCCTCCCCCATATCCAGCTGCTGAGGAAGCCCGTCGTCGAAGAGGCTGTCCTTCACCCAGAGCTGATCCCCGGGCGCCGGTCCGGTGCTCGCCTCCACCACCGGCGCCTCCTCCGACTCCGACGCCCGCTCCTCACCCTCGGCGTCGCCACCACCGTCGTAGGGCACGACCTCCGGACCGACCAGCTCTCCCACCCGGTCCAACGGCCAGAACCACAGCGCACACCACACGTCCATGACCGTCTTGAGCCGCCAGTACGGCGTCCCCGGCCGCGTGAGGTCGCCGTACACAACCTCCTTCGGTACCGCGTGCTCGGGATGGTCCAGCCAGTCCGCGCCCCAGACGTCGATCTCGCGCGAGATCTCCCGCTCGGACTGGTTCAGCCGCTCGACCACCAGCTTCCACAGGAACTCAGCCCGCCGCGCGACCCCTTGGAGCCGTCGCCGCTGCGTCACTGTCTTCGGCGCGCGCTGGATGCCCGACCGCCACTTCTCCATCCGCTGGACGGCCGCCTTGTCCAGTTCCTCGGCGATCTTCTTGGACTTGGCGTCCCCGACCACCGCGCCCCATCCCAGCGCGGGCAGCAGGAAGTGATGGACCGCACCTTCGGGCAACTCGCCGTTCCTGAACGGGAGTTCCTTGGGAGCGAGCGTGTCCTTCTTCGACAGCCACTTGCCCTTGCCCAGTGCGTCCTTGTCGTAGATCTTCCGCCCCGCGCCGACCAGCGAGTTACCGCGCCGCAGATGCAGACCGAACCACGGCGCCTGCATCCCGGGGTGCATGGTGTTGAGCCAGAGCGAGACCTCGGCCAGCTCCACCGCCGTCGCGTTGAGGTCGACGCCGTACGCGTTGTGCAGGGCGACGTAGGCCTTGACCTTCTGCAGTTCGGCCAGCCTCTGGTCGGGCTGGATCTGCACGCCGGTCTCGTCCTGGCGCCGTTTCAGGTACTCGGCGGCGACCTGGTTGATGGCCTCGTTGAGGAACGCGCCCGAGCCGAGGGCGGGCTCGCAGATCTTCCAGCCCAACAGCTCGCGCGCCGACGTCACCTCGCCGTTCTGGTCGAGGCGGTGTTTCAGGGCCAGCTCGACCGTGACCTGGGTGAGGGACTCCGGGGTGTAGTAAGAGGCCGTGTTCTCGCGGTCGCGGCCCGCCAGCCGGTAGACGAACGAACCCGGCGGGTACTCGGCCCGCTCCGTCAAGCCCGTGTCGTCGTTCACCCGCTGGACGAACACCTCGTTCGGGTAGTCGTTGGCCCGGGACTCCGGGATCATCCAGCTGCCCTTCGACGCGTCGCCGCCCTTGGCGACCTCGAACAGCGTCTCGCGTGCGATGAAGCCGGTGTAGGACATCAGGCCCTCGTACACGGCACCGAGCTGGTTGATGCCGAGCTGGGCGTAGGAGATGAAGCCGCCCCGCTCACCCTTGCGGCCCTTGGTGAGCATCAGTCGGCGCAGCACCTTGTGGAGGGTGGCGTTGCGCAGCCGGGTGTCGAAGAACTCCGGTCCGGCGGACGGGTCGTCCTCGTCGTACAGGGGGTTGGGGACCTTCGGGCCGATCAGCCGGATCGCGCCCGGCTCGAACAGGTCCGACCGCAACGGCTCGAAGCGCAGGCCCACGTCCTCGCTGCGCCGGGCCCGCCGTTCCCGCTCGAATCGGCGAGCGCGCAGGGCGAGTTGCGCCTCCGTCAGATCGCCGCCCGGCGCAGCGAGTTCGGCTGCCTCCGCCGCCTCCGCCTCGCGGTCCGCCGCGTCCGCCGCCCGGTCCTCCTCCTCGGTGCCGTACGGGCGGTGGCCCTTGTTGACCATGCGGGTGAGCAGGTCGATCGACTGGTAGAGGTGGAAGCCGTCGCGGGCCGTGGGGCCGACGAGGTCGCGGACGGCCAGGTCGCCGAGGCGCTGGAGGCCGTAACCCGCGCCGTACTCGGGGTAGTCCGAGGGGAGGATGCCCAGCTCCGGGCGGGCCTCGGCGTACAGCAGGAACAGGATCCGGTACAGGTAGCGCAGGGACTCGCGGGTCAGGCGGCGGGCGAGGCGCTGCGGGTCGTCGAGGTCGGCCGCCGTCACTCCCTGTCCGGGCTCGGCCAGTCGGTCCAGGACGGCCTGGGCGATGAGTTCGACCGAGTCCTTGAGGCCCTCGCGGAGCTCCGTGGAGACGCCGACGGCGTGTTTGCCCGACTTGGAGACGAGGTCGTCGAGCGGGTTCGTGCCGCCGGTCTCCGGGACGCGGAGCGAGTCCGCGCCGAACAGGGCGGCGATGGTGTCGAGTTCGCCGCCGGGGCGGTCGTCCCGGCGTTCCAGCGCGGAGTCAAGGCTGACGGCGAGGTAGCGGCCCTCGCTCCAAGCGGTGCGGTCGGCGAGGACGACGACACCGCCGACCAGGATCAGGACGTAGCGGGGCGGTTCGTCGGCGGCGAAGAGGAAGCGGACCAGGGTGTCGGCGTCGGTCAGCGGCTCACCCTGCGGGATGTCGACCGGGTGCAGGAGACGGCCGGGGCCCGCCGGGTCGCGGGCGGCGTCCGGTTCGGCGGCCCAGCCGCAGGCGATCGCGACCAGGCCGGGTTCGGCGTGGGCGACCTCGATGTCGTAGGTGCGGCCCGCTCGTTCGACGGTGAGGGTCGCCGGAGTGGGGGTGTAACCGAGTGCCCGCAGAACGCGGTCGTGAAGTTCGGCGACGGTCTTGATCCAGCGCGGGTCGTCGTGCGTGCGCCAGCCCGACTCGTCCTCGGGGGCGTCGATCTCGGCCTGGGCGCGGTCGGCGAGGAAGGCGCGGTCGGCGAAGTACGGGGTGCGCAGGGCCCGTAGGCCCTGGCGGGGAGTGAGGGTGCGGGGCTCGTCCGCCGGCTTCTTGTTCTCCTCGGCCTCGTGTTCGGCCCAGCGGGCGAGCAGTCCGTCCTTCGCTTTGAGGTCCTTCGGGAGGACCTCGGCGAGGTAGTGGGCGGAGAAGTAGTCGCCGTGGTTGACCAGCGAGTCGTACGTCACGTCGAGGACCGTTTCTGCGGGTGGCTTCGAAGGGAGTGGGGCTGGTGCCGGTCAGGCGTCGCGGTCGAGGACGGCCAGGACCCGCAGCAGGGGGCGGCCGGTGGCGGAGAGCTTGTCCGCCAGTTCCGTCTGGTGGCGGATGGTGTCCGCGACGATCCGGCCGGGCAGGAGGGACTGCTGCTGCCAGCGGCCGAGGCGGGCGCGGTAGTCGTCGAGCTGGGCGCTGATCTGCTGGGTCCAGGCGTCCTTGCGCTCCTCCAGGTGCTCCCGGGCCGCCGCTACGGCGGCCGGGACCAGGGCCTGGAGGGCGGGGAGGTCGCGGGGCGGGGCCGGGTTGGCCATGTCGGGGCCCACGCCCGCCTCCGCCAGGGCGTCCGGCATCGGCACCACCTCGGGGGCGTCGGGCAGGCCGCGGACGGCCATCCACTCCACGACCGTGGGACGGCCCAGTTTGTTGGAGTAGATGCCCTGGACGAGGAAGGTCGGGCCGGGCGCTCCGGGCGTGAGGAGGACCGGTGCCTGCTGGCGGCCGAGCTGGACGAGGACCTTGTCCACCAGCCACTCCACCAAGGGATGGATGTCGGTGAGGTAGCCGATGGCGGGCCAGCTGGATCCGGACTTGCCGCGGGCCTCGTCCAGGCTGTGCTGTCCGAGACCGCGGTCGAAGGTGACGAGGAGGCGCTCCTTCAGCTTCTGCTCCCGCAGGTAGTCGGGGGGCAGGATGTCGAGGCGGTGGAGGAGGTCGGGGGCCTTGGCGGTGGCGAGGCTCAGGTACGGGGCCGGTTCGCCGCGCGGTCCGGTGTGACGGTGCTCGGAGAGGTCGAGGGCGTCGTGCGGGTGCTCGTCGTAGACCTCGTCGAGGGCCGCCCGTACGAACGCCTCCGTGTCGCCGCCGAACAGCGACGGGACCTGCGCCTTGGGCACGGGGCGGTGCTCGGGCAGGACGGACGGCTGGGTGAAGAGCGCGGTCAGCGGGTCGCCGGGGGTGGGTGAGGCGGCGAGGGACTCCTCGACCGTGCGGCCGGCGAGGAGATCCTTGATCAGGCGTCGTTCCTCCTCCTCGGCCCGGTAGAGGCCGGTGACCGCCTCCGCGGTGCCGTCGAGGCGGTAGGCCTCCTCCTCGCGCTTGAGCAGCTTCTCGGCGACCGTACGGTCGTCCTTGGCGCCCTCGGTCTCGGAGTGCAGGATCAGCGCGCGGAAACGGGGGTTGTGCTTCTGGCCGTAGCGGTCGATGCGGCCGTTGCGCTGCTCGATGCGGATCAGCGACCAGGGGATGTCGTAGTGCACGAGGTCGTGGCACTGGCGGTGCAGGTTGACGCCTTCGGAGGCCACATCGCCGGTGAACAGGATGCGGACGGGGTCGTGGGCGAGACCGAAGGCCTCCACGACGGCCATCTGCTCCTTGTCCGACAGGCCGCCGTGCATGACCTTCACCGCCTGCCGCGCCTGCTGCTCGGTGAAGCCGAGGCGGCCGGGGACGACCTTGGCGAGCCACTTCAGCGTCTCGACGCGTTCGGAGAAGACGACGACCCGGGTGGCCGAGCCGGGCCGGACACCGATGTCGGTGAGCTGCTCCACGAGCGCGTCGAGCTTGGCGGAGTCGCCTGGCGCGCCGGACTCCCCGATCGCCGACGTCAGCGCGAACAGGCGCTCCAGGGCTTGGAGTTCGGTGGCGATGCGGGCGGCCGCCGGGGTGCCGGGGGCCGTCTTCGCCGCCTTGTCGGTCAGGGTGTTCCTGCGGGTGGTGACGGTCTTGGCGAGCGCGCGGTGGGAGGAGAGGAAGGCCTTCAGGAGCGTGTACGGGAAGAGGCGGTCCTCCGTGAGCGCCGTACGGCCGGACGTCGCGGTGCCGAACTCGGTGGAGGTGTCCGGCGCCGGGATCCAGTGCTCGGTGAGCTCCGCGAAGATCCGCTCCTCGGCGTCGGTCGCGGTGCAGGGCACGGAGACGGTGGGATCGCGGTCGGCCCACTCCTTGCCGATCTGGTCGCGCACCTCGGGGTGGACCTTCGTACGGCGGATGAAGAGGTGACCGAGGTCGTTCTCGGCGTCGTAGTCGTTCGGGTCGGCGATCGCCGCCGGGTCGAGGAGGCTGATCAGCTCGGCGAAGGACTTCCCGTCGCCGTTGTGCGGGGTGGCGCTGGCCAGCAGCAGGGCGTCGGTGTTGGGGGCGAGGACGCGGGCGAGGGCGTTGCGCTGGCTGCCGCGGTTGATGAGGTTGTGGGACTCGTCGATGACCACCGCGTCCCAGTGGATCTTCTCCAGGTGGTGGCGGTACTGGCCGATGTTCTTGAGGGTGTCGACGGAGACGATGACCCGCTTGTAGTGGGTGAAGGGGTTGCGGCCGGCCGGGATCTCCCGCTGGATGCGCTGGATACCGACCGAGTCGAGGCGGATCAGCGGGATGGAGAAACGGGTCCACAGCTCGTGCTGGAACTGCTCCAGGACATGCTGCGGGGTGACGACGAGGATGCGCTCGCCCCGGCCGCGGCGGATCAGCTCGGCCAGGGTGAGACCGATCTCCAGGGTCTTGCCGAGGCCGACGACGTCGGCGATGAGCAGACGGGGGCGCAGGTTGGCGAGGGAGAGAGCCAGTTCGGCGGGGCGCTGCTGGTAGCTGAGTGGGTCGACGAGGAAGCGGTCGGCGAGCGCCAGGCCGCGCTCGGTCTGTGGGAGCGGCGTCTTACGCAGCAGGGCTTCGAGGAAGAGTCGGCTGCGGCGGAAGTGGTCGGTGGGGTCCTCGACCAGCTCGGTGTCCTCCGGGTCGAGAAGCCGGACCTCGTCACCGGCCAGACGCTCGATCTCGGTGAAGAAAACGGCCGTCTCGTCGCGGACGAACTCCGAGACCCCAACCGCCTCGATCTTGGCGCCGTCCCGGCTCGGGGTGACGTTCTTCACCAGCCACTCCTCGTCCCGTACGAGGATCTGGGCCCCCGGCGGGAACCTGGACTCCGAGACGTCCGGCTGGTGGGTCACGCTGCTGCCTCCGCGTCCTGCGCACTGTCGTACGGGAAGTGGTCGAATACCGCGCAAGTCTTCCACGGCGGAAGCTGACCGTGCAGGTCGCTGCGGGAACCGGGCGCCCGGCCGACCGCCAACACTCGGCTGTGCCGCGGGGCCGTGGTGTGTCGTCGCTCGTCGGCGGCGCCGTCGGGGCTGGTCGTGCCCGCGTGGCGCAGCCACATACCGACGCCGCCCCCGCTCCCCTTCACGGCTACTGCCGAGCCGCAGCGGCTCCGCCCGGCCTTGGGTGACCGGTGGTCAGCGGCCTCCACCACGGGCCGGAACGAAGGCGGCCTCCTTGGCATAGGCGGAGCGCAGGGCCTCGGCGACGTCGTGGGCCGTGGCGGCGTCCGGGGTCCGGCCGCGGGGCGTCCGGGGCCGCGCCACGACGGGGCGCGGGGTCGGCGGTGGCGGGAGGTGGACATTGGCCTTCGCCGGAACGTCTGCGTCGTCGGTGCCCGGCTGTTGCTCCGCGGGCGGCGCGACCGGGTCGACGACCGTGGACACATACTCGGCGATCGGTCCCGGAGGCGGCACCAGTCGGCCGTCGGCATGCGGTGCCGTCCGTGCGATCAGCCGTTGCCGGGCCTGCCGGGCGGAGACGCCGGAACCGTTGAGGACGGCCACCAGTGCGCCCGTGACGTCCGTGAGGGAAGGTCGGTCGGTCGGGTCGAAGGCGAGCATCGAGGACACGACGGGCGTCAGTTCCGTAGGCAGCCCTGTCAGGTCCGGGGCCTGCTGCGGATCGCCGATCCGGGCCGCGACCGCGAGCCAGTTGTCACCGTCGTACGGGTAGTGGCCGGTGGCGGCGAAGAGCAGCACCACGCCGAGGGCGTACACGTCCGCCGCTGGGGTCAGTTGGTGAGTGCCCTCCGCCTGCTCGGGCGGCATGCACAGAACGCTACCCACCACGACACCCGTCGCGGTCAGTGTCGTACGGCGTTCCGCGAGCACCGCGAGTCCGAAGTCGATCACCTTGGGGCCGTCGGGGCCGAGCAGGATGTTCTGCGGCTTGAGGTCCCGGTGCAGGAGCTGCGCCTGGTGGACGGAGGTGAGTCCCTCGGCGAGCAGCGCGCCGAGGCTCGCGGTCTCGACGAGCGGGAGCGTGCCGTGGTCACGGACGTGGTGCAGGAGGTCGGGGCCCGGGACGTAGTCGACGGCGAGCCAGGGCTGGTCGGCGAGCGGGTCGGCACCTGCGAAGGCGGCGACCCGGGGACCGAAGACCTTCCTGAGGTTCTCCACCTCGAGGACGAACCTGCTGCGGGTCTCGGTGTCCAGAACGGACGCCTTGATGACCTTGACGGCGACCTGCTGTCCGGCGGGTGACTCACCGAGGTACACCCGGCCCATACCGCCGGAGCCGATATGGCCGCGCAGCGTAAAGCCCCCGATGTGAGTGGGGTCGTCACTCCTCAGCGGTTCCACGGCGTCCTCGCTCCCCCTCAACGTCTGGCGCGCGACCCGCGCATTGTTCATGCGGCCGTAGCTCTCCCCGCCGGTACATCACGCCACGCGGTGCAGACTACCCAACGATCCCAATGAGGCGACGTCCAATCCGAGGACGCCTCCAGAACCTGGAGAACACCTGGGTAGCTGGAAGGAGTCAACACGCCGTTCGCTCCGCCGTAGAAGGCCCTGGGGCAGGCAGGCGCCCTCCACGGTTCCCGGACTCGCCAACGCCGCAAGGCATGGCTACCTTCGTGGCTACGTACGTCGACGCACGATCCCGTTTGAACCAGTGCGGACCAGGGTCCAGCGAGACCCACCTACACGGAGAAAAGGCCTCTGCCTCCGTTTCTACTGGTCAGAAGCCCTAAGCGGCAGACGAGTCGGGCTGTACGCCGGGTTCTGTTCCGGGAGGTCCTCGCGGGCCTTCCGGCGACGGCCATCCATCTAGGACCGGCGTTGCCACCGGCCTCCAGCGGTCTACCCGCGGACTCGGGCGGGCAGCCCTCGATCGTCCGCGCAGGGGCACCGGAGTGCCCCCTCTTGACCTTGCTCCGGGTGGGGTTTACCTAGCTGCCCAGGTCGCCCTGGGCACTGGTGGTCTCTTACACCACCGTTTCACCCTTACCGGGGGCCGAAGCCTCCGGCGGTCTGCTTTCTGTGGCACTGTCCCGCGGGTCACCCCGGGTGGCCGTTAGCCATCACCCTGCCCTGTGGAGCCCGGACGTTCCTCGGGGAGTCCCGTGAGGGACTCCACGCGGCCGCCCGCCCGGCTCGTCTGCCGTGCCGACCATGGTACCCGGCGGACCTCCCGCCCCGGACCGGCGGCGGCCGTCGCGAGGACCGAGCCGGCCAGGATCAGGGTGAAGGCGACGCCGACGCCGAGAGTCAGGTCCTCGTCCAGGAGCAGGGCGCCCGCGGCGACGGCGACCGCCGGGTTGACGTAGGTGATGACGCCGGCGCGGACCGGGCCGACCTCCTTGATCAGCTCCAGGAAGGCCACGAAGGCGATCGCGGTGCAGACGACACCGAGTCCGGACAGGGCCGCCAGGGCCTCGCCGGAGGGGAGGGTGGTGGGTCGGGTCAGGAAGGCCGCGGGGGCGTAGACGACGGCGGCCAGGGTCAGGCAGGGGGTGATGAGCTGGAGGGTGGGGACGTCCTTGAGGTGGCGGGCGGCGATCAGAGGGGCGGTGGCGTACCCGACGACGGTCACCAGCACCTCGGCCAGCGAGCGGGCGTCGCCGCCGGTGAGGTGCGGCACGGTGAGGACGGCGACGCCCCCGAGGCCGAGGCCGAGTCCGGTGATCCGGCGGGCACCGACCCGTTCCCCGGCGCCGAAGAAGCGGGCCAGGAGCACGCCGACGATCGGCACGCCCGCGATCAGCAACCCGGCGGTGGAGCTGGACAGGTGCCGTTCGGCGTCCGTCAGGGTCCACCAGGGGCCGATGATCTCGATCACGGCGAAGGCCAGCATCGGCTTCCAGTGACGCCGTACGGTGCCGAAGAGGTCTCCCCTGCGCAGGGCGAAGGGGAGCAGGAGCGCCGCGCCCAGCGCGCAGCGCGCGAACACCACTCCGGACGGGGACACCTCGTCCACCGCCACCTTGATCATCAGGTAGGGGACGCCCCAGACCACTCCCATCAGGGAGAACAGGAACCAGCCGCGTGCAGTCATGCGGGGAGTCTCGGCCGCCTCACCCCGCGCGGTCTTGAACGCTGTTGCGGTACGCCGCAGGGGTCACCCCGAGGACCCGGCGGAACCAGCGGGTCAGGTGCGCCTGGTCGGCGAAGCCCACCAGCGCCGCCACCTCGGCGGGGCGCAGGCCGGCGTCGAGGAGTCCGCGTGCCCTGGCCACCCGGTGCTGGGCGAGCCAGGCGTACGGCGGCATCCCCGTCGACGTACGGAAGGCCCGCAGGAGTTGGTAGCGGGACAGGCCGAGGTCGGTGGCGAGTGCCGCGAGGGACGGCGGCGCGAGGAGTTCGTCGGCGAGGCGGTCGCGTACGACGCGGGCGACGCGGTCTGCGCCGAGGACCGTGTCGTCGGCCGCGCGGGCCGTGGAGTGGCGGCGGGCCAGCGCCGTGAGCAGCCAGGGCAGACGGGACTCCGCCTCCAGGGGGTCGGGGCAGCGGGCCAGGTCGGTGTGCGCGGCGCGCAGGGCGGCGGCGAGTTCGGGATCGTCGAGGACGGGCTCGCGGAAGTACGGCAGGGCGGTGTCCGTCCGGGTGCCGTCGGTGAGGAGGTTCGGGGCCGCGTACAGGGCTCGATAGGAGTAGCCCTCGGGGGCGGCGGGGCCGCCGGTGTGCACCTCGCCCGGTTCCAGGACGACGATGGAGCCCGGCCCCGAGTGGATGTGGCCGCCCCGGTAGGCGATGACCTCCAGGCCGCCGACGGTGACGCCGACCGTGTACTCGTCGTGGGCGTGCGGGGCGTAGACGTGCCGGTCGAAGCGGGCGGTGAGGAGATCGAGGGGCGGGCCGCCCCTTCCCAGCCGGGCCCTGCTCCACCGTGCCTGTTCACGCGCGCCCGCCATCGCTGCACACCCCCCTCCTCCCAGACGATCAGAGGAAGCCCGCGGTGTCCAGAGGCGCGGAGCCCGTCCGCTTGACCCTGCCGCAGCGTCAACGTCTCTACCGAGGCCATGCGGAGCCCGTCGCCCGCGTCTCCTTCTTCGGGCGCTGGTACGGGCCGTCGAGATGGCGCGGGCGGGGGACGCCGTACCCTGACCGGGGGCTGGGGACCCAGCTCGATGCGAAGGAGTACGTGTGCTTGTCCTGCTGCCGCCGTCCGAGGGGAAGGCCGCGTCCGGCCGGGGTGCCCCGCTGAAGACCGGATCGCTGTCCCTGCCGGGGCTGACCGCGGCCCGGGAGGCCGTGCTCGGCGAGCTGGTCGAGCTGTGCGCCGGAGACGAGGAGAAGGCGCGCGAGGTGCTCGGGCTGAGCGAGGGGCTGCGCGGCGAGGTCGCCAAGAACACGGAGCTGCTGACGGCGGGGGCGCGCCCGGCCGGCGAGATCTACACCGGAGTGCTGTACGACGCCCTGGACCTGGCCTCGCTGGACGCCGCCGCCAAGCGGCGGGCGGCCAGGTCGCTGCTGGTCTTCTCAGGGCTGTGGGGTGCCGTGCGGGTGACGGACCGGATCCCCTCCTACCGGTGCTCGATGGGGGTGAAGCTGCCCGGCCTCGGGGCACTGGGCGCGTACTGGCGGGCGCCGATGGCCGAGGTGCTGCCGGAGGCGGCCGGGGACGGGATGGTTCTCGACCTGCGGTCGGCGGCGTACGCGGCGGCGTGGAAGCCGAAGGGCGAGGTCGCCTCGCGGACGGCGACCGTGCGGGTGCTGCACGCGCCGACGCGGAAGGTGGTCAGCCACTTCAACAAGGCGACCAAGGGGCGGATCGTACGGAGTCTGCTGGCGTCCGGCACCGCGCCCGGGGGTCCGGCGGAGCTGGTGGACGCGCTGCGGGACCTGGGGTACGCGGTGGAGGCCGAGGCGCCCGCGAAGGCCGGGAAGCCGTGGTCGCTGGACGTGCTCGTGGACGAGGTGCACTGACCGTCAGCCGACCGTTGCACCCACTGCAACGGTGATTGCACAGCGTGCGTTTCGGCGGCACGATGAGGGCATGAGTTCTCCGCTGCCCTCCTCCCCCGCCGCCTCGGTGCTGGATCTCGCGCCCGTCGTACCCGTCGTGGTCGTCGACGACCTCGCAGACGCCGTGCCGCTCGCCAGGGCGCTGGTCGCCGGCGGGCTGCCCGCGATCGAGGTGACGCTGCGGACGCCGGTCGCGCTCGACGCGATCCGGGCCGTCGCCGGTGAGGTGCCGGACGCGGTGGTCGGCGCGGGCACGGTCGTCACGGCGGAGCAGGTCGCGGACGTCGTGGCGGCCGGGGCGCGGTTCCTGGTCAGCCCGGGGTGGACGGACGCCCTGCTGGAGGCGATGCGGGGGTCCGGGGTGCCGTTCCTGCCGGGGGTGTCGACCACCTCGGAGGTGGTGGCGCTGCTGGAGCGCGGGGTGCGGGAGATGAAGTTCTTCCCGGCGGAGGCGGCGGGCGGCACCGCCTATCTCAAGGCACTCTCCGCGCCCTTGCCGCAGGCGCGCTTCTGCCCGACCGGCGGCATCACGCCGGCCTCCGCGCCGGAGTACCTGGCCCTTCCCAACGTCGGCTGCGTGGGGGGCAGTTGGATGCTGCCCAAGGACGCCGTGGCCGACCGGGACTGGGCGCGCGTGGAGCGGCTCGCCCGTGCGGCGGCCGGGCTCAGCGCAGGTGGGACGTCTCGTTGAACAGGCGCACGCTGGCGCCGCCGTCCGCGTAGTACGCCACCGCCGACAGGGACGCCGCCGACAGTTCCATCCGGAAGAGCGACTCGGGCGGGGCACCCAGGGCGAGTTGGACGAAGGTCTTGATCGGCGTCACGTGGGAGACCAGCAGGACCGTGCGGCCCGCGTACGCCGCGACGAGCCGGTCGCGGGTGGCGGCGATCCGGGCGCCGGTCGCCGCGAAGCTCTCACCGCCGCCGGTGGGTTCCGCGTCCGGGGAGGCCAGCCAGGCGTCCAGGTCGTCGGGGTGGCGGTCGCGCACCTCGCCGAAGGTCAGCCCCTCCCAGGCGCCGAAGTCGGTCTCCCGCAGCCCCTCCTCGACCGCCACCTCCAGGCCGAGGCGGGCGGCGACGATGGCGGCGGTCTCGCGGGTGCGGGCCAGGGGCGAGGCGACGACCGCCTCGATCGTGCCGCGCCGGGCGAGGCTCGCGGCGACCTTCTCGGCCTGCTCCCGGCCGACGGACGACAGGGACGGATCGCTGCCGCCGCTTCCGGAGAACCGCTTCTGCGGGGTGAGCGGCGTCTCCCCGTGCCGCAGGAGGACGAAGGTGGCGGGGGCACCCATGTCGGGGGGACCCCAGCCGGGCGAGGCCACGGCCTTCGCGGCCCGCACGTCGGCGTCGGCCGAGGTTGCGCCGACGGCGGCCGCACCCCGGGCGCCACTGCGCGCCGCCCGCCCGAGGTGCTCACCCTCGGCCGCACGGCCCGCGCCGGTCGTCGCGTCGGCGGGTTCGGCGGAGCCCGCCGGGCCCGCAGGTGTCGCGGCCGGCCCGTCCCCGGTGCGGCGGCCGCCCTCCGCGGATTCCACGGCGGCACCCCGCCCCACGGCGCCCTCGGCACCGGCGGCCGTCGCCGCACCGGCGCGTTCGGCGGCCCTGGCGGGCACCACGCCGCTTCCGTCGGCACCGGCCGCACGGCCGCTCGTGCCGCCCGTGTCCAGTTCCGCCGTCGACCCGGACGCCGACCACTGTTCGCCCCGCGCGCCCGCGTCCATCGCCTCGTTGGCCAGGCGGTCGGCGTGCTTGTTGTCGGCGCGCGGGATCCACTCGTACGTCACGCGGCCGGGCGGGAAGACGCGGGTCGCCTCGGTCGCCAGGGGCTTCATGTCGGGGTGCTTGATCTTCCAGCGGCCCGACATCTGCTCGACGACGAGCTTGGAGTCCATCCGGACGTGGACGAGGGCGTCCGGGTCCAGGTCCCTGGCCGCGCGCAGGCCGGCCAGCAGGCCCCGGTACTCGGCGACGTTGTTGGTGACGACCCCGAGGTACTCGGCGGCCTCCACCAGGGTCTCCCCCGTCGCCGCGTCCAGCACCACCGCGCCGTAGCCCGCGGGCCCCGGGTTGCCCCGTGACCCGCCGTCGGCCTCGACGACGAACTCCCGCGCGGGACGAGCGGCCGGACGCGCCGCCTGGTCGGTCACGAACCGGCCCCTTACAGGCCGGAGTCTGCCGTACGCACCAGGATGCGGCGGCAGTTCTCGCAGCGGACGACCGTGTCGGGCGCCGCCGCGCGGATCTCGCCCAGCTCGGTGATGGCCAGCTCCTGGCGGCACCCCTGGCAACTGCGCTGGTACAGCTTGGCCGCGCCGACGCCGCCCTGCTGCTCGCGCAGCTTGTCGTACAGCTTCAGCAGGTCGTCGGGGACCGAACCCGCGACGACCTCGCGCTCCTTGGTCACCGAGGCGGCCTCGGCGTCCAGCTCCTCGACGGCCGCGTCACGGCGCGCGGTGGCGTCGTCGAGCTTGCCCTGGAGCGCCCCGACCCGCTCGGTCAGCTCGGCGACCCGCTCCTGGGCGGACTCGCGGCGCTCCATGACCTCCAGGACGACGTCCTCGAGGTCGCCCTGGCGCTTGGCGAGGGAGGCGATCTCGCGCTGGAGGTTCTCCAGGTCCTTCGGGGAGGTGACGGCGCCGGAGTCCAGGCGCTGCTGGTCGCGGACGGCGCGCTGGCGCACCTGGTCCACGTCCTGCTCGGCCTTGGTCTGCTCGCGGGCGCAGTCGCTCTCCTCGGTCTGCGCGGCCACGAGCAGGTCTCGCACCTGGGTGTGGTCCTTGGTCAGCGACTCGATCTCGGCGTGCTCGGGCAGGGACCGGCGCTTGTGCGCGAGCTGCTGGAGCCGCGTGTCGAGGCCCTGGACGTCGAGGAGTCGGATCTGGTCGGCGGGCGCGGCTTTCAGTTGGGGGCTCCCATTGCGCTAGAGGTCGGGGCGGACGCCGCGTGGGCGGTCCAGGGGTCGGTGACCGTCTTGGAGACGTGGACCCTGAGGTCCCAGCCGTTGCGGTCGGAGATCTCGTCGAGCTGGGCCGCGCCCAGCTCGCACCAGGGCCACTCGGTGGCCCAGTGCGCCGCGTCGAGCAGCGCGAGGGGACTGTGGGCGCGGGCCTCGGAGGCCGGGTGGTGGCGGAGGTCCGCGGTGAGGAACGCGTCGACGCCCGCCGCCCGTACGTGGTCGAAGAGGCTGTCGCCGGAGCCGCCGCTGACGGCGACCGTGCGCACGGTCGCCTCCGGGTCCCCGGCGACGCGGATGCCCTGCGCCGTGGCGGGCAGCCGCTCGGCGGCGCGGGCGGCCAGCTCGCGGACGGTCAGCGGATGCGGCAGCTCGCACACCCGGCCCAGGCCGCGGCGCCCCGCGGGGTCGCCCGGGTCCGGCACCAGGGGCCGTACGACGTTGAGATCGAGGGCGCCGGCCAGCGCGTCGGAGACGCCCGGGTCGGCGGTGTCGGCGTTGGTGTGGGCGACGTGCAGGGCGATGTCGTTCTTGATGAGCGTGTGCACCACGCGGCCCTTGAAGGTGGAGGCCGCGACCGTCGTCGTCCCGCGCAGGTACAGCGGGTGGTGGGTGACGAGCAGGTCGGCGCCCAGCTTCACCGCCTCGTCGACGATCTCCTGGACGGGGTCCACCGCGAACAGCACCCGGGAGACCTCCTGGCCGGGGTCGCCCACGACGGTGCCGACCGCGTCCCAGGACTCGGCCCGCTCGGTGGGCCACAGGTTGTCCAGCGCGGCGATGACTTCTGACAGACGGGGCACGCCTGCAAGGCTACCTGGAGGTTCTGCGCCGTTGTACCCGCAGCCGCACCCCGCGGCCGCACCCCGCTGCGGCGGCCGCCCGGCGCGGGCCGAGCCGCCCGGTCCGCACAGCACACACCGTGCCCTTCCCTCAGGCGAATCGTTCCTGTGACACACGTATGTGTGATGGGGACCCCTGCCGGTCCCCCGCCCGTGCGTGCGATAACTAGCTTCGTCGCCGGAGGTGACCGAACGATGACGGCCTGTGCGATCGAGCCTGCGGCGGACCCCGGGAACAGCGGGGCCCCGCAGGCGGGCTGCAGCATCACCGCGGAGGGTGCCTACGCCGCACGTCTCACCCGGAGCGGGGAGGACGGCGAGGCGGCCTGGTACCCGGAGCGCTGGACCCTGGACGGCCCCGAGCCGTACGCGGTACCGCTGCCGGGCAACCAGCCCGAGGAGCCCGGCACCGGGGTGCACCCGATGGGCGACGGGCGGGTCCTGGTCCACCGCGTGGCGGCCGGACGGCACGTCTTCGCGCTGCTGTACCCGACCGGGCCCGGCACCGGCGAACTGCCGCTCGGCGCGGTCGAGTGCCCGGCGGACGGCGCGGGGCTGCGGCTGCTGCCGCCGGTTCCGGGCGGCGATCGGGCGTACGCCCTGGCGGCCGGTCCGCGTTCGACGGTGCTGTGGCAGGTCGTGGGCGGGGCGTTCGGGCCGGAGCGGGTGGCGGAGATCCCCGGCCGCTGCTCGGGCGGGGTCTGGCTGGACCGGGCGGGCCGGATGCTGGCGGTGGACCGGGAGACCGGCGGGCGCACCAAGGCGGTCGTGGTCGACCTGGAGCGGGACGGCGAGGTGTCCCCGTTGCTGCAGATCGCCCCGGACAGCGACGACCGGCTCCTGCTGGCCGACCCGGACAGCGGGCTGGTGCTGATCGGCTCGGACGCCCCTTCGCCCGGGCGGGAGCGGATCGGCTGGGGCGTGCTGGGCAGCACGCTGCCGGTGCGCTTCCCGGAGTGCCTGCGGCTGCCGGACTGCGTCGTGACGCCGTTCGCCGTCCAGCCGGGGCAGGTGCTGACCCCGGAACGGTGCGCGGTGGCGCTGCGCGTGGACGGCGCGTTCGGCAGATGGGTCGGCGTGTGGCGGCCCGCCGAACGGCAGGTGCGGCACCTTCCGGCGCCCGAGGGATGGCTGGCGGGTGCCGGGCTGTGGACGCCGGACGGGGAGCTGCGGCTGCCGTGCTCCACACCCGGGTCGCCGTGCGGGGTGGCGCGGCTGCTCGCGCCGGAGCCGCGGGAACCCGGCGCGCGGGCGGCGGGCGGCGAGCCGTCCGGGGATTTTGCGGGGGCGGGGGCCGGGGCGGAGGCCGAGGGCGACGGCGTTCCCGACCGGGTGGAACCGGATGAGTCGGGCGGACCTGCTGAATCGAATGCATCGGGCGCCTCCGCCGTATCCGGCGCATCCGGCACAGCGGACCCTTCCGGTCCCGCCCGGTCACGTCCCGTACCGCTGCAACAGGCTCCGCTGGCACGGCTTGTAACGAACTAGTGCCGGTTGGCGTGGCCGTCTGGATCCGTCCCGAGGTGTGCCGGTTACACTCGCCCGGCTGTAGGAAAGATCATGTTGACGGGGTGAATTCCTTCCGATGAACGACGCCAGCACGACCCAGCCGATCCAGGCCGCCGGTGCCGACGTTTCCGAGATCGACGCCGGCCACGGCAAGCACCGCGGACCGGTCTCCAGCCAGGGGGGCGAGGCGACCCCGCAGGGCCGCCACCGCAAGCCCGCCGAGGAGTCCGAGACGGCCGCCTGACGGCACGACCGGCCGAGCCCCCGGCACCGGCCGCGGGCACAGGCACACACAAGAGCAAGCGGCTCCGGCCCCGTTCGTCGCATCCGGCGGACGGGGCCGTTGTCGTACCCCCGTGCGCCCGCCGGTCACCCGTACCGGACGACCGTGTCGGCGAGGACGGGCGCGTCACCCCGCTCGACGGCACTCACCGCCACCCGCGCCTCCCCGCTCCCCGTCCCGCTCCCGGCACCGGCCGCCCGCCACATCCGCACCCGCAGTGTCTCCCCCGGGTACACCACCCCGGCGAACCGCGTGCCGTACGCGCGCACCCGGGTCACGTCGCCGTCCAGCAGCGTGTCCACGACGGCCTTGAGCGTGGCGCCGTAGGTGCACAGCCCGTGCAGGACGGGCCGCTCGAAACCGGCGCGCGCGGCGAACTCCGGGTCGGCGTGCAGGGGGTTGAAGTCGCCGCTGAGGCGGTAGAGCAGGGCCTGGTCCTCGCGCACGGCCCGTTCGACGACGTGGTCCGGCGGCTCGGCGGGCGGGGCCGAGGGGCGGGCGGAGGGGCCCCGTTCGCCGCCCCAGCCGCCTTCCCCGCGGACGAACGCCTCGGCCTCCTCGGTCCACAGCGGCCCGTCCGCGTCGGTGACCTCGGTGCGCAGGACGAGGACGGCGGCGGTGCCCTTGTCGTGCACGGCGACCACGCGCGAGGCCGCGCTCGCCCGGCCCCGCACCGGAACGGGCCGGTGCAGGCGCAGCCGCTGTCCGCCGTGCAGGACGCGGGCGAGGTCGACGTCGACGCCGGGCGTCGACAGCGCGCCGATCACCCCGGGGACGCCGCCCCCGGCCACCGTCGCGAAGCTCGGCAGGACGCGCAGCCGGGACTCCAGGGTGTAGCGCAGCTCGCGGGGGTCGGTGGCGGGCCGGCCGGCGCCGATGCCGAGGTGGTAGAGCTGGACGTCCTTGTGGTCCCAGGCGATCTCACGGACCCGGGGCGCGGCGGTGAGCGCCCCGGCGGCGTCGATGGGCATGGCTCTCCCCGCTCGTACCTGCTGTTCCCTGCCGGTCTTTGCTCTTCCCTGCTGGTCCCTGTCGGTCCCTGCCGGTCCAGGTCACCGTACGGGACGCCCGCCACCCGTGACATTTGTCCTCCCGAACTCCGGACAACCGCATCTGCCGCCGGTGCCCGCCGGCTCCGTAGCGTCACGGGCATGACACCGACAGAGGGCACCGTTCCCGCCGTCTCCTTCACGGGAGCGGCCAAGGCGTACGGCGACGTCCGCGCCGTCGACGGCGTGGACCTGCGCATCGAGCGCGGGGAGACCGTCGCGCTGCTCGGCCGCAACGGCGCGGGCAAGTCGACGACGATCGCCCTGCTGCTCGGCCTGTGCCCGCCCGACGCGGGCAAGGTGGAGCTGTTCGGCGGCCCTCCGGAACCCGCCGTGCGCGCCGGCCGGGTGGGGGCCATGCTCCAGGAGGCACGGGCGGTTCCCCGGGTCACCGTGGGCGAGCTGGTCGCCTTCGTGGCCGGCCGGTACCCGGCGCCGATGCCCGTCGGGCAGGCCCTGGAGCTGGCGGGGATCGCCGCGCTGGCCGGGCGGCGCGTGGACCGGCTCTCCGGCGGCCAGGTCCAGCGGGTGCGCTTCGCCCTCGCGCTGGCCGGCCGTCCCGACCTGCTGGTCCTGGACGAGCCGACGGCGGCCCTCGACGTGGAGGCGCGGCACGCCTTCTGGGAGTCGATGCGGGCCTACACCCGGCGCGGCAGCACGGTCCTCTTCTCCACGCACTACCTGGAGGAGGCCGACGCGCACGCCGACCGGATCCTCGTCGTCGACCGGGGGCGCGTCGTCGCGGACGGCACCGGGGACGAACTGCGCCGGGCGGCGGGCGGCAGCCGCGTCTCCTTCGACCTGGCAGGCCGGTCCACCGACGGCCTGACGCTGCTGCCGGGGGTCCGTTCGGTGGAGGTGCGCGGGGACCGCGCGCTGCTGCGCACCGAGGACTCCGACGCGACGGTGACCGCCCTCGCCGAACTCGGCGCGATACGCGGCCTGGAGGTCGCTCCCGCGTCCCTGGACGACGCGTTCCTGGCCCTGACGAGCGCGGTGCCGGCCCCGGCCACGCGGAAGGAGACTGTGCGATGAGGGACTACCTGGTGCTGGAGACGCGCCGTACGCTGCGCGATCCCGGCTTCGTCGTCGGCGGCGTCGCCGTGCCGGTCCTGATGTACCTGCTGTTCACCAACCTCGGGGGCGACCCGGGCGAGTGGAAGACGGGCGCGATGGTCGGCATGGCCGCCTACGGTGCGGTCGGCTCGGCCCTGAACACCGGCGGCGGGGTCGCCGAGGACCGGGGGATCGGCTGGCTGCGGCAGCTCAGGGTGACGCCGATGCCCCCGCACCAGGTGGTCGTGGGCCGCGCCCTGACCGCCTCCGTCACGGTGCTGCCCGCGATCACGGCGGTACTCGGCGCGGGCGGCCTGGTCAACGGCGTACGGCTGCACGCCTGGCAGTGGGCGGCGCTGGCGCTGCTGCTCTGGCTCGGATCGGTGCCCTTCACGCTGCTCGGCCTCGGCAACGGCTACCGGCTGACCGGGCAGACCACGGGCGTGGCGAACATGGTGGCCAACCTGGGCCTCGCCGTGCTCGGCGGCCTGTGGTTCCCGCTCGCGCTGTTCCCGGACTGGCTGCGCTCCGTGTCGGCGTACACCCCGACCAACCGCTTCGCAGAGCTGGGGACTTCGGTCGCCACGGGGCACGCGCCCACCGCGGGTGCCATCCTCGTGCTGACGGGGTGGCTCCTGGCGTTCGGTACGTACGCCGTCCTGTCCTACCGCCGCTGCGCGGGAAACAACTGAGCGCCCCGGGGCGCCCGATCGGAAGGGAGCCGGCACCCATGACCGGGATCCGGGAGCGGCTGCACAGGACGTCGCACCGCCTGGACGCGTGGCAGCTCGCACGGCAGTCCGAGCCGGAGCCGGACGGGCCCGGCGAACGGCCGCGGCGGACGGGCCCGGCGCCCAGCGGCTTCACGCTGCTGCCGTGGCTGCTGATGGGCCTGGGCAGTCTCGCCAACATCTTCCAGGGCAACAGCGGAAATCCCTGGGTCGGCGGCGCGGGGCTGATCGTCTTCAACTCGCTCTACATCCACGTCGCCTTCCGCTCCTTCCACAAGGAGCTGCGCGAGTCGCTGAGCACCCGGCTGGCCCTGGCCGCGATGGCGGTGGTGACCTGTTCGCTGGCGCTGGCGTACGGCGGCAGTTGGCTGCTGTTCTTCCCGTTGCTCGGCCTGGCCGCGGGGGCGGCGCTGCGCGGCCCGTGGCTGGGCCGGTGGGGCTGGTCGCTGGCGGTCGTAGCGGGCACGGTGGGCGGCGTCAAGGACGGCTGGAACGGCCTGAACATCGCCTACGGGACCTTCCTCTCGACGATGGTGACCGCCGCGATCCTGAGCCTGTCCGACGCCGTACGGCAACTGCGCGCCGCCCGGGAGGAACTGGCCACCCGGGCGGTGGCGGAGGAGCGGCTGCGGTTCTCGCGGGACCTGCACGACCTGCTGGGGCACACGCTGTCGGTGATCGTGGTCAAGTCGGAGGCCGCGCGGCGGCTGGCGCCCCGCGACCTGGACGCGGCACTGACCCAGATCACGGACATCGAGTCGGTCGGCCGCCAGGCGCTGACCGAGGTCCGCGAGGCGGTCACCGGCTACCGGGAGGGCAGCCTGGGCACCGAGTTGGACCGGGCCCGGTCGGCACTGGACGCGGCCGACGTGGAGGCGGTGGTCCGCCGCTCGGGCCCGCCGCTGCCGCCGCAGACCGAGGCGCTGCTGGGGTGGGTGGTGCGGGAGGCGGTCACCAACGTCGTACGGCACAGCGGGGCGAGCCGCTGCGAGATCGCGGTCCTCGGCGGTGCGGACCGGGTCCGGCTGACGGTCACGGACGACGGCACGGGCGTGGCAGGTCCTACCCGGGGTCCGGGCACGGGCCTGACCGGCCTGACGGAACGTCTCGCCACGGCGGGCGGTTCGCTCACCGCGGGGGCGGAGCCGCGGGGCGGCTTCTCGGTGACGGCGGAGCTGCCGGTGCGGGAGGAGGAACGGCCGGTGGGCGCACCGGCGTAGGCCCCCTACCCTTGCCCCGTGACCGACCAGACGCCGCCCCGCACTCACCCCGTCCGCGTCCTGCTCGCAGAGGACCAGGGCATGATGCGGGGCGCGCTCGCGCTGCTGCTCGGGATGGAGGCGGACATCGAGGTGGTGGCGCAGGTGGGGGCCGGGGACGAGATCGTCGCCGCCGCGCTCGCGCACCGGCCCGACGTCGCCCTGCTCGACATCGAACTGCCGGGCCTGAGCGGCCTGGACGCCGCCGCCGAACTGCGCGAGCGGGTGCCCGGCTGCCGGGTGCTGATCCTGACCACGTTCGGCCGCCCGGGGTACCTCCGGCGGGCCATGGAGGCGGGCGCCGCCGGTTTCCTGGTGAAGGACGGCCCGGTGGAGGAGCTGGCCGGGGCGATCCGCCGGGTGCTGGCCGGTGAGACGGTCGTCGACCCGGCGCTCGCCGCGGCGGCGCTCAGTGCGGGGCCCAGCCCGCTCACCGGGCGGGAGTGCGACGTGCTGCGGGCCTCGGCGGACGGTGCGACGGTCGCGGACATCGCCGGGACGCTGCATCTGTCCGAGTCGACGGTCCGGAACTACCTGTCCGCCGCGATCGGCAAGACCGGCACCCGCAACCGCACGGAGGCACTGCGCGCGGCCCGACAGCGGGGGTGGGTCTGACGGGCCCTGGGCTGGGCGGGGCTGGGCGGGGCACCGAGCTGACGCCCCGTACGCGGACCGCCGGGGCAGCACACGCCCTCAGGCGACGCCCCACCCGAACCACGCCCCACCGCGAAGCCACACCCGGGCCACACCCCGCAGCGAAGCCACACCCGCATCGCCCCCCGATGCAACCGCAGACCGGCGGCCCTGCTTGCACCTCGCGACGCAACCGCCCACCGCACGCGGCGGCGTGGCCCCGTGAGGCGCGCCCTCGGGGTGGACCCCCCGCGCGCTCAGTCCCTCCCGCGCGCCTTCGGCAGCCACGCCCACATCAGTACCGCCGCGGCCACCAGCACCCCCGCCGCCGTGCGGAACACCAGCGCGTAGCCGTCCGTCAGTGCCGCCGGCCCCGCGTCCTCGCCGCCGGAGCGCGACGCGGCGAGCGTCGACATCACCGCGAGTCCCAGCGAACCGCCCATCGTCCGCGAGGTGTTGATGAGCCCGGAGACCAGGCCGGCGTCCCCGGGAGCGGCGCCGGAGATGGCCAGTGAGGCCAGCGGGGTCGCCGCGATGCCCGCGCCCAGCATCATCAGCACGCCGGGGATCATGATGGCGGTGAGGTAGCCGCCGTCCGCGGTCATCGTCGACTGCCAGCCGAAGCCGACCGCCGCGACGAGCGTGCCGAGCACCGCCACGTTCCGGGCGCCGAGCACCGGCAGGAACCGCGGGGCCGCCTTGGAGCCGAGGACGACCGCGAGGGAGCTGGGCACCAGGGCGACGCCGGCCTCCAACGGGGAGTAGCCCAGGACGTTCTGCGCGTACAGGGTCATGAAGAACCACATCGAGAACATCGACGAGCCGGACACCAGCATCGCCACGTTCGCCGACGCCACCGACCGCAGCCGCAGCAGGGCGAGCGGCATCAGCGGCGAGGCGGTGCGCGCCTCGACGAGGAGGAAGAGGCCGAGCAGCGCGAGACCGGCGACCAGCGGCACCAGGGTCGCCGTCGCCGCCCACCCCTCGGACTCGGTCTGCGAGATGCCGTAGGCCAGCGCGGCGAGTCCGGCGGTCACCAGCAGGGCGCCCGGCAGGTCGAGGCGGCGGCGCGGACCGCCCCGGCTCTCGGTCAGCCACAGCACGGCGCCGGCCAGCACGACCGCGCCCACCGGGACGTTGATCAGCAGTACCCAGCGCCAGGACAGCCCGTCCACCAGGGCGCCGCCCACCAGACCGCCCGCGGCACCGCCGCCCGCGCCCACGGCGGTCCAGGTCGCGATCGCGCGGGCCCGGGCCGCACCCTCCGGCACCGCGGCGGTCAGGAGCGTCAGCGTCGAGGGGGCGAGCACGGCCGCGCCGAGACCCTGCGCGGCCCGCGCGGCCAGCAACTGCCAGCCCTCCTGGGCGAGTCCGCCGCCCAGCGAGGCCAGTGTGAAGAGTCCGAGCCCGACGAGGAACATCCGCTTGCGCCCGTACAGGTCGCCGGCCCGCCCGCCGAGCAGCATGAACCCGGCGAAGGCGATGGCGTAGGCGTTGACGACCCACTGGAGGCCCTGGGCGCTCAGCCCGAGGTCGGTGCGCATCGACGGCAGGGCGACGTTGACGACGGACACGTCGAGCACGACGAGGAACTGTCCGGCGCAGGCGAGCGCCACGACCAGCCAGGTCGGCGGCGTGCGGCGCGGGGATATGCGGCGGGCGTCGGCGGGCGCGGAGGGGGAGGTGGAGCCGGTGGCTTCGAGCATGGGTGTCATGGTCTCAAGCCGGGTGCGCCCCTTGCATCGGTTTTTGGTCCCGCCCGCCCACCGACCGTCCTAGGACCCGGGACGTAGGCGGCCGTCCGGTGAACCGCGTATGGGCGGGGTGCCAAGAGAAGGTCAAGAATTAGTTAGGGACTCGAAGCAACGGAATAGTTGCCCCGGCGCACGAGGTTCAGCCTGCACGCACCCACGATCCACGCATCCACCGACTCCCGGCCTGGAGGCCCCACCCCATGTCCCACACGACGACCGACGAGCCCGTGCGGCAAGCGAGCGGGGCCACCGTCCCGGTACTCGCGTTCGCGGGCATCGTCGTCGCGGTGATGCAGACCCTGCTGGTCCCCGTCATCAAGGACCTGCCCCGACTCCTGGACACCTCACCCAGCAACGCCACCTGGGTCCTGACCTCCACGCTCCTGTCCGGAGCCGTGGCCACCCCGATCATGGGCCGGCTCGGCGACCTGTTCGGCAAGCGCCGCATGCTGATCGCCAGCCTGTCGGTGATGGTCTTCGGCGCGCTGCTCAGCGCGCTCACCGACGCCCTGGTCCCGATGATCGTCGGCCGTACGCTCCAGGGCTTCGCGATGGGCGCGATACCCCTCGGCATCGGCCTGATGCGCGACATGCTGCCCCGCGAGCGGCTCGCCTCGGCGATGGCGCTGATGAGTTCCTCGATCGGCGTCGGCGGCGGACTGGCGCTGCCCGCCGCGGCCCTGGTCGCCCAGCACACCGACTGGCACGTCCTCTACTTCGGCGCGGCCGGCCTCGGCGCCCTCTCCATCGTGCTGACCCTGCTGGTCGTGCCGGAGTCCCCGCTGCGCGCCAAGGGCTCCTTCGACCTGCCGGGCGCGCTGGGCCTGTCCGCCGGTCTGATCCTCTTCCTCCTGCCGATCAGCAAGGGCAGCGACTGGGGCTGGTCGTCGCCGACCACGCTCGGCCTGTTCGCCGCCGCCGTCGTGGTGCTGCTCCTGTGGGGCCTGATGGAACTGCGCGTCGCGGCCCCGCTGGTCGACCTGCGCACCACGGCCCGCCGCGAGGTCCTGCTCACCAACCTCGCCTCGATCATGGTCGGCGTCTCCTTCTTCGTCATCTCCCTCGTCCTGCCGCAGCTCCTCCAACTGCCCGCCGAGACCGGATACGGACTCGGCCGGTCGATGGTCGTCGCGGGCCTGTGCGTGGCCCCGCTGGGTCTGACGATGATGTTCACGGCGCCGGTCTACGCCCGGCTCTCCGCCCGCTACGGCCCCCGCACCACCCTGATCATCGGCCTGGTGGTCATCGGGGCCGGCTACGCCGGCGGCCTCGGGCTGATGAGCGCCGCCTGGCAGACCGTCGTCACGTCGGTGCTGATCGGCGCGGGCATCGGCCTCGCCTACTCCTCCCTGCCCGCGCTGATCATCGGGGCGGTCCCGGCCTCGGAGACCGGCGCGGCCAATGGCCTCAACACCCTGATGCGGTCCATCGGCACGTCGGTGTCGAGCGCCGTCATCGGCATGGTCCTCGCCAACACCTCGACCGACGCGGGCGGCGTCGCCGTGCCGACGATGCACGGCTTCCGCGTCTCCTTCCTGATCGCGGCCGCCGCCGTCGCCGTCGGCCTGGTGCTGGCCTTCTTCCTCCCCCGCCGCAGCCCGGCCGGGGTCTCGCAACTGCGCGCGAGCAGCGAGGAGGACGCCAACCTGGCCCGCGCCGAGCAGGCGCTCGCCGGGGCCGGTCGGCCGCCGCACGGCTTCCGCGGCCGGGTGCTGGCCGCCGACGGCACGCCCGTCGCCCGCGCCAAGGTGACGCTGATCGACCGGCACGGACGGCAGGCGGGCGCGACCCTGTCCGGGGGCGACGGCGGCTACGCCCTCGCCGTGCCGGCCCGGGGCCCGTACGTCCTGGCCGCCCGGGCCGCGGGCCACGCCCCGCTCGCCCACGCGGCGACCCACGGCGGCGACCGCCCGGTCGACCTGGACCTGTCGCTGCCGGGCGAGACGGTCCCGGCCTGACGCCCCCGCCCGGCCCGTACCCCCTGTCGCGGTGCGCGGCGGGGGGTACGGCAGCATGGGGCGCCGGCACTCCCCCCGCACGACCACCGAAAGGCCCCCATGACCGCGGCCCCCGCCTCCGCTCCCTCCCCCTCCCCCTCCCCCGACGTCCTGGCCGCCTTCGAGGCCGCGAAGGGGTTCATGCCCGCGCACGAGGGCCGCGCGCTGTACGCCGCCGCGGTGGAGGCGGGCGGGCTCGGGCTGCCGCTGCTGGAGGTCGGCACGTACTGCGGGCGCTCCACCGTGCTGCTCGCCGACGCGGCCCGCCGGGCCGGGGTGACCGCGCTGACCGTCGACCACCACCGGGGCAGCGAGGAGCAGCAGCCGGGCTGGGACTACCACGACCCGGAGACGGTCGACCCGGAACTGGGCGTGATGGACACCCTGCCCGCCTTCCGCCGCACCCTGCACCGCGCCGGGCTGGAGGAGCACGTGGTCGCCCTCGTCGGCCGCTCCCCCCAGGTCGCCGCCCTCTGGAACACGCCCCTCGGCCTCGTCTTCGTCGACGGCGGCCACACCGACGAGCACGCCAACGCCGACTACGAGGGCTGGGCCCCGCACGTGGCCGAAGGCGGCCTGCTGGTCATCCACGACGTCTTCCCGGACCCGGCCGACGAGTTCACCGGCCAGGCCCCCTACCGCGTCTACCTCAGGGCGCTGGCGTCCGGCGCGTTCACCGAGGTCTCGGCGACGGACTCGCTGCGCGTCCTGCGCCGAAGGGACACGGACGTCCGAGGGCGCGGTTAGAGTCGCTGACGTGTCGTACACAGGCCCGGACTTCGAACCTCCCCGGCCCCGCCGGTCCCCGCTGCGCCGCACGCTGACCGTGGCGGTCGCCGCGCTCGTGCCCGGGGCGCTGCTCGGGTGGGGGGTGTACGCGGCGGTCGGTGGCCCGGACGACGGGGGCGGCGGCGACCGCGCGGGCGCCCCGGGGACGTCGGCGGCGCCGTCCTCCCCGCCTCCCGCCTCCGGTGCTCCGGCGTCCCCGGGCGAGGGCGGCGCCGGGAAGCCCACGGGCTCCTCCCCCGCCCCCGCCTCGCGGCAGCCGTCCGCCTCCCGGCCGGCCGCCTCCGGTCCCCTCAAGGGGAAGGTCGTCGTCATCGACCCCGGCCACAACCCCGCCAACTTCCAGCACGCGTCCGAGATCAACCGCAAGGTCGACGTCGGCACGCACCGCAAGGAGTGCGACACGACGGGCACGGCCACCGACGCGGGCTGGCCCGAGGCGAAGTTCACCCTCGACGTGGCCCACCGGCTGCGCACCCTCCTCCAGGAGCAGGGCGCGACCGTCAAGCTGACGCAGGACGGCGACCGTTCCTTCGGGCCGTGCGTGGACGAGCGGGCCCGGATCGGCAACGAGGCGCACGCGGACGCGGCGATCTCGATCCACGCCGACGGATCGGGGGCGGGCAACCGCGGCTTCCACGTGATCATGCCGGGCCGGGTGCACGAGGGCACCGCCGACACCCGCGCCATCGTGGCGCCCTCCGCCGAACTGGGCGAGCGCGTCGCGGGCGGTTTCGTGCGCGTCACGGGCACCGCGCCGTCCAACTACCTCGGCGACGGCACCGGTCTGGTCACGCGTACGGACCTGGGCGGTCTCAATCTGTCAACGGTTCCCAAGGTGTTCATCGAGTGCGGCAACATGCGGGACGCCAAGGACGCGGCACTGCTGACCAGCGGCAGTTGGCGGCAGAAGGCGGCGGAGGGGATGTCTGAGGGAATCGTGAGTTTCCTGCGCGGGTGACGGGTGGCGTCCCGGTCCCTGCGGACAGCCCCGGGGCGTGGACGATAGTGTCGTCCGTACGATGAGGGGCCACCCCCGCGCTTCACACGGAACCTTTCGGCGCCATCGTGACAGCGACGCCTCTACCGACGACGAGACGACCTACGAAGGACCTGAAGTGAATATCCGCTCCCTCACTCGAGGCGACGGCGTGGTGATCGGAGCAGCGGTGTTGCTGTTCATCGCGTCGTTCCTCGACATCTACTCGATCGACGGTGCGGACAGCGCCAAAATCCCCAGCCTGTGGGGCAGTGGGCCGGTCGTGCTCGGTGTCGTCCTGGCGGGCCTCATCGGCGCGGCGCTCGTCGTCGTGAGCCGGGCGCTGCCGCAGCCCCTGAAGGTGGCCGGTCTCGACCTCGGCCAGTTCGGCACCGCCTTCACGGTCTTCGCCGCCTGGTGCGCGCTCGGCAACATCTTCGACCCGTCGGGGCCCTTCGACAACATGGGGGGCGTGCCCGGCCTGGGCGCCGGCACGGGCCTGATCCTCGCCCTGATCGCCACCCTGGTCATGGCCGCCGCGGCCCTCGCCACCCCGCTGCTCCCCGCCCTCAAGGGCTCCCTGGTCCCGGCCGCCCGTCCGGCCGCGCCGCAGCCCTACGGCGGCCAGCCCCAGGGCGGTTACGGCTACCCGGGCGCCCAGCAGCAGCCGTACGGCGGCCAGCCGGGACAGCCCGGTCAGTCCTTCGGCGGCCAGCCGCAGCCGGGACAGCCGCAGCCCGGTCAGCCGCAGGCCCCGCAGCAGGCGCAGGCGCAGCCGGCCGGTGACTTCTCTCCGTTCTGGTTCGCCGTGCCGGTGCCGCGTCCGCTGTTCGCGGAGGACGGCTCGCCCACGCCGATCGCCGAACTGGCGCCGGGCACCTGGTACCTGGCGGTCGAGCAGCGCGGCGCCAACCTGGTCGCCCAGACGCAGGACGGCCGCCGCGGCGTCCTCCAGGACACCTCGGGCATCCAGCGCGGCTGATTCCGCGCACCGCGCAGGCCCCTCAACGGCCCCTCGTCCGCGATGAGTTGCGGACGGGGGGCCGTCCGCGCAGGTTTCCTCCGCGCCTGCGCGGCCATACGGAAGGCATGTCCAGATACCGCGGTTCCAACTCCGCAGGCAGGGCCGTCGCGATCGTCGCGGACGTCATGGCCTTCATTCTCGGCCTGTGGATCCTGATGTACCTGTTGGACGCCAACCGGGCCAACGACCTGGTGCGGTTCGTCCATGACGCGGCCGACTGGCTGGCGGGCTGGTCGCGCGACCTGTTCACGTTCGACGAGGCATGGGCCCGCGTCGTCGCCGGATACGGCCTGGCCGCCCTGGTGTACCTCTTCGTCGGCCACGCCGTCGCCAACCGTCTCGGCCGTCACTGACCGTCTCGGCCGTCACCGGCCGTCCGGTCCGCCGCTCAGACGCAGCAGTCCGGGTCCAGTCCCCTGGGCAGCCGGTCGCCCGCGAAGACCTGGCAGGTGGCCTCGTGGCCGCCGAGCGCGGCGACGGCGAGGAGCAGCGAGCCGGCCGTCCAGGTGGTCAGCTCGCGGGGCCAGACCGCGTCGTCCTCGAAGACGTAGCCCGTCCAGTACAGGCCGCTGTCCGCGTCCCGCAGGTGCTGGATGGACTGGAGGATCTCCAGGGCGTGGTCGGACTCGCCCACCGCCCACAGGGCGAGCGCGAGTTCGGCGGACTCGCCGCCGGTCACCCACGGGTTGGGCACGACGCAGCGCACCCCGAGGCCGGGGACGACGAACCGGTCCCAGCTCTCCTTGAGGCGGCTCCTGGCCTCGGTGCCGGTGAGCGCGCCGCCGAGGACGGGGTAGTACCAGTCCATCGAGTAGCGGCTCTTGTCCAGGAACCGTTCCGGGTGGCGGCGGATGGCGTGCCGCAGCGCGCCCGCCGCCAACTCCCAGTCGGGCTGCGGCTCTTCGCGCAGCTCGGCGATGGCCAGCGCGCAGCGCAGCGCGTGGTGGACGGAGGAACTGCCGGTGAGCAGCGCGTCCTTGGTGTCCGTGCCGTCGGCGTCCCGGCGCCAGCCGATCTGCCCGCCGGGCTGCTGGAGGGCGAGCACGAACTCGACCGCCGCGTGGACGACGGGCCACATCCGCTCCAGGAACGTGTCGTCGCCGGTGGCGAGGTAGTGGTGCCAGACGCCGACGGCGACGTAGGCGACGAAGTTGGTCTCCCGGCCGCGGTCGGTGACGTCGGCGTGGTCGCCGTCGGCGTAGGCGGCGTACCAGGAGCCGTCCGGGTTCTGGTGCCGGGCCAGCCACGCGTAGGCCCGCCCGGCGGCCTCGTGTTCGTCGGCGGTGTCCAGGGCCATGGCGGCCTCGACGTGGTCCCACGGGTCGAGGTGGTGCCCGCGGAACCAGGGGATCGCCCCGTCCTCGCGCTGTACGGCGAGGATGCCGCGGACGGTCGCGGCGGCCTCGGCGTCGGTGAGGACGCCCGGCAGGACGAGGTGTTCGGTACGGGGGGTGCGGGGCGTGTGCGAGGTGGTCACGCGGCGTCCACGGCCGGCAGGTGCGGCTTGGTGGCGTAGGCCACGAAGCTCTTGCCGATCAGCGGGTTCAGGGCCTGCTCGGCGACCCGGGTCGCCAGCGGCTTCTTCATGATGTCCCACACCAGCAGCTTGTGGTACGCGCGCACCGGCAGCGCCTTGTCGTTGTCGACGCCGAACGCGCACTTGAGCCACCAGTACGGCGAGTGCAGCGCGTGCGCGTGGTGGGTGCCGTACGGCTTGAGGCCGGCCTCGCGGATGCGGGCGAGGAGCTGGTCGGCCTTGTAGATGCGGATGTGGCCGCCCTCGACCTCGTGGTAGGCGTCGGAGAGGGTCCAGCAGACCTTCTCGGGGCCGTAGCGCGGCACCGTGATCGCGATGCGCCCGCCGGGCCTGAGGACGCGGACCATCTCGGCGAGGACGCCCTTGTCGTCGTGGATGTGCTCCATCACCTCGGAGATGATGACGACGTCGAAGGACTCGTCCGGGAAGGGCAGGGCGAGCGCGTCGCCCTCCATGGCGGTGGCGGTGGCGCCGGCCGGGGCCTCCCCTGCCTCCTCCATCGCCGCGAACCACTTGGCGACCTCGCGGATCTCCTCGGCGTTCTGGTCCAGGGCGACGACCCGGGCCCCGCGCCGGTAGCACTCGAACGCGTGCCGGCCGGCGCCGCAGCCGAGGTCCAGGACGCGGTCGCCCGGGGCGAGCGGGAACCGGGAGAAGTCGACGGTCAGCACGTGGCCCTGCTTTCGGGGTAGACGCCGGTGTCACGGGTGGTCGGGGTCGCGGGCACGATCCTCGGGGCGCCGGTGGGGGCGGGACCGATGGCCTCGCGGTAGCGGGCGACGGTGCCCTCGGCGGCGCGGGCCCAGGTGAAGTGGCGCAGCACGCGTTCGCGTCCGGCGGCGCCGAGGCGGGCCCGCAGGTCGCGGTCGCCGAGCAGCCGGTCGAGTCCGGCGGCCAGTGCGCCGGCGTCGCCCGGCGGCACGGCGAGGCAGGTCTCCCCGTCGGGTCCGGCGACCTCCGGGACGGCTCCGCCGGTGGTGGCGAGCAGGGCGGTGCCGGTGGCCATGGCCTCGGCGGCGGGCAGCGAGAACCCCTCGTACAGCGAGGGCACGCACGCGACCTCGGCCGACCGCACGAGGTCGACCAGTTCGGCGTCGGAGATGCCCTTGACGAACTCGACGGCGCCTTCGAGCCCGTACCGCTCGATCGCCTGGGCGACGGGCCCCTCGGCGGGCCGCTTGCCGACGACGACGAGGTGGGCCCGGGGGTGCTCGGTGCGTGCCTTGGCGAGCGCCTCGACGAGGAAGACCAGGCCCTTGAGCGGCACGTCCGCGCTGGACGTCGTCACGATCCGGCCCGGCACCTTCGGCACCGACGGGTCGGGCGAGAACAGGTCGGTGTCGGCGCCGATGTGGACGACGTGGATGCGGTCGTCCCGGACGCCGAGGTGGTCGACGATCTCCTGGCGGGAGGTGCCGGAGACGGTGAGCACGCAGGGCAGGCGGCGGGCGACGCGCTTCTGCATCCGGGTGAAGGCGTACCAACGGCGCACCGAGTAGCGGCGTTTGCGGCTGTCGGCGGCGTCCAGCTCCAACTGCCGGTCGACGGTGATGGGGTGGTGGATGGTGGTGACGAGCGGCGCGCCCACATCACCCAGCAGCCCGTACCCGAGCGTCTGGTTGTCGTGCACGACGTCGAACTCCCCGCGGCGGGCGCGCAGATGGCGCCGGGCACGCAGCGAGAAGGTGAGCGGCTCGGGGAAGCCGCCGGTCCACATGGTGCCGACCTCCAGCGCGTCGATCCAGTCGCGGTACTCGTCGCGCTTCGGAGTGCGGAAGGGGTCGGGCTGGCGGTAGAGGTCGAGGCTGGGCAGCTCGGTGAGGGACAGCCGGTCCTCGCGGCCGTCGAGGACGTCGAGCACGGGGTAGGGCTGGGCGCCGACGACCTCGACGCGGTGGCCGAGGCGGGCCAGTTCGCGGGAGAGGTGGCGGACGTAGACGCCCTGGCCGCCGCAGAACGGGTTCCCCTTGTAGGTGAGCAGTGCGATGCGCAGCGGTGGCAAGCCGTCGGCTGCGGGTTCCGGACGGGGACCCGTCTGACTGGCCTCGGCGGTCACTCCGGTCCCCCTTCTCACTGCACTGTCCGGCGACACTACGTCGGGACGATAATCTAGAACAAGTTTCAGACTTGATCGTCGGAGGCCCCCGAATCTACCGGCAGGTAGCCGGGCTGTGACGAGTGGATCAGGTGATTCGCGCCACGACGGGTCACGGCGCGGGCACGGCGGACATGGCGACCACGGCGGAGACAGCGAGACAGCGGAGTCAGCGGAGTCAGCGCAAGCGGAACAGGGGGAGAAGGTGACCGAGGCGGACGTACCGGCGGCGGAGCCGGCGGCCGCGGCGCACCGCGCCGCCGCCCCGCCCCTGACCGAGCGGCAGCGGGAGCGCCGGGGCCGCATCCTGCACGCGACCGCCCAACTGGCCTGCCGGGGCGGCTTCGAGGCGGTGCAGATGCGGGAGGTCGCGGAGTCCTCGCAGGTCGCGCTCGGCACGCTGTACCGCTACTTCCCCTCCAAGGTGCACCTGCTCGTCGCCACGATGCACGACCAGTTGGAGCGCCTGCACCGCACCCTGCGCAAGAGCCCGCCCACCGGCGAGACGGCGGCGGACCGGGTGGCCGAGACCCTGATGCGGGCCTTCGGCGCGCTGCAGCGCGAACCGCGGCTGGCCGAGGCGATGGCGCGCGCCCTGACCTTCGCCGACCGCAGCGTCTCCCCGGAGGTCGACCAGGTCTCCCGGCAGACCACGGCGATCATCCTGGACGCGATGGGCGGCCTGGACAACCCGACCCCGGAGCAGCTCTCCGCGGTCCGTGTCGTCGAGCACACCTGGCTCTCGGCCCTCATCACCTGGCTCGCCGGCCGTACCTCCCTCGCCCAGGTGCGGGTGGACATCGAGACGGTCTGCCGGCTGATCGACCTGACGGAGACCGGCGCCCGGGAACAGACGGCGCCCGGCTGAAAGCCCACGCCCGCCCGAAAGCCCACGCCCGGCCAAGAGCCCACGCCCGGCTAAGGGCCCACGCCCGGCCAAGAGCCCACGCCCGCCCGAAAGCCCACGCCCGGCCAAGAGCCCGCACCCGGCCAAGAGCCCGCACCCGGCTAAGGGCCCGCACCCGCCCGAAAGCCCGCACCCCGCCGGAAGCCCACGCCCGGGAGCAGACGGCGCCCGGCTGAAAGCCCGCGCCCGGCTAAGGGCCCACGCCCGACCGAGAGCCCGCGCCCGACCGAGAGCCCGCACCCGGCCGAGAGCCCGCACCCGGCTGAAAGCCCACGCCCGGGAGCAGACGGCGCCCGGCAGAAAGCCCACGCCCGGAAGCAGACGGCGCCCGGCCGAAAGCCCGCACCCGCCCGAGAGCCCGCGCCCGGGTCGGCCGGCCCTCGGCCCCGGTCCGGCGGGCGGGTAAAGTGGCGGGGTCGTCATCACCCGTACGGGGGGAAGCCGGTGCAATTCCGGCGCTGACCCGCAACCGTGAGCCGCCCGCCGAGCCCGCCCGAGGCTTCCCGGTCGGTGAGCCGGACTGCCCCGCGCGGATGTGACCGGCTCACGTGCCCGGCGCCCGCCGGTGCACGGCACCGTCGAGGCATACGGGGCCGAGCCGCCGGGGGTGCCCCGTGCTGCCGGGCCCCGCACAGGGAAAGGCACCCGCCGATCATGAACGTCCGCCTTCGCGGCAGCGCCGCGGCTCTGGCCGCCACAGCCGTGATCGGCGCCGCGGCCGCACCCGCGGTCGCCGCCGATCCGTCGCCGTCCGCTCCCGCCTCCTCCCCGTCCACGCCGTCCGGGCTGTACGGGACCGCCGATCCCCGGTACGACGGTGTCTGGCGCCAGTCCCTCGCGCTGCTCGCGCAGGACACGGCGGGCGTGGTGCCGTCGTCGAAGGCCGTGAAGTGGCTCACGGACCAGCAGTGCGCGAACGGCGCCTTCGCCCCCTTCCGCGCCGACCCGGCCGCGGCCTGCGACGCCAAGACCCAGGTCGACACCAACAGCACGGCCGCGGCCGTCCAGGCCCTGTGGGCCGTCGGCGGGCACGGCGACGTCGTCGAGAAGGCCCTCGGCTGGCTGAAGTCCGTGCAGAACGAGGACGGCGGCTGGGCCTACACCCCCGGCACCCCCAGCGACGCCAACTCCACCTCCGTCGTCATCGGCGCCCTGACCGCCACGGAGACGGACCCCGGGAAGGTCGTCAAGGACGGCAAGTCCCCCTACGACGCCCTGCTGTCCTTCGCCCTGCCCTGCGCGAAGGACAAGGGCGCGGGCGCCTTCGCCTTCCAGCCCGACAAGGACGGCAAGCTGCTCCCCAACGCGGACGCGACCGCCGCCGGTGTCCTCGCCGCGCTCGGCAAGGGCCTGGTGGCCGAGGCCGGGTCCGGCGCGAAGTCCAAGACGGCCACCTGCGCCGACGCGGACGGGCCGACCCGCGAGCAGGCCGCCGCCAACGGCGCCGCCTACCTCGCCGACGCGCTCGCCGAGGACGGCCACCTCGTCTCCGCGCTCGGCGGCTCCGCCGACCAGCCCGACTACGGCAACACCGCGGACGCAGTCGTCGCCCTGGCCGCGCAGGGCGGCGCGGACAAGGCCGCCGAGCCGCTGGCCTGGCTGAAGAAGAACGCCGCGACGTGGGCTTCGCAGAGCGGTCCGGCCGCCTACGCCCAGCTCGTCCTCGCCGCCCACGCCACGGGCACCGACCCGCGCGACTTCGGCGGCACGGACCTGGTGGCGAAGCTGAACGCGACGGGCCCCGCTCCGCAGGGCGCGACGGCGAAGGACACGGCGACCGCGAGTGACGAGGACCAGAAGAAGGACGACGGCTCGTCGTTCGGCGTCTGGTGGTTCGTCGGTGTCTGCCTGGTCTTCGGCATCGGCATCGGCTTCCTGCTCAGCGGCCGCGGCAGGAAGCAGCAGCCGTGACCGCCCGCCGCGTCGCCCTGCTCCTCCTGGCCGCCTTCCTGCTGGTCGGTACGGCCGGCCAGGCGCAGGCCGCCGGATACCGCTACTGGTCCTTCTGGGACCGCGACGGCGCCACGTGGGTCTACGCCACGCAGGGTCCGTCCACGGCCCGCCCCTCCGACGGCGACGTGCAGGGCTTCCGCTTCGCGGTGAGCGAGGACTCGGGCGACGCCGCCCAGCCCCGCGGCACCGCGGACTTCGCGTCGATCTGCGCGAAGACGCCGGCCAAGGACGGCAGCAAGCGGGTGGCGCTGGTCCTCGACTTCGGTACGGCCCCCGACGCCCCGTCCGGCGAGACCCCGCCGGCCCCGCGCACGGCCTGCGCCCGGGTCTCCCCCGACGCGACGACGGCCGACGCCCTGGCCGCCGCCGCGGGCCCCCTGCGCTACGACACCAACGCCCTGCTGTGCGCGATCGCGGGCTACCCGAAGTCGGGCTGCGGGGAGCAGGTGTCGCAGAAGGAGGACTCCGGCGCCTCGGCCGCCTCGAAGGCCACGGAGGACGAGGGCGACGACGGCCCGTCGGTCGGCCTCTACGCGGGCATCGCCGTCGTGGCGGCCCTGGCCGGCGCGGCCACCTGGCAGGCAAGGCGGCGCAGGAATGCAACCCGCTGACCCTGCACCCACCACGCCCAGCCGAGCCGCTGAAGCCGCCGTCCCTGCGGGCAGTCGTACCGCCGGGGCGACGGGGGTCCCCCCGCGCGGGCGAAGCCGAGCGTGGGGGAGGGTGGGCGCTGGGGATGCCCCCTCCGGGGGAGGCGCCCTGTCAGCGCCGGCAAGCGCCCCCGCCCCCGCCCGCCACCGGCACACCGCATCCCTCCACCCCGGCGCCTGGTGGCTCTGGGCGCTGGCCCTCGGCACCGCCGCCACCCGCACCACCAACCCCCTCCTCCTCGCCCTCCTCGTCACGGTCTCCGCCTACGTCGTCATCACCCGCCGCCCCCACGCCCCCTGGTCCCGTTCCTACGGCGCCTTCGTCAAGCTCGCCCTCGCCGTCCTCCTCGTCCGCCTCCTGTTCACCACCCTCCTCGGCTCCCCCGTCCCCGGCACCCACACCCTCCTCACCCTCCCCGAAGTCCCCCTCCCCGACTGGGCGCAGGGCATCCGCCTCGGCGGCCGGGTCACCGCGGAGGGCCTCGCCTTCGCGCTGTACGACGCGATGAAGCTGGCCACCCTCCTGATCTGCGTCGGTGCCGCGAACGCCCTCGCCAACCCCTCCCGCCTCCTCAAGTCCCTGCCCGGCGCCCTGTACGAGATGGGCGTCGCCGTCGTCGTCGCCCTCACCTTCGCGCCGAACCTCATCGCCGACGTACAGCGCCTGCGCGCCGCCCGCCGCCTGCGCGGCCGCCCGGACCGGGGCCTGCGCGGCCTGCTCCAGGTCGGGCTCCCCGTGCTGGAGGGCGCCCTGGAACGCTCCGTCGCCCTCGCCGCCGCGATGGACGCCCGCGGCTACGGCCGCACCGCCGACGTACCGGCCCCGGTCCGCCGTACCACCGCCGCCCTCACCCTCGGCGGTCTGCTCGGCGTCTGCGCGGGGACGTACGGGCTGCTGACCGCCGCGGGCGGCACGTACGGCGTTCCCGTCCTCCTGGCCGGTGTCGCCGCCGCCGTCGCGGGCCTGTGGCTGGGCGGACGGCGGACGGTGCGCACCCGCTACCGCCCCGACCGCTGGGACGCCCGCGCCTGGCTGGTCACCGCCTCCGGCGTGGCGGTCGCCGCGCTGCTGTTCCTCGCCGCCGCCCGCGACCCGGCGGCACTGCACCCGGGCGTGGTCCCCCTGGTCGCGCCGGCCCTCCCCCTCTGGCCGGCGGCGGCCGTACTCGTCGGCCTGCTCCCGGCGTTCGTCACCCCCGCCCCCGACCCCGTACCCGCGAAGGAGCCGTCGTGATCCGCTTCGAGGACGTGTCGGTCACCTACGACGGCGCGGCCGAACCCACCGTCCGCGGCGTGGACTTCGAGGTCCCGGAGGGCGAACTCGTCCTGCTCGCCGGTCCCTCCGGCGTCGGCAAGTCCACCGTGCTCGGCGCGGTGGGCGGCCTCGTCCCGCACTTCACCGGCGGCACGCTGAGCGGCCGGGTCACCGTGGCCGGCCGGGACACCCGCACCCACAAACCGCGCGAACTCGCCGACGTGGTCGGCACGGTCGGCCAGGACCCGCTCTCCCACTTCGTGACGGACACGGTCGAGGACGAACTCGCCTACGGCATGGAGTCGTTGGGCCTGGCCCCCGACGTGATGCGCCGCCGCGTCGAGGAGACCCTGGACCTGCTGGGCCTGGCCGACCTGCGCTCCCGCCCCATCGCCACGCTCTCCGGCGGCCAGCAGCAGCGGGTCGCCATCGGCTCGGTCCTCACCCCGCACCCCGACGTCCTGGTCCTGGACGAGCCGACCTCGGCCCTGGACCCCGCCGCCGCCGAGGAGGTCCTGGCCGTCCTCCAGCGCCTGGTCCACGACCTCGGTACGACGGTCCTGATGGCCGAGCACCGCCTGGAGCGGGTCGTCCAGTACGCCGACCAGGTCGTCCTGCTCCCGGCCCCCGGCGAGGCACCGCTGATCGGCGCCCCGGCGGAGGTGATGGCGGTGTCCCCGGTGTACCCGCCGGTGGTGGGCCTGGGCAGGCTGGCGGGCTGGTCCCCGCTGCCGCTGACGGTCCGGGACGCCCGCCGCCGCGCGTCCGGGCTGCGCGACCGGCTGGCAGGCCGCGAGATCCCGGACCACACCCCGCCGACGGCGGCCGTGCTCCCGGAGCCCCCCGCCCTCCGGCCCGCTCCGGGTCGCCGCTGGCGCCGCCGCGCAGCACCCCCGAGGCCGACGCCCGCGACCCCCGCCCCCTACGCCGCCGAGGTCCGCTCCCTCGCCGTGCGCCGCGACCGGGTCCAGGCCCTGCGCCACGTCGACCTGACCGTCTCCCCCGGCGAGACGGTCGCCCTGATGGGCCGCAACGGCGCCGGGAAGTCCACCCTGCTCTCGGCGCTCGTGGGCCTCGTCGAACCGTCCGCCGGTACGGTCCGCGCCGGGGACGCCGTACCGCACCGCACGGCCCCCCGGGACCTCGTACGCCGGGTCGGCCTGGTCCCGCAGGAGCCGCGCGACCTGCTGTACGCCGACACGGTCGCCGCCGAGTGCGCGGCGGCCGACCGGGACGCTCAGGCGGCGCCCGGCACCTGCCGCGCCCTCCTCACCGAACTGCTCCCGGGTGTCACCGACGACACCCACCCCCGCGACCTCTCCGAGGGCCAGCGCCTCACCCTCGCCCTCTCCGTCGTCCTGACCGCCCGCCCTCCCCTCCTCCTCCTGGACGAGCCGACGCGCGGGCTGGACTACGCGGCCAAGGCCCGGCTGACCGGCGTCCTGCGCGGCCTGGCCGCCGAGGGCCACGCGATCGTACTGGCCACGCACGACGTGGAACTGGCCGCGGAGCTGGCCCACCGGGTGGTCCTGCTCGCCGAGGGCGAGGTGATCGCCGACGGCCCCGCGGCGGACGTGGTGGTCGCCTCCCCCTCCTACGCCCCGCAGGTGGCGAAGGTGCTGGCGCCGAGGAAGTGGCTCACGGTGGCGCAGGTGCGGGAGGCCCTGTCGTGACGGGCCCCCGTGTCACCGCCCCCCGCGACCGCCAGGCCCGCGCGGTCCGCCTGGGCCCCCGTTCGGTGGCGGCCCTGCTCCTGGTCAGTGCGGTGGGCGTGGCGGGCTTCGGCTGGCCCTTCCTCGCCCCGCCGGACGCGTCGCTGAACGCCCACGCGCAGGACGCGCCGTGGCTGTTCGCGGGCGTGCTGGTGCTGCTGGTGGCGGTGGTGGCGGCGACGATCTCGGAGTCCGGCCTCGGTCCGAAGGCCGTGGCGATGCTCGGCGTGCTGGCGGCGGCGGGGGCGGCGCTGCGTCCCATCGGCGCGGGGACGGCGGGCCTGGAGCCGATGTTCTTCCTCATGGTCCTCAGCGGCCGCGTCCTCGGCCCGGGCTTCGGCTTCGTGCTCGGCTCGATCACGATGTTCGCGTCCGCGCTGCTCACGGGCGGGGTGGGGCCGTGGATGCCGTTCCAGATGCTGGCGATGGGCTGGTTCACGATGGGGGCGGGCCTGCTGCCGGGCCCCGACCGCCTGCGCGGCCGGGCGGAACTGCTGATGCTGGCGGCGTACGGCTTCCTGGCGGCCTTCGCCTACGGCACGGTGATGAACCTCGCGGGCTGGACGTTCATGAACACCCTCGCCTCGAACATCGCCTTCGACCCGGACGCGCCGGTCCCGGACAACCTGGCCCGCTTCCTCTCCTACTGCCTGGCCACGTCGCTGGGCTGGGACGGGGGCCGCGCCGCGATGACGGTGGTCCTGACCCTCGCCCTCGGCACCCCGGTCCTGAAGGCGCTGCGCCGCGCGACCCGCAGGGCGGCCTTCGAGACGCCGGTCACGTTCGGGAAGCCCGACGAGGTGAGCCGCCCCACGTGAGCCGCTTCACCTACGAAGCGGGGTCGTAGCCCAAGGCGGCCGGCGGACCGGCCGTACGGCCTCCGCGCGGCGGCACCACCGCACGGTCTACGACCACGCCTAGCAATAGGGACGATTGCGGACGACCGGCCCGCCTGTTTCTCTGAACCGGTCGCCAGGCGCCGACGCCCTCCCGGGCAGCGGCGCCGACGCATGCCGGGCCGGTGTGCGCCGACGCCCCTGTCCCCGAAGAAAGGCCCTCCGTTGACCGCCGCTTCCCTCCTCCGTACCGCCGCCACCCCGAAGAAGGCCCTCGCGGGTGCCGCCCTGGCCGCGGCCGCCTGCGGCTCGCTGATCGCCGCCGGGCCCGCCCAGGCCGCGACGCCGGCCTCCTCGGCGCAGGCGACCGCGAAGAAGATGATCGGTGACTCGGCCGAGTTCCAGTGCTTCTCGAAGATCGTCGACCACGAGAGCGACTGGAACGTCAACGCCACCAACGCCTCCAGCGGCGCCTACGGCCTGGTCCAGGCCCTGCCGGGCTCGAAGATGGCCTCGGCGGGCGCGGACTGGAAGACCAACCCGGCCACCCAGATCAAGTGGGGCCTGGACTACATGAAGGACCGCTACGGCAGCGCCTGCGACGCCTGGAGCTTCTGGCAGACCAACGGCTGGTACTGACACCCCCGCCCCGCTCCCCCCCCTCACACCGAAGACGGTCGCCCCTGGTCCCCCGGGCGGCCGTCTTCGCGCGTGCTCGCCGTCGTGCGGAATCGGCGGCGGTATTCGGTCGGAGTGGTGTCCAGTCTGCGGCGGAAGGCCCTGACCAGGGTGTCGACGGTGCGGAAACCGCAGGCGGAGGCGACGCGCTCCAGGGTCGCGTCGGTAGACTCGAGCTGCTGGCGGGCCACTTCCACGCGCGCCGACTCGACATACGCGTACGGGGTCGTGCCCAGCTCGGTCTTGAAGATGCGGGTGAGCTGCCGGTCGCTGACGTGGGCGTGGGCCGCGAGGTCGGCGACGGTCAGCGGGGCGGCGATGTTGCGCAGGACGTGGTGGCGGAGGTCCTCGACGCGCCGGGTCGCCGACACCTGTTCCAGCGGGACGCTGAACTGGCTCTGCCCGCCCGGCCGCTTCAGGTACATCACGAGCTGCCGGGCCACCCGTAGCGCCACCTCCTCCCCCAGGTCGTCGGCGACGAGGGCCAGGGAGAGGTCGAGGCACGAGCTGATGCCCGCGCCGGTCCACACGTCGCCGTCGCGGACGAAGATCGGGTCGGCGTCGACCTCGACCGCCGGATGCTCGTCGGCGAGCTGCCGCGCGGTCGACCAGTGCGTGGTGGCGCGCCGGCCGTCGAGCAGCCCGGCGGCGGCCAGGACGTGCGCCCCGACGCAGACGGACGTGACGCGCCGGGTGCGTTCCGCGAGCCGCCTCACCGAGGCCACCACCGCGGGGTCGGTGCGCGCCCGGACCCGGCGCCGGCCGTCCACCTCTACCGCGCCGGGCACGATCAGGGTGTCGATGCGCCGCCCGGACAGGTCGTCGAAGGTCGTGTCGGGCAGGACCCGGACACCGGCGGCGGTGGTGACCGGGCCGCTGGTCGCGGCGGCGAGCAGCACCTTGTAGCCCGCCGCGTCCTCCGTCTCGCGCCGCGCGAGGGAGAACACCTCCGGCGGCCCGGTGACGTCCAGCAGGTCGACGCCCTCGAAGAGCACGACGACGATCAGTCGTCCGACGGAGTTCACGGCGCCTCCCACGGTCACACGGCCACATGGCTCCACGCCTCCACGGCTCCACGGCTCCACGGCCATGTCGGTATCTGCAGGTTAGACGACATTGCCGACATCACCGGGCGGGCCCTAGCGTCGTGGGAGCAGGCCAACGACCGTCACCCCCACCCCGCTTCAAGGAGCCACCGTGCCCAGAACCACCCTGCGCCGCCTCAGCGGACTCGACGACACCCCCGCCCAGCTCGCCGACTCCACGCTGGTCCTCGTCGACTACCAGAACACCTACACGACCGGCGTCATGGAACTCGACGGCTGGCAGGCCGCGCTCGACGCGGGCGCCCGGCTGCTGGCCCGCGCCCGCCGGGAGGGCGCCAAGGTCGTCCACGTGGTCCACGACGGCGGCGAGGGCTCCCCGTACGACCTCGGGGCCGAGATCGGGCAGATCCACCCCAGCGTCGCGCCGGTCGAGGGCGAGCCCGTCGTCACCAAGAAGGCGCCGGACTCCTTCCACGGCACCGACCTCGGTGAGCACGTCGACGCGGCCGGCCACAAGGACCTCGTCGTCATCGGCTTCATGACGCACATGTGCGTGGCCTTCACCGCCCAGGGCGCCTTCCTGCGCGGCAACCGCCCCACGGTCGTCGCCGACGCCTGCGCCACCCGCGCCCTGCCGGTCGCGGGCACCGAACTCGACGCCCGCCAGGTGCACTACGGCGCCCTCGCCACCGTCGCCGACATGTACGGGGTCGTCGTTCCGACGCAGGAGTCCCTGACCTAGGCCGGTGCGCGGCCGACCCCGCACTCGAACCACACGGTCTTGCCGCCCCCGGGCCCCGGACCCACGCCCCACTCGTCGGCCACCGCCTCCAGCAGCACCAGCCCCCGGCCGCCCTCCGCGTCGTCGCTCACCCACGCCGACGGTACGGGCTGCCGGGGGCTCCCGTCGGCCACCTCCACGCGGACCCCGTCCGCCTGCCGCCGCAACAGCAACGTGCAGTGCCGGTCCGGGACATGGCGTACGACGTTGGCCAGCAGCTCGGTGACGCCGAGTTCCACCGCGTCGGTCAGTTCGGCCAGGTCCCACTCGCGCAGGTACGAGCGGACGATGCGGCGGACGTGCCGGGCCGAGTGGGCACCGGCCGTGAAGCTCATCCGGTACCGCTCCGCCACGGGGTGGCCCACGAGGACCGAGGGAAAGTATTCGTTCACGGCACGAGCCTGACGTCGGACGACTACCGTGGGCTACAGAACGGATACAACCGGTGCTCCAGTGGACCGAGTTGTGCGCGAAGGGGGCTGTGCGTGACCCACATCAACACCCTTGACCCGGGCGCCTCGCCGCTCGACTACTACGGTTTCGAGCTGCGCCGTCACCGGGAGGCCGCCGGGCTGACCCAACGGCAGCTCGGCGACATCGTCAACTACACCGGCTCGCTGGTCGGCCAGATCGAGACGGCCCGGAAACTGCCGACGCCGGAGTTCAGCGAACGGGTCGACGCGGCGCTGGGGACGGGCGGGTTGCTGTCCCGGTTGATCACGCTGGTGATGCGCGCCCAGCTTCCGGCCTGGTTCCAACAGATGGCCGAGTTGGAGACACGTGCGATCGAGATCTGTGCGTTCCAGACGCACATGGTCCACGGACTGCTCCAGACCGACGCCTACGTCCGGGCCGTGCTGGGCACGTTCGACCCGACCGATCTTGACGACCGGACCGCCGTGCGGCTCGCTCGCCAGCGCATCTTCGAGAAGCAGACCCCACCGGTCTTCTGGTCGATCGTCAGCGAAGCGGCACTGCTCCAGGAGATCGGCGGCCGAGAAACGATGCGCGGCCAACTGGCCCACCTGTTGTCCTTCGAGGACAATCCCCGGATCAACGTTCAGGTCCTCCCGTTCTCGGCGGGAGCACACCCCGGACTTACAGGCTCATTCAGCATCTTCCGATTCGCGAGCGACCCGGCCATCCTCTACACGGAGAGGTACGGCAGCGGCCATCCGACCGCCAACCCGGAGAGCGTCAAGGACTGTTCACTCCGTTACGATCATCTTCGAGCCGCCGCGCTCTCCCTCAAGGACTCGGCGGCGCTGATCCGCCGGGTGATGGAGGAACGCTATGGCGAGCAGGGCAATGCCGACGACTGTCCAGTGGCGTAAGTCCAGCTACAGCAGCGACCAGGGCGGCGAATGCGTGGAGTGCGCGCCGCTCGGTCGCCTTGCCTGGCGCAAGTCGTCGTACAGCAGCGACCAGGGCGGCAACTGCGTGGAGGTCGCCGAAGTGACCCGTCACGCCACCGTCGCCGTCCGCGACTCCAAGACTCCGGCGGGACCGGTCCTCACCCTCGCCCCCGCCGCCTTCACCGCCTTCCTCGGCTGGGCGGCCGGCGCCGAGTAGTCGGACCCGGCCCGGGTCAACGTTTCTGTTCGATTTATCGTCTTCGCACGTGTGTCCAGACCGGGCACCCCGACGACGCCGAACGGAAACCCCGCCCCGTGGCCCCTGCCGAACTCACCGTCCCCCGGTCCGCACCGCCTCGGTCCGGACGTCCGGGCGACGCGCTGCGCGCCTTCGGGCGTCGGTACCGCGTGCCGCTGCTCGCGACGCTGCCCACCGTCCCGCTGTACGCGGTGTGGTGGGCGTTCCTCGCCACGGGTGGCGGGGACCTGGCCGCGCAGGAGGCGTGGGCGGACTTCGCGTCGCGGCACGGGGGTTCGGCGTACGGGCTGTTCTGGTACGGCGGGATGCACACCGCCAACTACAGCGTCATATCCCCGTACTTGATGGCGGCGCTCGGCGTGCGCACCGTCACGGTCGTCTCCGGTCTCGCCGCCTCCTGGCTGGCCGCCGTGCTGATGGTGCGGGGCGGGGTGCGCCGCCCGGTGTGGCCCGCGCTGCTCGCCTCCCTCGCGCTCTGGTGCGACGTCGCCTCGGGCCGGACCACCTTCGCGCTCGGCGTCGCGTTCGCGCTGGCCGCCTGCGTGCCGCTGGTGCGCGAGCGGCGGCTGTGGCTCGCGGGCGGGTACGCGGCGCTCGCCACCCTGGCCTCCCCGGTGGCCGGGCTGTTCCTCGCCGTGGTCGGGGCCGGGTTCCTGCTCGTACGGGACTGGGGACGCGCTCTCGTGCTGCTCATACCCCCGGCCGCCGTCGTCGGGCTGACGACGCTGTTCTTCCCCTTCACCGGGGAGCAGCCCATGCCGGCCGACCGCATCTGGCCGCCGGTCGTACTCGGCCTCGCCGTCACCGTGCTGGCCCCGCGCACCTGGCGGGTGGCCCGGTGGAGCGGGGCCGTCTACGCGCTCGGGACCGTGCTGACGTACCTGATCGCCTCGCCGGTCGGCACGAACGTCGAGCGGTTCGCGGAGCTGTTCGCGCCCGCCGTGCTGCTGGCCGCGCTGCTCTCCGCCCCTCCCGCGCTCACCGCGGCGCGGTCCCGGCGGCTGGTGTCGGGGCTGCTGGCCGTGGCGGTCGTCTACTCGTCCGGGTGGGTGGGGAAGAAGACCGTCGACGACCTGAAGGTGTCCACCGTCGTGCCCGCCTGGGCCGCCGGGACGGACGGGGTCGTCAACGCGCTGAAGGGGCTCGGCGCCGACCGGACGCGGGTGGAGGTGGTGCCGGCCCGCAACCACCGCGAGGCCACCCTCCTCGCCCCGCACGTCAACCTGGCCCGCGGCTGGAACCGGCAGCTCGACGTGGAACGCGGGCGCCTCTTCTACGACGGCACCTTCTCCGCGGCCGCCTACCGGCAGTGGCTGGACCGGTGGGCGGTGGGCTTCGTCGTCGCGCCGCTCGGGAGGCCGGACGGCCCGGCGCGGGCCGAGGCGGAACTGGTGCGGAACCCGGAGCTGCGGCCCGAGTGGCTGGAGCCCGTCTGGCGGGACGCGCACTGGCAGGTCTACCGGGTGCGGGAGGCCGTGCCGCTCGTCTCCCCGCCCGGCACCGTCGTGTCCACCGGCCCCGCCGAGCTGGTGCTGCGGGTGGCGCGGCCCGGCGCGGTGACCGTGCGCATCGCCTGGTCGCCGTGGCTGCGCAGCGACGGCGGGTGCCTCGCGCGGGAGGGCGAGTTCACCCGGCTGACGGTGGACGCGCCGGGCGAGTACCGGCTCAGCTCGCGCTACGGTCCTTCGCCGGGGTCGGGGGGTCACTGCTGACGCCGGACGCGGACTCCCCGGCCGCCGCGGGCTCCTTGGCCGCCGCGGGCTCCTTGGCCGCCGCGGGCTCCTTGGCCGCCTCCGCAGATGCCCCGGTCGCCTCCGCCGGTGCCCCGGCCGCCTCCGCGACCGCCACCCGTTCCTCCGCCGTCCGGGCCGCAGGCACCGCCGCGACGGTCCTCGCCCGCGGCCCCTGGAACGCGTACGCCAGCCCGAAGCCCGCCGCGACCACCGCCGCGCCGCCCACGGCGTCCAGCACCCAGTGGTTGCCGGTCGCCACGATCGCGGAGACGGTGAACAGCGGGTGGAGCAGGCCCAGCGCCTTCATCCACACCCGGGGCGCGATCACCGCGATCACCACCCCGCACCACAGCGACCACCCGAAGTGCAGCGACGGCATCGCCGCGTACTGGTTGGTGAGGTGGGTCAGCGTGCCGTAGTCCGGCTTGGAGAAGTCCTGCACGCCGTGCACCGTGTCGATGATCCCGAGCCCCGGCATCAGCCGCGGTGGGGCCAGCGGGTAGAGCCAGAAGCCGACCAGGGCCAGCAGCGTGGCGAAGCCCAGGGAGGCGCGGGCCCAGCGGTAGTCGACCGGGCGGCGCCAGTACAGGACGCCGAGGACGGCCAGCGGGACGACGAAGTGGAACGACGTGTAGTAGAAGTCGAAGAAGTCCCGCAGCCAGCCGATCCCGACCACCGCGTGGTTGATCGTGTGCTCGATGTCGAGGTGCAGGAAGCGCTCGACGTCGAGGATCTGCCACCCGTGCTCCTCGGCACGCGCCCGGCCCGCCGAGTTGCTGCCGCCGGTCGCCGCGAGGCGGACCTGCGAGTAGGCGGCGTAGGTGACCCGGATGAGGAGCAGCTCCAGGAGGAGGTTGGGGCGGGTCAGGACCCGGCGCAGGAACGGCAGCAGCGGCACGTGCTTGAAGCGGGCGGGCACCGGCGGCGCGTAGGCGGTGGGGACCGGGGTGTCGTAGTACGGCGACGTGCGCGGCAGGAAGGGCACGGCGACGGCGGCGGCCAGCGCGGCGAGCAGCACGACGTTGTCCCGCAGCGGGTAGAGCGCCGCCATGTTCGGCAGCATCATCTTCGCGGGCAGCGTCATCACCAGGACGACGGCGACCGGCCACACGTACCGGTCGGAGGCCCGCTTGCCGACCCGGCCGACGACCGCGGGCAGCAGCCACAGCAGTTGGTGCTGCCAGGTGGCCGGGGAGACGACCACGGCCGCGCAGCCGGTGACGGCGACGGCGAGCAGCAGTTGCCCGTCGCGGGCGTAGCGCACGGCGCGGCGCAGGGCGAGGACGGCGACGGCGGCGCCGAGCAGCAGGAAGAGGGCGATCTCCAGGGGGCCGTTGACGCCGAGGCGGAGCAGGACGCCGTGCAGCGACTGGTTGGCGAGGTCGTCGGCCGCGCCCCCCAGGCCGACGCCGGCCATGTGGTGCACCCAGTAGGTGTACGAGTCCTGGGCCATCGCCACCCAGGCGATCGCGGTGCAGGCGGCGAAGGTGACGCCCGTCGACACGGCGGCCCGCCTGCGGTCGGTGAACCACAGCAGGGGGACGAAGAGCAGGACGGTCGGCTGGAAGGCGGCGGCGACGCCGATCAGCACGCCGCCCACGCGGTCGCCCCGGGCCCCGCGCACGGCGAAGCAGCCGAGCAGGACCAGGAGGACCGGGATGATGCTGGTCTGGCCGAGCCAGAACGCGTTGCGCACCGGCAGCGAGAGCATCAGCAGGCTGATGGCGACCGGCGCCGCCAGCAGCGACGTACGGCGTCCGACGGGCTGGGGCAGGGCGCGGGCGGCGACCAGGCCGAGGGCGACGACCAGCAGCAGCGAGCCGAAGGTCCAGCCCCAGCCGAGGGCCTGCTCGGCGGCGCGGGTGAAGGGTTTGAGGACGAGGCCGACGAACGGGGTGCCGGTGAACTGCGTGGAGTCGTAGAGCGACCCCTCCACGTGCAGGACGCCGTGCTCGCCGACCCAGGTCTCCAGGTCGGTGAGGCGCTCCCCGCGCGGGGTGCCGAGGACCGCGGCCACCTGCCGTACGGCCAGGACGGCGGCGATCAGCCACAGACCGAGACGTGCGACGCGCCATCGTGCTCTGCTCACGTCGACGGCCGCGGCTCCGAAGGAATCCGCCGGTCGCCCACTGTGCTCCGCATTCGCCACGCCTCGTCGGCCTCCCGCCCCGCTCGTACCCGTCCGTACGTACCGTACGTGCCGCGCTGGTGCACGCGGTGTGTCGTCCCTGCGAACCCTATGAGGCTCGCACCGCCCCCGGGGGAGGACGCGGGCGGCCCCCGCTCTGCCTGACAGCCGCCCGCTTTCCGGTCCGGCAAGCGAGAAGGATCACAGCGCGCGGGCCGGGGAACGGCACGCGGCGCGCGCATGTCCCCTGCGTGTACGCCATTTTGGTGCACAGTGCAACGAAAAGCATACCGGGCGTAAACGGCGCATCAGCGCCTATGGTCGCTTTTCTGCCCGTGGCCGAGTGCCGCGGGCCTTTTCCGGCCCGGCGACAGCGCCGCCGTACGGGTCGTGGCGTTTCCCGCGCCCCCGTCCCTGTCCCCGTCGAAAGCAGGCGAGCGTAGTTTTGTCGGCCGTCCCCGTCGCCGTTCCCCGGTCCCGTACGACCTCCGCCTCCGTCCCGCGCGCCTCCGGCGCGTCCACCGCCGCCACCGCCACCGATCCCGCGCTGGTCCGGCGTGCCGTCAAGGCGGCGGCGCTGGGCAACGCGATGGAGTGGTTCGACTTCGGCGTCTACAGCTACATCGCCGTGACGCTGGGCAAGGTCTTCTTCCCGTCGGGCAACCCGACCGCGCAGTTGCTCTCCACGTTCGGCGCCTTCGCGGCGGCGTTCCTGGTGCGGCCGCTGGGCGGCATGGTCTTCGGCCCGCTCGGGGACCGGGTGGGGCGGCAGAAGGTGCTCGCCCTGACGATGATCCTGATGGCGGCGGGCACGTTCGCCATCGGCCTGATCCCGTCGTACGCGACGATCGGCGTCTGGGCGCCGGTGCTGCTGCTGGCGGCACGGCTGGTGCAGGGGTTCTCGACCGGCGGCGAGTACGCGGGCGCGTCCACCTTCATCGCCGAGTACGCGCCGGACCGGCGCCGCGGGTTCCTCGGGAGCTGGCTGGAGTTCGGCACGCTCGCCGGGTACATCGGCGGTGCCGGTCTGGTGACGCTGATGACGGCGCTGCTGTCCGACGGCGACCTGACGTCCTGGGGCTGGCGCGTCCCGTTCCTGATCGCGGGCCCGATGGGCATCGTCGGCCTGTACCTGCGGATGCGCCTGGAGGAGACCCCGGCGTTCGCGGCGGAGCTGGAGAAGGCGGAGACGAACCGCCCGAAGGTGCCGCTGAAGGAGATGGTCACCGGGCAGTGGCGGGCGCTGCTGCTCTGCGTCGGCCTGGTGCTGGTCTTCAACGTCACCGACTACATGCTGCTGTCGTACATGCCGAGCTACCTGACCAGCGAGCTGAAGTACGACGAGACGCACGGGCTGCTCGTGGTGCTGGGCGTGATGGCGCTGATGATGGTCGTCCAGCCGTTCGCCGGCGCGCTGACCGACCGGGTCGGGCGGCGGCCGGTGATCGCGGCGGGCTGCGCGGGCTTCCTGCTGCTGTCCGTCCCGGCGCTGCTGCTGATCCGCCAGGGCAGCCTGCTCGCGATCGCGCTGGGCATGGGCGCGCTGGGCCTGCTGCTGGTCTGCTTCACGGCGTCGATGCCGTCGGCGCTGCCGGCGCTGTTCCCGACGCGGGTGCGCTACGGCTCGCTGTCGATCGGCTTCAACGTCTCGGTGTCCCTGTTCGGCGGGACGACGCCGCTGGTGGTGACGGCGCTGATCGGGGCGACGGGCGACATGATGATGCCCGCGTACTACATGATGGCCGCGGCCGTGGTCGGCGGCGTGGCGGTGTGGTTCATGACGGAGTCCGCCGGCCGGCCGCTGCCGGGCTCGGCGCCCGCGGTGGAGGCGGGAGCCGGCACACCCTCCTGAAACCGCCTGCGGCGCCCGCACCCCGTGTCTATATTCGTCATCGTTCGTCAGTGATCGTTGGCGCACCTGCTTGGAACGGCCGAGCAGGACCGGAGAGACACGGGGTGCACACCGGTATGAGCGAGTCGCAGCTCTGGGACGACGTCGACACCTACTTCACCGCCCACCTCGCAACGGAGGACGACGCCCTGGCGGCCGCCCGCAGGGAGAGCGACGCCGCGGGGCTGCCCCCGGTGAGCGTCACCGCCACCCAGGGCAAGTTCCTCCAGCTCCTCGCCCAGGTGCAGGGCGCCCGCGCCGTCCTGGAGATCGGCACCCTCGGCGGCTACAGCACCATCTGGCTGGCCCGCGCCCTGCCCTCCGACGGCCGCCTGGTCACCCTGGAGTACAGCGCCCGGCACGCGGAGGTCGCCACCCGCAACATCGCCCGCGCCGGGCTCGACGCCCTCGTCGACGTGCGGGTGGGCCCGGCCCTGGAGTCACTGCCCAAGCTCGCCGACGAGAACCCGCCGCCCTTCGACCTGGTCTTCATCGACGCGGACAAGGGCAACAACCCGCACTACCTCGAGTGGGCGCTGCGGCTCACCAGCACCGGCAGCCTGATCGTCGTGGACAACGTGGTCCGCGGCGGCCGGGTGGCGGACGCCGGGGCGACCGCCGACGACGTGCGCGGCACCCGCGCCGCCGTCGAACTGATCGGCAGCCACCCCCGGCTCAGCGGCACCGCGCTCCAGACGGTCGGCGCCAAGGGATACGACGGCTTCGCGCTGGCCCGCGTGCTGGCCTGAACGGCAGTGCCGCCCGTACCGCCCGTCGCGGGGGCGGGGGCGGGGGCGGGGGCGGGGGCGTGGCTACACCTCGTGGTAGAAGCCGACGTTGACGCTGCGCGGCTCGGCACGGTCCTGGACCACGACCTCGCCGCTGCCGCCCCTGGGCAGCGGCACGGTGCCGCCGTAGGGCAGGGACTGCAGGTGTTCGCCGATGGTCAGCCGGACCTCGCTGGAGGGGTCCGGCTGCGAGCCGCGCAGCCAGCTCAGGTGCCAGGTGCCGTCGGCTCCGCAGCGGAACTCCAGGTGGACGCGGGAGACGAACAGCCAGTCGTCCGGCGTCGCCAGCCGGCACACGGACCTGTCCCTGCCCACGCGCAGCACCGCGTCGGGCTCGCTGGGCGCGTCGGCCATCTGCAGGCCGGCCGTGGCACCCGCGTCCGCCGCGGTGACGGCGGCCATGGTGAGTTCGAGCACGTGCGCTCCTTCGGGGTCCGTCGGTTCGTCGCCGCCGCATGATAGATCGACCCGTGGTGTGGTGTCCGGCACAATGGGGTCATGACCGAGCGGAAGCCACCCGGCGTCGACTTCGAGTCCTGGGTCGACAAACAGATTCGAGACGCGGACGCACGCGGGGAGTTCGCCGAGCTGCCCGGCGCGGGCAAGCCCCTGCCGGCCGAGATGGACAGCACCTACGACGAACTGTGGTGGGTCAAGCGGAAGATGGCCCGCGAGGGCGTCTCCGTGCTGCCGCCCACGCTGGCCCTGCGCAAGGAGGCGGAGGACGCCCTGGAGGCGGCGGCGAAGGCTCCGTCGGAGCGGGTGGTCCGGCGCATCGTCGAGGAGATCAACGCCAAGATCCGCGAGGTCATGTTCAAGCCGCCGCCCGGCCCCCCGCTGGGTCTGAAGCCCTACGACGTCGAAGAGGTCGTACGGCAGTGGCGGGAGGGCCGGGCGGAGCGCTGACGCCCGTCGTTCACAGGCGCATCAGCCGGTCCGCCAGTTCGCGGTAGTCCCGCAGGGCCAGGCGGAGTTGCTCGGTGTCCGTGCCGGCCTGCTGCCAGGACCCGAGCAGGGACCGCCTGCGGTGCGCCAGGGCCTCCGTGAGGCGGGTGCCGAGTTCCTCCAGCACCCGGTCGGCCTCCTCGACGGAACCCCGAGGCGCGTCGACGAACCCGGCCACCGCCTGACGCAGCCCCTCACCGAGCCGCGCGCCCTCACCGGGCGGAAGAAGCGGCCGGTACGACACGGGGGTGGCGGCGCCGTCCTTCGCCCCCGGGGCGGACGCCTGGGCGCCTCCGCCGCCGGTACGGCGCCCGGCCGGGGCACCGGCCGCGGTGCCGGGGGCGGCGGGGGCACCGCCCGGGTCGGCGG
>NZ_JOGV01000028.1:0-86275 GCF_000721365.1 Streptomyces sp. NRRL F-5650 | reverse complement strand
GGCTGGGACAGGGGCTGGGGCTGGGGCTGGGGCAGGGGCTGGGGCGGTCTGCCAGCGGAGTGTGATCTGGAGCTGGGCCTCGGCCCCGCTCTTGACGAGGGTCGCCACCCCGGCGTCGATCTTGATCGCGAGCTGCATCTCGATCTCGTCCGGCCGCAGCCCCTCCTGGAGTTCACCGAAGCGCCGTACGGCCTGGGCGGCACATCTGCGGGCCAGGTCGAGCCCGTCGGTGTAGACGTCCCGCGCCACCCGGACGACCCGCTGCCCGGCGCCGTCGCGGGTCTCCTCGTCGCCGTAGACGAGGCCGAGGCCGTCGACGGCGGACGGGTCGACCTGCGCGTCGACCTCGACCGCTATGGGCCCGTCCGCGCCCTCCGGCACGGGTCCCAATAAGATCACCACACGCTCCCCCCGGCCCAACTCGTGTGTGTTACAGGTGTGTTGAACGGACCCGTGTTCTTCCCCGGGGCGCGGGGGGTTATGCGCCCCGGGGCAACGACCGTGACCGACGGGTTTCGTTCTCCTGCCGCGTCAGGTGGTCTGGGGCTCGAAATCCCAGTACGGGCGGTTGCGGGAGCGGGCGGAGACGGTGTGCGTGTGCTTGCTGCCCAGAGTCGCGTCGAGGTCGGACAGCGCCTCCTGTTCGACCTTCTCCGCCTGCCGGCGGTCTCGCAGGCCGCGCAGGTCCGCCGCGTAGGCGATACGCGTCGACAGCGTGAGCGGGTGTGTGCGCCCCAGCGCCTCGATGGCCCTCGACACGGTGTTCCGGCTGAGTTTCGCGGCTCCCTCGATGTCGCCCACCAGGTTCCGCAACGCGGAAGCGTTCAGGGCGCACCCGAGCGTCCAGGGGTGGCTCTCGCCGACGGCCTGCGTCATCTCGGCCAGCGCCTGTTCGACGAGAACGTGGCCGTGCTCGCGTTCGCCGACGTTGCGCAGGATCAGGGCCTGGTTGGCACGGGCCCCGGCGATGAACGGGTGCCCCTCGGGAAGCATCATCTCGTAACGGGCGACGACTGCCTCGCTGAGCTCGCGCGCCTGGTCGATGTCGCCGTGTTCGCGGGCGTAACAGCTCTGGCCCGTCGCGAAGATCAGCGTGAGGGGATGGGTCTCGCCCAGAACGCGTTCCCCGCGCTCCAGGACGCTGCTGAGCATCGGCCCCGGCTCCTCGCCGCGCGGGGCCCGCTCGCCGAGGCGGTACCGGCACAGCGCCAGGTTGTACTCGGCCTTGAGGGTCTGCGGGTTGTCCGGGCCCATCACGATGCGGTTCTCACGCACGTTCTTCGCCTGGAGGGACTCGGCGTCGGCGTAGCGGCCCAGCAGGCGGAGATCGATGGCGTACGTGATCTCGGAGCTCAGCGCCCACGGGTGGCGGGCGCGCAGCAGTTGGCGACGCGCCTCCATGGTCTTCCGGTCGGTTTCGAGCGTTTCCTCGTAGCGGCCGAGCAGGCGCAGGGAGACGCCCAGGTTGTTCTGCGCGTTCAGTGTCCTGGAGTCCTGGTCGCCGAGGAGTTCGCGGTAGGCCGTCAGGACCCACTGGGAGAGTTCCAGGGCCTCGTCGTAGCGGGCCAGGCCGCGCAGGTCGCCGCCCAGGCCGGCGGCGGCGCGCAGGTGGTCCAGGTCCTGCGGTCCGCGCTCCTGCCTGAGGTGTTCGACCGCGTCGCGGCTGAGGGACTCGGTGCGGGCGTAGTCGCCCATGGCGCGCAGCAGGTTGGTGTAGTGGTAGGTCAGCTCCCAGATCCGCGCGTGGGTCGGGCCGAGCAGGCGGCGCCAGGCGGTGAGGGCGCGCTCGCCGAGCTTGATGCCGGCCCGGTACTCGCCGGAGAAGTACATGTAGCGCAGGCAGTTCAGGACCATGCGCTGGACCTTCGGGTCCTTGCTCTTGAGGACGTCCGCGTACTTCAGGTGCGGCACGATCTCGGCGTAGCCGGGCCACAGCCGGGTCTCGGTCGGCCGGCCCGGGTCGGCCGCGGCGAGGGCCCGGCGTACGACGTCGATGAACTCGCGGCGGTCGGTGTCCGGCATGTCCTTGTGCACGATCTGGTGGACCATGCGGTGCAGGTAGAGCGACTCCCCGGCGGACACCGGTTCGTCCAGGGACGCCTCGTGGGACTCCAGCCGGACCACCGAGTAGGTGCGGAGCTGGTTGACCGCCCTGTTCCACAGCAGCGGGTCGTTGAGCAGTCCGGCGAGCTGCTCGGGCAGCTCGTCGACGGGCATCTCCTTCAGCAGGCGTACGGGGATGAATCCCGGCGCGAAGAAGGTGCACAGGCGCAGGAGGTCGACGGACTCCGGGACGGTCTCGCGGAGTTTGTTCAGCAGTATCGACCAGGCGGTCTGAAAGGCCAGCGGGAAGTCCGCCGACACCTTCACCACGTCGCTGTCGATGCCGCCCTCCAGCAGGGCGATGTACTGGTCGACCGACAGGTCGGAGTCGTTCAGCCAGCCCGCCGTCTGGTCGAGCAGCAGCGGCAGGTCGCCCAGTGCCTCGGCCAGTTGGTCGGCCTCGGCCTCCGAGAGGCGGGGGGCGCGGCGGCGGATGAACGCGACCGACTCGTCGCGGGGATAGACCCGGACTTCGAGCAGCTTGCTGTTGTGCTCGCTCCACTCGGGGTTGCGCGAGGTGACGATGACGTGTCCGGGGCCGGTCGGCAGCAGGTCCCAGATCTGGTCCGGCTCGTCCGCTCCGTCCAGGACCAGCAGCCACCTCGAGTACGGCTCCCCGCGGCGGAGCGCGTCGCGCACGGCACGCAGCCGTTCGCCGTACTCCTGGCCGGTGCGCAGGTTCAGTTTCGGGGCCAGCTCGGCCAGTTGCCGCCGGTAGGTGACGCGCTTCTCCGCGTTGACCCACCAGACCACGTCGTACTCCGAGCCGAACCGGTGCGCGTACTCGGCGGCGAACTGGGTCTTGCCCACCCCGGACATGCCGTGCAGGGTCAGCACACCGGCGCCGGACTCGGCGCTCTGGAGGAGGTGGTAGGCCTCGTTGAACAGTGGCTCGCGGCCGGTGAAGCGGGTGTTGCGCCGCGGCACCACGCCCCACACGTCCGGCATCGCCGCCGGGAACCGCGGCCCGCGCCGTGACTCCGCCGGCGTCTCCGCGGGCGTCTCGGGCGACAGGTCGAGCCGGTCCAGCAGCCGGCGCTCCGCCTCCTCGGCGCCCATGTTGGTCAGGGCCACCGGGGCCAGGACGGCCGCGGCGGCCGGGACCGCGGCCGTGGTGACCGACACCGCCGCGAACCGGGACGGGTCGGGGGCGACGATCTCCCGCAGGGCCGCGTTCCACTCCTCGTGGGTGCGCGGGCCGAGCTGGAAGTACCACTCGCTGACGATGATGAGGACCCGGCCCTCGGCGAGGGTCAGGTCGCGCAGCAGGTCCACCAGCGGGACATCGGCCGGGGAGTCCCAGCGCAGGGGCACCACCCGTACCCCACGCCGCTCCAGCCGGTCCCCGATCCAGGCCGCCCAGGCCCGGTTGAAGCCTGCGAAGTGGATCGTGACCGTCTGCCTGGCGGTCCCCCTCTCGGCCGTCTCGGCCGGCTTGCGAGCTCCAGACATGCAGTGGCCTCCAGCACGTAGTACCGCAAAATCCTAGGACCCCGGAGCGCCGCGCGTAAGTCCGTCGACCGACGGCAACACCCCCTGTACGGACGATCTTTCCGTACCCGGCCGCCGTGCGTGGGCATTCATCCGTTAGAGGGCGGGAGCGCGGAGCCGTGGCGCTGGTTCCACAGGGCGCGCGCGCAGGCCACGTACGCCTGCGCGCGGGCGACGTGGCCCCTGGGCGCGGGGTGGCCGGCCATCCGGTCGTGGACGGCGGCCATTTCGTCGACGAACCGGCGTCCTCGCACGGTGAGGTCGGGCGAGCCGACGAGGGCGGGCAGGGCGGCCCCGACCTGGGCGCGGTAGCGCGCGTGCTGGGCCCACGCCCAGTCCCGGTCCGGCAGCCCGCCGACGAGCGCCCGGCGCTGGTAGAACGCGGCCATCGCGAGGTGGGAGTACGTGCCCTGGAGCAGGCCGTCGTACGGCCGGGGGTCGGTGCGCCAGGGGGCGAAGTACCGCGCCGCGGGGCCGGCCCGGTGGAGCGTCACCAGGTCGCCGAGGGCGGCGAGCTTGGCGTGCTGCAGTTCGTGGACGAGGGTGGCGGCGAGGGTCACGGAGTCGGGCGGGGTGCTGCTGAGGAGGCCGCCGAACGCCTCACGGCGCGTGGCGCTGCAACTGCCGCGGCCGGTGCCGACGTCGGGCGGCGTCTCCAGGGGGATCAGGCAGCGCAGCAGCGCCCCCGCTTCGGCGAGACGCTGGGCGCCGCCCGAGCGGAGGGCGAGAGCGGTGCCGGACCAGACCTGGAGCCACCGTTTGCGTTCCGCGTCGTCGAGCGCGAGCGGGGTGCGCAGGTTGCCGTGGCGGGGGCCGGGGGGCAGCTCGCGGTAGGGGTCGAGGTCGTCGAGCGGCAGGGGCGGTGCCGCCGGGGTGAGGCCGGGCAGCGCGTGGGCGGGCGTCCAGGCGAGGGCTCCGGACCAGGCGCCGACGCCGCTCTCCAGGTGGACGGTCACGTCGGCGGCGTCGGCCTGACGCAGGACCAGCCGGCCGTCGGCGCAGGTGACGTCGACGGGTACGTCGCCGGACCGTGCCGTGTGCAGGGCGCCGAGCGAGGGGAGGGCGAGGACTCCGGCGCGGGCGGTGAGCCGGGTGCTGTAGGCGATGCCCGCCCCGGCGGCGGCCACCGCGGCGATCGCGCTGAAGTGGGCGAGGTCCCGCCGCAGCCGCAGTGCCCGCTCGCCCTCCGCGGGGCCGGGAGCGGCGTCGAGACCACGCAGGCAGGAGCGCGCCCAGGGCCCGGTGAGCGGGTGGAAGAGCCGGGCCCGCGCCGGGTTGGCGAACCAGGCGGGGGCGTGGGCGGGGGCGCTCCGTGCGCCGGGCAGGGCTTGGCGGTCGCGGTCGCGGCCGCAGTCGCGGTCGTCGCGCGTGGCCGCGTGGCCGCGCCGGTGGTCCGGGTCCGGTGGACACGGGTCCGGGTCCGGGACGTCCGCCGACGGGATCCGGTCCGCCTCCGTCAGCAGCGCCCAGTCCTCGCGCAGCCTCGCCTTCTGCGCGGTGGTGCAGACGGACCGTTCGGCCGCCTCGGCCGCGTCGAGCACGGCTCGCAGCAGAAGCAGCCGCCGGGTGTCCTGGTCGCGGACGAGGAGCGCCAGGGTGTCGGGGCCTCCCTCGGTCCGGGCGAGTTCGAGGAGGGCTTGCTCGGGAACGACTGGGAACATCACGTAGCGCCCTCTCCGATCGGAACCGTCCCGGCGGCACCCGAACCGTTCGCGCCGACCGGCCACGTCGCGGCCGCACCGGCCGTGCCGGGCCCGGCAGAACCACCGGCACCGGCACCGGCACCGGCACCGGCACCGGCACCGGCACCGGCCAAGTCCACCCCGACGGCGCCCGCCCCGGCCGACGCCGGACCCGTGGCGGTCGGGGCGGCCGACCCGACCGGCACCGGCACCGGCACCGGTCCAATGGCAGTCCGAACAGCCCATGTCGGACCGACGGCAGCCGGCCCCACCGGCGCCGAGCCGGTCGCGGGCGGACCGGCCGCATCCGGACCGGTCACAGGCTGCCCGGTCACAGAGGGCGGCCCGCCCGGAGCCGACCCGCCCGAAGCCGGTCCGGCCGAAGCCGCATCCCCCGTCGCCGCCGTCAGCCGCGAGGCCACGTGGCGGATGAAACGCTGGAGGTCGGCGCAGTACACGGACGGGTTCCGGAAACCGTGCCCGGCGCGGTAGCGGTGGGCGTAGTGGCCGCCTCCGCAGACCCGCAGCAGCGGGCAGGACCGGCACTGTTCCGCGAGCGACGCGGGGCCCGCCTGCCGGGCGGCCACTCCGGGGTGCCGCAGCGCTTCGTCGAACGTGTGGCGGAACACGTCGAGGCCGGTCCACGCGGCGCCGGGATAGGCCGACTTGAGGGAGTCGACCTGCTCGATCGACCCGTCGGTCTCCACCACGACGGCGTCGAACGGAGCGAGCCCCAGCGCCTCGGTGGCCGCGGGCAGCCCCAGCAGGAGCGCCACGCACTCCTCGAAGAGCCGTACCCGCACCTCGCGCCGCCCGGCCGCCCACCAGCGGTCGAAGACGGCGCACAGCCAGTCGCCGTACCGGACGCCGGTCCGGCCCGGCGGCGGCGCGGACCAGTTGCCGTGCGGCAGCAGCAGGTCCAGGGCGGGCGGACGCAGGCCGAGCAGCGACTCGTACGTCTCGACCGGATCCAGCGCCGGATCGACGACGGTCAGCAGACCCGCGTACGCCTCCGGGAAGCGCTCGGCGACCAGGCGGGCCCCCCGCGCCGCGGCGGGCCAGGACGGGCGGCCCGCGTGGTCCACGCGCCGCCGGTTGTGGGCGGCGGTGCCTCCGTCGAGGCTGATGCCGACGCGGATGCCGGCGTCGGCCAGTACGGCGAGGCGTTCCGGGGCGAGCAGGGTGGCGTTGGTCTGCATGGTGACGTGGACCTGACATTCCGGCGGGGCCAGTTCCCGTACCCGCCCGGCGAACGCGGCGAGGGTACCGGCCCCGGCGAGCAGCGGTTCGCCCCCGTGCAGTACCAGCGCGATGTCACGCAGCCCGTGCCGTTCGGCGTGCTCGGCGACGCGGTAGGCGGTGCGCTCCAGGACGGCGGCGGAAGCGGCGGCGGGACGCCCGCGCCAACCGCTGTCCGGGCCTTCGTAGAGGTAGCAGTAGGTGCACGCCAGGTTGCAGCGGCCGTGCACCTTGACGATGAACTGGCGGAAGGGAAAGGGACCTTCGGGACCGCTCCGCCGGCCGGGGACGGCGGCAGCCGGACCGGTCCTGGCCTGTTCCGACACTCCAGCACCCCCATGCCGTAACGGTCCGGCCGGTGTCGCCGCGAGCCGGCGCCACGGCACCGTGCCGTACGGAGCCGCATTCCCGGTGCGGCGGGTGCCCGAAACTCGACGCGGCGAAAGTTGTCCTGTTCACATGACTTCCCGAACCGAACCGAACCGAGCCGACCCGAACCGGGGCGGCCCGAACCAGGGCGGCCCGAACCGGGGCGGCCGCGGCCATCGGTCAGAAGGAGTTGTCGAAGCCCCACAGCATCTCGGTCGGCTCCGCGGCCCGCGCCCTCAGCTCCCCCAGCACCTCGCGCAGCACCGGATGCTCGATCGTGCCCAGTTGCGCGAGGTCCAGCTCCAGCAGGTCCGGCAGGGGTTCCCCGGCGCCCGCGGGCGCCTGCCCGGCCCCGGCCTCGTCCTGTATGCCCATTCCCCGTTCCTCTCTGCGCTCCGCTGCTCCGCCGCTCCGCCGTCCCCGCGGACCAGTCCCCGTCTCCGGGTCCCCCGTCTCCGGGTCCCCCGTCTCCGGGTCCCCCGGTGTCCGGCCTCATTCCAGGTCGGCGAGCCGCTGCGCCGTCTGCCGCGCGGTCGGTTCCCCCGTGGCCAGCCGGTCCTGCGGCAACCGGTCCCACTGGGTCCGCGCCGCCGCGTAGGCGTCCCGGGCCGCGCGGGGCCGGCCGGCCGCCTCGAAGGACATACCCCGCCAGTGGTGTGCCTGTGCGGCCAGCTCCACGGCTTCTTGGCGCCGGCGTTCGGTTTCGGCCTCCTCCTCCGCCCGCCGGGCCGACTCGGCGGCCGCCCGGAAGGCGTCGACCGCCACGTCCAGGCGTGCCGCGCGGCCCAGGCTCTGGAACGCCTCGAACTGGGCCTGCCCCAGCTCCAGTCGGCAGCGCGCCGCCAGCGACGGGTCCTCCGCGTCGGCCGCGGCGAGCCCGAAGAGGTGTTCCGCCTCCCTGAGGTCGACCACCTCGCCGCGCGCCTGGTACCGGAGCATGAGCGCCCGTCCGAGGAGCAGCAGCCGGTGGGCGAGCCGCCGGCTGCCGGCCGGGGTCTCCATCCGGCAGTCCCGCAGCACCCGTATCGCGCGGGACAGGTGGTCCTGCTGCCGGTGTGCGGGTTCCAGCGTGGCCAGCCGGAGCAGTACGCTCCCCCACTCGGCGAGCACGTCCGCGTGCGCGGGCGCGTCCCGGGACATCCAGTGCGCCGCCTGTGCGAATCGGTCCGCGGCCCGGTGCAGTTCGGCCGGCTCCCCCAGCTCGCCGTAGCGCGCGACGGCCACCCGTCCGGCCCGCACCAGCGACGCCGCGCGCTGTGCCTGCTCGCGGACGTGGCCGAGGGCCTCGTCGGTCCGGGCCTGGGCCTCCTCCAGCGGGCCGCCCGCCGAGAGCAGCGCGTCGACCAGGTCGAGCAGTGTCCGGACCCGGTCGCGGACGGACTCGGCGGTGTCCTGCGCCGGGGCGGACGGCAGCCCCCGGCGCAGCGACCGCGCCGACTGCTGCGCGTACAGCCGGGCCTGGGCCGGGTCCGCGGTCACCTCCGACAGGCGCAGCAGGGTGCGGCCGTGTGCCAGCAGCAGTGCGGAGGGGCGCTCGCTCCGGTCGGGCCAGGCGTCGGCGAAGGCCTCCAGCATGCCGGCGGCGCTCTGCAGGAGGGCGCTGTCGCCGCCCAGGCGCCACTGGGTCTCCAGGCAGGCGACGCGTTCCAGGGTGAGCCGCAGCGCCTCCTCCTCGTCCAGCCCGGGTGCCGCGCAGGCGACCGCGTACTCCCGGTCGGCGCGGCGCAGCAGGTCGAGCGCGCCGGACCGGTCTCCGCGCCGTCGCGCGTCGGTGGCTCCGGCGTGCAGTACGCGCGCGAGGACGGCGCGTTCGCGCAGGGCGTGCGCGGGCGCGGCGGCCCGTTCGGCGGCCCGGGTGGCCTCCTGGAGCAGCGCGGCACCGCCCTTGACCTCCCACAGCCGCAGTGTGCAGCGCGCGTACTCGCCCCACAGCTCGGGGTCGGCTCCGGCCGGCCGTTCCTGCTCGGTCGCGCCGCGCAGCACCTGCACGGCGTCGATGAGGTCCTGGACCATGCCCTCGCCGTCGAACCGGGAGAGAAGGGCACGCGCCCGGACGACCGCCCGGTGCGTGGGCCGCTCCTCGGTGCGCTGCGGACCCGGCCGGCCGTCGTACGTCGCGAACCGGTCGGGCACCGGCATGAACCGCTCCAGGATCCGGGCGGCGACCTCCGCGAAGGGCTGCGGGACTTGGGCGGCCCCCTCGTCGCCCCCGTTCTCGCCGGGGTACCCGGGTTCGGGGGCGCCGGAGGCGAGCGGGTGCGGGCGGCCGGGGCCGCCGTCGCCGAGCTGGGCCAGCGCGAGCGCCGGGAAGTTGGGGCCGCCCTTGCCGAAGTGCTGCTCGATGTACTCCGAGCAGTGCTTGAGGACCAGCATGGCCTCGTCCCGTCCGAGCCGGGACAGCAGGGCCTCGCGCACCTCGGGGTCGATCTCGTACCACTGTGAGCCGTCCCCCTCCCCGTGGTCCGCGCCGGCCCGGGTGACCAGGCCGCCGACCAGCACCTCGGCGAGTTCGGAGGGGCCGGATCCGGGCAGCATCGTCCGCTGGACCAACTGCATCACCGGGAGGCACAGCGGGGTGGCCGCGAGGTAGACGGCCAGGCGGGCGGCGGCCGGTGACGCCCCGGCGCTGAACCGGCTGACCCGTTCCAGCGGCGTGCGGCGGCGGTCGGGGCGGGCCGCCGGGGCAGCCGGCTGGTCGGCGCGCACCCAGCCGACGGCGCCGGGGACCGGTCCGGCGCCGGACAGCAGACGCGCCCACGACCCGAGGGCCACCGGCTCCGGCGGCAGTACGGGGACGGCCAGCGCGCCCCGGCGGGGCTCGGCGGCGGTGCCGGAGCCCGTGCGCACCCGCAGTACGGCGCCGCCGCCCAGGGTGTCACCGCGCGAGAGGCCGCCGAAGGTGACGGGCAGCCGGGTGCGGTTCCACATGCGCTGCGGCAGCGGCTGGAGCACGGCGACGGGGCCCTGCCGCGACAGGTGGTGGAGCAGCCGGTGGGCGTGGCCGCTGTGCCACAGGGGGCCGGCGCAGTCGCTGACCAGGACGACGATCCGGCGTCCGGTCGGATCGCTGAGCCGGTCGGCGGCGTGCAGCGGCGCACCGTGCGGGTCGGCGCTGCGGCTGACGGCCGGGCCCCCGTCCGGCCCCTGGTGCAGGTGGCCGACCTGGACGTCCGAGAAGGCGCCCAGCCGGCTGAAGACCTGGGCCAGTTCGGCGAAGAGCCGCCCCCACACGCGCATCGAGGAGGAGGCGTCCAGCACCAGTTGCAGCCGGGCGTCACGGCGGGACAGGTACCGGCGGACGGGCAGGATCAGCCCGCCCGCCCGGGCGCTCAGCTCGGCGGTACCGACCTCGTCGAGCTCGGAGCGCAGCGGTGTGGCCGGGCTCCGGTAGCCCTGCAAGGGGCGCAGGGAGCGCAGGAGTTCGAGCGGCGCGGGCAGCACGGGGGCGGCCGGTACCCCCACCGGCAGTGCACTGGCACGGCCGGTTCCGGGCGCACCGGGTCCTTCGCCGGGGGGCAGCGGGTAGAGGGCCACGCGCCGGGCGGCCTGGGCGTCGGGCTGCTCGGGCGCGGGCGGCCGGGGCTCCGCCTGGGGCAGCGGCACGGGCCCGGCGGGTGGCCGGACCACCGGTGGCGCGAGGCGGGGGCCGGGCTCGGGCGGCGCGTCCGCGGCGTCGGCGGAGCCGGTCCACCGGGCCAGCCAGAGCGCGTCGCAGAGCTGCTCGGCGTCCGGGTCCAGGCCGATCTCCCGCAGCCTCAGGACGAGCCGGGCGAGCGGGTCGTCGGCGGGCACGGCCGCGCGTCCCCCGCCGGAACCGCCGTCGCCGGGGGTGCCGTCGTGGCCGGGAGTGCCGTCGTGACCGGGACCGTGGGGCGCCGTCTCGTCGGGCATCGCGTCACCTCGGGCGATCGAGCCGCTGGATGAGCAGGTCGGCCAGGCGGTCGCGGCTGGGCGTGGCGGCGGCGTCGGTGAGGTAGATGGCGTTGAGCAGTTGGTCCGTCGCCAGCAGCTCGCTGCGGGACCGCTCCAGGAACCGGGTGACGAGGTCGTCGCCCGCGCGTGCCGCCTCGTCGCCCAGGTGGGCCCGTACGAAGGTGGCGAGCCGGTTGTGGTCGGGGCGGCCCAGCTCCAGGTGGATGCAGCGCCGCATCAGCGGGGCCGGGAAGTCGCGTTCGCCGTTGCTGGTGAGCACCACGAACGGGAAGGCCCGGCAGCGCACGCGGCCGTCGCGCACCGGCACCTTCACGCCGTCCGCGGTGAGCACCTCGGCCGTGCGGTCGGGGAGCCGGTCCGCGACGCGTTCCAGCTCGGGAATGGCGAACTCGCCCTCCTCCAGCACGTTCAGCAGGTCGTTGGGCAGGTCGATGTCGCTCTTGTCCAGCTCGTCGATGAGCAGGACCCGCGGTTTGTCGGAGGGCAGCAGGGCGGTGCCGAGGGGGCCGAGCCGGATGTAGCCGCCGATCCCGTCGACCGCGCCCGGCGCCCCGGACCCGGGAGCGTGGTCCGCCTGCGCGGCGATCTGCACGTCCTGCAGACGCGCGATGGCGTCGTAGTGGTAGAGGCCGTCCTGGAGTTCGGAGCGGCTGACGATGGACCAGCGCAGTACGTTGCCCAGGCCCAGTTCGTACGCCACCGAGTGGGCCAGGGTGCTCTTGCCCGCGCCGGGGCTGCCGGTGACGAGGAGCGGCCGGCGCAGGTACAGCGCGGCGTTGATCATCTCGAGTTCCTCGGCGCCCGGCCGGTGCAGTTCGGCCAGGTGCCGGTGGGCGCCGAGCCTGCGGTCCTGGGAGCCGTCGCCCGAGCCCGCCGCGTCCCGGCTGGTGAAGTCCCGCCACGGCGGCGGGTCGGGAAGCCGGTCGATGCCGTCGTGGGGTTCGCCGGCGCCCCGGTAGATGAGCCACTCACTGGATTCGGTCATGGTCCAATCCTCGTCGTCACTCGTCCGGGGGGCGCTGTCGTCGTGGGGCGTCCATCACGGTATCGATCCTGAACGGGACTGGTAAGAGGCACATCACCCAACGGGTCTCTCGGCCAGGGGACTTGAAACACGGGGGCGCACGGTCGACGGCGGCACGCGCGGGCCGCCGTCACGGTGCCTCCAGCAGGTCGCCCGCGCCGGGCAGGGGCTGGTGCGGATCGTCGTACAGCAGCGCTATGCCGTGGGCCCAGAAGGTCTCGGGCCGTCCCGAGCGCAGTCTCGAGCGCAGGTCGTGCACGGCCTCCGGCAGCCGGTGGGCGCCGGCCGGGCCCGCGATCTGGTCCAGGGTGCCGCGGTGGAACTCACCGCAGACCGCCTCCGGAAGCCCGTGCCGGCGGCGCCACAGCGCCACGCCGAACCCGCCGCGCACGAGCCGGGCCAGCCCCTCCGTGCCGCCCTCGTGGCCGTGGCCGTCGACGCGGCACAGCACCGGGACCGTGCCGTGCGACAGGCCCCGCAACTCCTCGACGGGCGGCACCGGTTTGCGCAGGCCGTCGTCGCAGTCGAGGACCGCGGCGGTCACCGGGTGGGCGTGCAGCCAGCGCCAGCGGGCCCTGCGTTCCTCGTCGATGTCCAGCCGGTGGTCGCCGCCCACGGCGGCAGCCGGGCTCCCGCCGCCCTCCCTCTTCCCGCCGTACTGGCCGTACGGGCTCTTCCCGCCGTACTGGCCGTACGGGCCGAACTCGCCGTCCTCCATGAGCTGGTCGCGGTCGGTGCAGCGCAGGACGACCGGGCGCTGTGTACCGAGCCGCTCGTCCTCGGGGCCCAGGCGCCATTCGTCCACGTCGAGGGCGAGCAGCGAGTGCTCCGTCGCCACCTGCAGGACCGCGGGCCGGCCCGGGGCGTCGCACTGCCGGAACGCCTCCTTGAGGGGGGCGGACAGATGGGCGGGGAGGTCGGCCAGCGGGGCCCGCTGGACCTCCTCGATGCGTTTCGCCTCTCCGTCGGAGCGCACGACGAAGACCGACCAGTCGCAGCGGTCCGGCTCCCAGCCCCGCCGCACGATCTCGACCAGTACGGACGACCGGCCGGTCGCCGGCGCTCCCTGGTCGCCCGGGTCCCCCGCCGGGGCGGGCGGGCGCGCCGCCATCCTGGTCCTCCGCCGTTCGAGGAGGGCGCTGCGGCGGCCGGGGCCGAGCCGCTGGGCCGCCTGCCAGACCGCGGACCACAGGGCCTCCTCGGCGGCCGGCGTGCTGGTCGCCAGGAACGGGCGGTCGGCGGTCATGACGTGCACCGCGTAGTCGAGCACCAGGTAGAGGGCGCCGTCGTCGAGCGCGTACTCGTACAGGGCACCCAGTCCGTCGCGCCAGCCGCGCGGGGCGGGCAGCGGAGGCGGTGCCTCGAAGTCCGGCAGGGAGCCGAGGAGGTCCAGCAGGGAGCGGGTGCTGGCCGGGGGCGGCAGGTCCGCGAGCCGGCCGAGCAACTGGACGCGCTCGTCGGGGCTCAGCGTCCGGCCGGGCCGGGCACCGAGCTGGTTCTGCACGTCGGCCCACGTGTGACGGCGCGCGTCCGGATGCCGCTGCCGGTCGCGGTGGTAGCGGTCGTGGGCGTGCACCACCGCCTGGTAGAGATCGTCGGCCTCCGCCTTCAGCTCCCCGGCGGGCACCGGCAGCGTCCGCAGTTGTTCGAGCCCGGTGGAGGTGCCCCCGCGCGCGTGGTCGGAGCGCGACTTCAGTACGCCGATGACCTCGCCGCGCTCCGGGTCGATCACGGGGCCGCCGGAGACGCCGTCGGGCAGGTCGTTGTCCCCGAGGCGCATCTGGACGTCCGTGGTCCAGCCGCCGATGGTGCCCTGCACGGTCAGGGTGCCGTCGAGCATTCTCAGGTGCCCGTCGACCACCGTCCAGCCCGCGTAGAGGACCTTGCCCTCGCCGAAGTAGGCCGCCGGGCGCTCGGAGAGGTACACGCACTCGTGGTCGACCGGCTCGCTCAGCCGCACCAGCGCGAGGTCGGGAGCGGGCCAGCCGCCGGGCACGGATCCGCCGCCCTCCGGAAGGGCCGCCGCCACGTGGCCCGGGACCGCGGACATGCCGCGGCCCGGTGCCGGCTCGTAAGCCACCACGACCTCGCCCCCCTCACCGCCGCATGCCACGTGTGCGCAGGTCAGGACCCAGCTCGGCGCGACGAAATACCCGCTGCCCAGGAACGTCCCGGGTTCGTCGAGGGCATACCCGGCGTCCGGCCGATGAATGCGGACGGTCGCCGCCATGACGAGGCCACGCAGCGCACGGCGGGCCGCGTCCTGGGCCCCCGGTGCGCCGGGGGCGCGTCCGTGTGTCATGCCCCGCTCCCGGGAGCGGCGTCGCCCCTCCCGCCGTGCTCCGGGGCGCGGGCGGACGCGTCCGCGGTGGCGTCGGGGGGCTCGTCTCCCGGCGCGTCGGGCGCGAGCGGGTCGGGCGGCCCGCCGTTCCAGGTGAGGGTCACGGTGATGCCCGCCTTGGTCTCGCCGTCGGCGAGGAGGCCGACGACCTTGCCCGCCTTGGCCGTCAGCTCGATGCCGAACTGGACGCTCACCTCGTCCGGCCGCACCGCGCGCAGCGGTGCCGCCAGCGAGCGCGCGACCCCGGTCACGAGCGCGTTCAGGCTCTCCACGCCCGTCTCGAGCCGGTCGGTGAAACCGGTGTCGCGGTACGAAAGCTGCCCGGACGGCGCCGGCGGCTCCGCCGCGCCCGAGATGCGGGCCCACACCGGTGTCCCGTCCGGCAGCACGATGCGCGTGACGCGCGTCGTTTCCTGTCCCATGCGATTCCCCCGTCCCCGCGCCCCCTGACGGCCCCGGAAGGCACTGCCCGGTGGGCGCCTATCCTTGTGCTGTCTTCTCACACCTGACGAAAAGACCTCATCTCTCCACCCCGCAGGCACAGGTTTCTTCCCGCACGGGAGACTCTCAACCCTGCGAAGACCCGACGGAGCACGATCCATGTACTTCACCGACCGCGGCATCGAGGAGCTGGAGAAGCGGCGCGGCGAGGAGGAGATCACCTTCGAGTGGCTCGCCGAGCAGTTGCGCACGTTCGTCGACCTCAACCCGGACTTCGAAGTACCGGTGGAGCGCCTGGCCACCTGGCTGGCACGGCTGGACGACGAGGACGAGGACGAGTAGGGCGCGCCGCCGGACGGGCAGGGCGATCCGCCAGGCATGTTGCCCACCCTGCGGTTCTCTGGTCATCTCCGGTCACCAGAACGGGTGTCTTGACTTTCCGCGCCCGCGATATATCGTGAATCGAGTAGGACGCGATATTGCGCGTTCGCTCGAGGAGGTCGTCGCCATGTCCGAGTGGTCCGTCGCCGAGCCCGGGAAGCTCACCTTCGACGAGTCGGTGGACCGGCTCCACGTCCGCGTGGTCGGGGGAACGGTGAACGTGGTGGGCACGGACGAGAGTTCCGCCCGCCTGGAGATCTCCGAGATAGAGGGACCGCCTCTGATCGTGACCCACCGGGACGGCGTCCTCATGGTGGCGTACGAGGACCTGCCCTGGAAGGGCTTCCTCAAGTGGCTGGACCGCAAGGGCTGGCGCCGCAGCGCGGTCGTCTCCCTGGCGGTGCCGGCCGGCACGCGCGTGGAGGTGGGCGCGGTCAGCGCCGCGGCCGTGGTCTCCGGCATCGAGGGACCCGCCGAGGTGAGGGGTGTCTCCGGGGACACCACGCTGGTGGGTCTCGCGGGCCCGGTCCGCGCGGACACCGTCTCGGGGAACGTGGAGGCCCAGGCCCTCACCGGCGACCTGCGCTTCAACTCCGTCTCCGGCGATCTGACCGTGGTGGAGGCGGGATCCTCCGTCCGCGCGGACTCCGTGGGCGGATCGATGATCGTCGACCTGGACCCGGCCGGGGGGCCGACCGACGTCAGTCTGAACAGCGTCTCGGGCGAGATCGCCATCCGGCTGCCCCAGCCGGCCGACGCCCGGGTCGAGGCGAACACCGCCAGCGGCACGGTCAGCAGCGCCTTCGAGGACCTCCGGGTGGGCGGCCAGTGGGGGGCCAAGCGCATCACCGGGCGGCTCGGCGCGGGCAGCGGACGGCTGAGGGCCACCACGGTCTCGGGGTCGATCGCCCTGCTCCGCCGTCCGGCGACGGAGGAGACGCCGTGGGAGCGGGAGCCGGAGGAATCCGGTCCGGCGGGCGACGCACGGCACGACTCGGGGGGCCATTCCGCTTCCGTCCGGGACCAGGGCGCCACCGGTGCCCCTGCCGACGGCACGACCGACAAGAAGGTGCTCTGACATGCCCCCCGTCTTCGCCCACGGCCGACTCCGCCTCTACCTCCTCAAGCTCCTGGACGAGGCCCCGCGCCACGGTTACGAGGTGATCCGGCTCCTCGAAGAGCGCTTCCAAGGCCTGTACGCCCCGTCCGCGGGCACGGTCTACCCGCGCCTGGCCAAGCTGGAGGCGGAGGGCCTGGTCACCCACACCACCGAGGGCGGCCGGAAGGTGTACGCGATCACGGACGCCGGCCGGGCCGAACTGGCCGACCGCAGCGGGGAACTGGCCGACCTGGAGCTGGAGATCCGCGAGTCGGTCGCCGAGCTGGCCGCCGAGATCCGGGCCGATGTGCGGGGCGCGGCCGGCGATCTGCGGCGCGAGATGCGGGCCGCGGCCACCGCCGCCCGCCGGGGCACGGACTCAGAGCCGTCCGAAGGGTACGGCGACTCGGCGGACGGCGCCGGGGACAGCGACGAGAAGGAGGCGTGGCGGGCCGCCAAGGAGGAGATGCGGCGGGTCAAGCAGGAGTGGAAGGAGCAGGCCCGCCGCGCCAAGGACGAGAGTCGCCGCGCCCGTGACGAGGCGCAGCGGGCCCGGCGGCAGGCCAAGGAGGCCCAGGAGCGGGCCCGGGCGCAGGCCCAGGAGGAGGTCCAGCGCATCGCCCAACGCGTGCAGGAGCAGGTGCAGACCCACTTCTCGCGGGGCGACTGGCCGACGGGGCTGCGCGAGGGCCTGAGCGAACTGGCCAAGGAGGTCGGCGACTTCGGAAAGGACTTCGGGAAGGAGTTCGGCAAGGACTGGGGCTTCGGCCGCACCGGCACCGCGAGCACCACCCCGCGGTCCGACCACTCCCCCGGCGTCGAGTACTCCGTCACACGGGAGGACTTCCCCGCCGAGTACGCCCCGAGCTGGGCACACGAGGACGCCTCGGAATCGACCGGCGACCCGGCCCGCGACCTGGACCGGCTGCTCGACCGCTTCCGGGACGACATCCGCGACGCCGCCCGGGACCACGGCGTGACGGCCGACCAGTTGCGCGACTCCCGCCGCCGCCTGTCGGAGGCGGCTGCGCACATCGGGGTGATCCTGCGGGCGCCGAAGCCCTGAGCCCGGCACGGCAGACCCGGCGCACGGCGCTCCCGCGGAGGCGCGGTGCGCCGGGCTCCCGCAGGGGCGTCGCGCTGCGGTGAAGCGTGAGTCAGGCGCAGGCCCGCCCGGTTCCGTCGCCCAGCACCCGGGTCAGCGACGCGTGGGTCACGCCGTGGTCGGCGAGCACCTCGGCGGGCACACCGGGACGCAGGGCCAGGGCGAGGAGGAGATGTTCGTCCCCGATGTGCCGGTCGCGCCGGGCGACGGCGACCCGCAGCGCCTTCTCCAGGACCTCCTTGGCGCCCCTGCCGAAACGCCGGTGCCCGGTCCAGGGGCGCCCGCGCTTCCGGTCGTCGGCGGACAAGGCACCGACTCCGTGGACCTCCTCCACCCGGGCGACGATCTCGGAGACGTCGATCCCCAACCCGGCGAGCGCCTCCGTCTCTGACTGCGACAGACCGGCACGGCGCCGCGCGTCCCGCAACTCCTGCCGTACGACGTCCCGGTGCTCGCCGGCACCGAGGGCCGCCAGCGCGAACGAGGCGCGGCTGCCCTCCCGGTCCAGCAGGGCGAGCAGCAGGTGCTCGGGCTCGACGGTCCCCGCCCCCGCTTCTTCGGCATGCTCGACGGCGCCCTGCACCACCGCCCGGGCGTCCTTCGTGAATCGCTCGAACATCAATGCCTCCCGTACTTCTTGTGCACGGCCTGCCTGCTGACCCCGAGTTCCGTGGCGATCTCCTGCCACGACCAGCCTCGTTGGCGTGCACTGCGCACCTGCACCGCCTCCAACTGCTCCACCAGCTTCCGCAGGGCGGCGACGGCCCGCAGCCCGACCCGGGGATCGCGGTCACCCGCACGCGTGGCGAGATCCGTTGCTTCACTCATACAGTCAACGTAGGTTGACACTCTCACGCTTGTCAACACAGGTTGACAAGCGTGAGAAGGGACACGCGAACGGCGGGCCCGGAGAACCGGACCCGCCGTACAGGAAGGCAAGGGTGAGAAGCCGGGGCCGCTCAGGAGTTGCTGAGCACGATCTTGCCGAACTGCCCCCCGGAGGCCATCCGCTCGAACCCCTCACGGGCCCGGTCCATCGGAAGCACCTCGTCGATGACGGGACGCACCCCCGTGGCGGCGCAGAAGGACAGCAGGTCCTCCAACTCGTCCTTGGACCCCATCGTGGAGCCGACGACCTTGAGCTCCAGGAAGAAGATCCGGGTCAGCTCGGCGTGGGAGGGCCGGTCCCCACTGGTGGCACCGGAGATGACCAGCGTGCCGCCGGGCCGCAGCGACTTGACGGAGTGCGACCAGGTGGCGGCGCCCACCGTCTCGATGACGGCGTCGACCCGCTGCGGCAGCCGCGCCCCGGTCTCGACGGCCTCGACCGCGCCGAGCTCCAGCGCCCGCTTGCGCTTGGCCTCGTCGCGGCTGGTCGCGAAGACCCGCAGCCCCGCGGCCTTGCCGAGCACGATCGCGGCCGTGGCCACCCCGCCGCCGGCGCCCTGCACCAGCACCGAGTCACCGGGACGCACCCCGGCGTTGGTGAACAGCATCCGGTACGCCGTCAGCCAGGCGGTCGGCAGACAGGCGGCCTCCTCGAAGGAGAGCTCCTTGGGCTTGGGCAGCACGTTCCAGGTCGGCACGGCGACCTGCTCGGCGAACGTCCCCGGGTAGCGCTCGGTGAGGATGGAGCGGGGCTCCTTGGGGCCGACCCCGTGGCCGCTCTGGCCGATGACGGAGTGCAGGACGACCTCGTTGCCGTCCGCGTCGACCCCGGCGGCGTCGCAGCCGAGGATCATCGGCAGCCGGTCCTCGGGGAGGCCGACGCCGCGCAGGGACCACAGGTCGTGATGGTTGAGGGAGGCGGCCCTGACATCGACGACGCTCCAGCCGGGCCGGGCCTCGGGAGCGGGCAGCTCTCCCAACTCCAGTCCGGCCAAGGGCTGGTCGCGGTCGATTCGGGCGGCGTAGACAGCGAACATGACCTCGACGATAGATTCCCCACCCCCCGACGGGAACCACAGTCCCGTGTGACACACCCCCTCTTGCCGACCGCCCCCGGCTGCGGGCAGTCGTGCCGCCGGGGTGGCACGGGTGGGCGCAGCGGCACCCGCCCAGCGCCGGCCGGCGCCCCCACCCCCCACCCAGCACAGCCCACCCGCACCCGCACCCGCACCCGCACCCGCACCCAAAGCCAAGCGGCCCCGTCCACCAGGGACGAGGCCGCCCACCACACCGCGGAGATCACACCGCAGGAGTCACACCGTCACCGGCGCGCAACCCCCTCCGCCCGGGCCGCCGCGGCCACCGCCGCCGTCACCGCCGGCGCGACCCGCTCGTCGAACGGGGACGGGATGACGTAGTCCGCGGCGAGGTCGTCCCCCACCACGGAGGCCAGCGCCTCCGCCGCCGCGAGCTTCATGCCCTCGGTGATCCGGGAGGCCCGCACCTGCAGCGCCCCCGCGAAGATGCCCGGGAACGCCAGCACGTTGTTGATCTGGTTCGGGAAGTCCGAACGCCCCGTCGCGACGACCGCCGCGTACTTGTGGGCGACCTCCGGATGCACCTCCGGGTCCGGGTTGGCCATGGCGAAGACGAACGCGCCCTTCGCCATCGAGGCCACCGCCGTCTCCGGCACCGTACCGCCGGAGACGCCGATGAAGACGTCGGCGCCCGCGAGGGCGGCCTCCAGCGAGCCCGAGAGCCCGGCCTTGTTGGTGAAGGAGGCCAGCTCCTGCTTGACCGGTGTCAGGTCGTCCCGGTCGGCCGAGACGACGCCCTTGCGGTCGGCGACCGCGACGTCCCCGACACCCGCCTCGACCAGCATCTTGGCGATGGCCACCCCGGCCGCGCCCGCGCCCGAGATCACCGCCCGCAGTTCGCCCAGCGTCCGCCCGCTCAGCCGCGCCGCGTTGCGCAGCGCCGCCAGCGTCACGACGGCCGTGCCGTGCTGGTCGTCGTGGAAGACCGGGATGTCGAGCCGCTCCTGGAGCTTGCGCTCGATCTCGAAGCACCGCGGCGCCGAGATGTCCTCCAGGTTGACGCCGCCGAAGGAGGGCGCGAGCCGGACCACGGTCTCGACGATCTCGTCGGCGTCCGTGCAGTTCAGCGCGATCGGGACCGCGTCCACGCCGCCGAACTGCTTGAAGAGGATGGCCTTGCCCTCCATCACGGGAAGGGATGCCTCGGCCCCGATGTCCCCGAGCCCCAGCACCGCCGTACCGTCCGTCACGACCGCGACGACCGACGACTTCCAGGTGTAGTCGTGGACGAGGTCCGGCTGCTCGGCGATCGCGCTGCACACTTTCGCGACGCCGGGCGTGTACGCCAGGGACAGGTCTTCCTTGTCGCGGACCGGCACGGTGGCCTGCACGGCCATCTTGCCGCCACGGTGCAGCGCGAACGCGGGGTCGAAGGAGTCGAGCGGCTCGACGCCCTCCCCCTGTTCCGCACCGGCGTCGCTGTCGCTGCGAGGATTGACGATCTCCGCTGCCACTTTGTCTTACCCCTTAGAGTTCATGGATTGAGGGTTTTGTCCACTCCTGGTGAGGAATGGGCGGGCACCGCACAGGGAGATGGCTGTACGGGCCACGAGGCCCCTGCGCGACGGGCGCGCCGCACACGCGCCCTGAGCCCCTGATGAGGGGTGTAAAGAACCTTCTTACCCGACGGACGGCCCTCGCGACGAGTCCGATAAGCGCAAGCTCACATGCCGGACCCCGAACGCCGCATGTCGGTGACATGCCTCATAGCCAGGGTTCCGGACAACCTCGCCGCACCCCTTGACAGACCCGCGGACATCTCCTTCAACGGCCTTGCCGGTGCGCAGTCCATGTTCGGATAACGAGAAATTCCGTAGATCTTCCGGCCGGAAGGGCAGATTCCCGCAAAGGTTCGGTCGTGATGTACCGACCTGGTGCGGTTCGGGGTGCGACCCGTTATCCGATTTTGACATGGCGGCCCCCCTGAATGGCCGAGTCCGAATGGCAAGATGCCGTAATCACACGAGGTCGCGGCACTCGAAGGTGCGTGCTCCTGTCGACCCACGACGCCGGCCGGCCCCGGCCGGCGTCCCGCCCCACCGGAATCCGACCGTCCCCATCGGCTACTCCCGAATCCGCCGGAGGAACCACCATGACCGCACGCTCCACCCGTCGTACGACCGCCGCGCGCTTCCGGCTGACAGCGGTCGGTGCGATCGCGGTCGCAGGCGCCCTGCTGCTCACCGGCTGCGGCGACCAGACCGAGAAGGGCGACTCCGGCAGCAGCGACACCCAGTCCTCGGGCGGCGCTCCGCTGGCCGACAGGCTCCCGCAGTCGATCCGCGACAAGGGCACCATCAAGGTCGGTTCCGACATCGCGTACGCTCCCGTCGAATTCAAGGACGACTCCGGCAAGACCGTCGGTATCGACCCCGATCTCGCGGACGCCCTGGGCAAGCAGCTCGGCGTGAAGTTCGAATTCGAGAACGGCACTTTCGACACCCTGATCACCGGCCTGCGCTCCAAGCGGTACGACATCGCCATGTCCGCGATGACCGACACCAAGGACCGCCAGGAGGGCATCGACGCCGACACCGGCAAGAAGGTCGGCCAGGGCGTCGACTTCGTCGACTACTTCACCGCAGGTGTCTCGATCTACACCAAGAAGGGCGACGACCGGGGCATCAAGACCTGGTCGGACCTGTGCGGCAAGAAGCTCGTGGTCCAGCGCGGCACGGTCTCCGAGGACCTCGCCAAGTCCGAGAACCAGAAGTGTCCGGCCGGCAAGAAGATCTCCATGGAGGCCTTCGACAACGACCAGCAGGCCCAGACCCGCCTGCGCGCGGGCGGCGCGGACGCGGGCTCCTCCGACTTCCCGGTCGCGGCCTACGCGGTGAAGACCTCCGGCGGCGGCAAGGACTTCGAGCTCGTCGGCGAGCAGGTCGAGGCCGCCCCGTACGGCATCGCGGTCGCCAAGGACAACACGCAGCTCCGCGACGCCCTGAAGGCGGCGCTGGACGCGGTGATCGCCAACGGCGACTACAAGAAGATCATGGACAAGTGGGGCGTGGCGGAAGGCGCCGTCACCCAGGCCACCGTCAACGGCGGCAAGTGACCGGGCGCGGGCGCTGAAAGGCAACATCCGTGACTGTTGACATCGAGAAGACGCCGGGCGGCCCGCCCGGCACCCCGCCGACCCGTCCGGAGGCCATCAAGGCCATCCCGGTCCGGCACTACGGGCGGTACGTCTCCGCGGTCGTCGCGATCGCGCTGCTGGCCGCGGTCGTGTACGCGTTCTCCCAGGGCAAGATCAACTGGGGCGCGATCCCGGACTACTTCTTCGACGACCGCATCCTGACCGGCATGGGCAAGACCCTGCTGATCACCGTCCTGGCGATGCTGATCGGCATCGTCGGCGGCATCCTGCTCGCCGTGATGCGGCTGTCGAAGAACCCGGTGACCTCGTCCATCGCGTGGTTCTACATCTGGTTCTTCCGCGGCACGCCGGTCCTGGTGCAGCTCGTGGTCTGGTTCAACCTCGGCCTGGTCTTCGAGTACATCAACCTCGGCCCGTTCTACCGCGACGAGTGGTCGGACTTCATGACGCCGTTCCTGACGGCGCTGCTCGGACTCGGCCTCAACGAGGCGGCGTACATGGCGGAGATCTGCCGCGCCGGTCTGCTCGCGGTCGACGAGGGCCAGACCGAGGCGGCGCACGCGCTCGGCATGAGCCACGCCAAGACGCTGCGCCGGATCGTGGTCCCGCAGGCGATGCGCGTCATCGTGCCGCCGACGGGCAACGAGGTCATCAACATGCTGAAGACGACCTCCCTGGTGTCGGTCGTCCAGTACGCCGAGTTGTTCCGGGTCGCCCAGGACATCGGCCAGACCTCCGGCGCCCCGGCCGAGATGCTGTTCCTGGCCGCGGCCTGGTACCTGCTGCTGACCTCGGTCTTCAGCATCGGCCAGTACTACCTGGAGCGGCACTACGCCCGCGGTTCCAGCCGCCAGTTGCCGCCGACGCCGTGGCAGAAGGTCAGGGCGACCATGTTCTCCCTCGGCCGCCCGAAGGGAGGCATGGCATGACCGGGAAGCCCGCCAAGACGGACGGTGCCCGCGTGCGGGACTCCGCCGTCCCGATGGTCAAGGCGGAGGGCGTCCACAAGTCCTTCGGCGCCGTCGAGGTCCTCAAGGGCATCGACCTGGAGGTGAAGCAGGGCGAGGTGTTCTGCCTCATCGGCCCCTCCGGCTCCGGCAAGTCCACGTTCCTGCGCTGCATCAACCACCTGGAGAAGATCAACGCCGGGCGGCTGTACGTCGACGGCGAGCTGGTCGGCTACCGCCAGAAGGGTGACAGGCTCTACGAGCTGAAGGACAGCGAGGTCGCCCTCAAGCGCCGGGACATCGGCATGGTCTTCCAGCGCTTCAACCTGTTCCCGCACATGACGGCCCTGGAGAACGTCATGGAGGCGCCGGTCCAGGTGAAGGGCGTGGGCAAGGGCCAGGCCAGGGACCGCGCGCGGGCCCTGCTGGAGCGGGTGGGCCTGGGCGACAAGGCCGGCAACTACCCCTCGCAGCTCTCCGGCGGCCAGCAGCAGCGCGTGGCCATCGCGCGGGCCCTGGCGATGGACCCGAAGCTGATGCTGTTCGACGAGCCGACCTCGGCGCTCGACCCGGAACTGGTCGGCGACGTCCTCGACGTCATGCGCGACCTCGCCGAGTCCGGCATGACCATGGTCGTGGTCACCCACGAGATGGGCTTCGCCCGCGAGGTCGGCGACAGCCTGGTCTTCATGGACGACGGCGTGGTCGTCGAGTCCGGCAACCCGCGCGACGTCCTGACCGACCCGCAGCACGAGCGGACGAAGGCGTTCCTGTCCAAGGTCCTCTGAGAGAACGGCCGGCGAGGGGCGGTACGGGTCTTCCGTACCGCCCCTCGGCACGTGGTCCTACTTGAGCGCCAGCAGCAGGGTGTCCGACGGCGAGCACCACACCGGCCGCGCCTCGCCGAAGCCCTTCTCCCGCAGTACGCGCGCGTGCCACGCCGCCGGGGGCATCTCGCCGTCGGCGTGCTCGCCGTAGATCTCGAACCGGCGGGCGGTGGGTCCGGCGAGCACCGGGTCCTTGGCGGCGAGCTGCCACCACTCGGACCAGTCCAGCGCGCCCTCTTCCTTGGCGGTGTCCATCCGCGCGTGCCGCTGTGCGCGCTCGGCCGCGTTGATCCGGGGCGTCGTGTCGTCGATCATGTGGTCCGCGTTCATGAAGACACCACCGTCGCGGACCAGCCCCGCGACCCGACCGTAGAGATCAGCGAGGGGTTCGGCGTGGAACCAGTGCAGGGCCGTGGCGGTCAGCACGGCGTCGTACGTGTCGTACGGCAGCTTCGCCGGCCAGTCGGGGTCCTTGAGGTCGGCGGCGACGAAGGAGACCCGCTCGTCGCCCTCGAAGGTGCCCTCGGCGATGGCGAGGAGCGCCGGGTCGAGGTCCACGCCGGTGCTGGTGGCCTGCGGGAACCGGTCGAGCAGCCGGGCCGTGATGGTGCCGGTGCCGCAGGCCAGGTCGAGCACGCGCGGTGCCGTGCCGACGAGTGCCTCGACCATGTCGAGCATGATCCGGAACCGCTCCTCGCGGTCCGGCATGTACCACTCCTGCTGCCGGTCCCAGCTCCGCTGCCATGCCTGCCAGTCGGTACCGGCGGCCGCGGGCGTCCCGAGAGTCGTTCCCGTGGCCGCGCCGGTGGCCGTGTTCGTGGTGTCCGCGTCGGTCATCGAGCCCCTCCGTACCTGCGTCACGTAATACCCTGTAAGCACGGTCAGCCATTACCTGACCGCAGGCACGACCCTAGAGCCCCTTCGTAAGGACTACAAGTGGAACTGGCCTATTACTCGGATTACGCCGTACGTCTCGTCAACACCGAGGAACCCTCACGGGGCCAGGACTCCCTGACCTCGGTGGAGGCCGTCCGTGAGCTCTTCGGCGCCAACCAGTCGGCGGCCCGGCGCGCGTCCGACGCCGACGTGACGCGGTTCCGCTCGGTGCGGGGGCGGCTGCGCGCGGTCTTCGAGGCGGCCGACGGCGGCGACGAGACCCTCGCCGTGGACCTGCTGAACTCGCTTCTCCTGGAATTCCCAGTGAGCCCGCAGATCTCCGGCCACGACCAGCGCGCGGAGGACGGCAGCCCGCTGTGGCACATGCACCTGGCGGACCACCCCTCCAACGCGACCGCCGGTTTCGCCGCCATCGCGGCGATGGGCCTGGCCTTCCACCTCACCGAGTACGGCGTCGACCGGCTGGGCCTGTGCGAGGCGGCACCCTGCCGCAACGCCTACCTGGACACCTCCACCAACCGCTCCCGGCGCTACTGCTCCGACCGCTGCGCGACCCGCGCCAACGTGGCGGCCTACCGCGCCCGCAAGCGCCTGGAGGCGGACCGGTCGGCGGACACCGGCCTGACCGCCGACAGCGCCCAGCGGACCACGGCCAACGGCGACCGCTGACCGGCCCTCGGCCGGTACCGGAAGCGGACCCGGCCGAGGACGAGGTCCTGCGGGACGACGCCGTAGTCGGTGCTGTCCCCGCCCGCGAACGCGTTGTCCCCGAGCACCCACCAGCCGGACCCCCGCCGTTCGGCCGCCCGCTTGACCACGAGCAGGTCCTGCTGGAAGGGATGCCGCAGCACCACGACGTCACCCGGACGGACCCGCGCCCCCCAGTGCACGAGCAGCACGTCGCCGTGGTGCAGCGTGGGCACCATCGACGGACCGGTCACCTCGGCCGGCCCGAAGGGCAACGCCCCTCTCGGGCGCTCGGTCTCCTGCGACAGTTGCTCCGGCATCACCCGGCACCTCCCCGGTCTTTCCTCCACCAGTCTCAGTCTCACCCCGGACTTTTGCCCTAAGCCCACGGGGGCACCCGCGAAATCGGTCCTCCCAGGGAGTAATGTCCCCCCTGAGAAGACGATCACGAGGAAGGAATGCTTCATGCTTTCCCGCCTGTTTGCCCCCAAGGTCACGGTCAGCGCCCACTGCGACCTGCCCTGCGGCGTGTACGACCCGGCCCAGGCCCGCATCGAGGCGGAGTCGGTGAAGGCCGTCCAGGAGAAGATGGCCGGCAACGACGACCCGCACTTCCAGACGCGCGCCACGGTCATCAAGGAGCAGCGCGCCGAGCTCGCGAAGCACCACGTCTCCGTGCTGTGGAGCGACTACTTCAAGCCCCCGCACTTCGAGAAGTACCCGGAGCTGCACCAGCTCGTCAACGACACCCTGAAGGCCCTGTCGGCCGCCAAGGGCTCCAAGGACCCGGCCACCGGCCAGAAGGCCCTGGACTACATCGCCCAGATCGACAAGATCTTCTGGGAGACCAAGAAGGCCTGACGAAGGTCAGTACCCGGGCCCGCGATCGGTGCACCATCGCAGGCCGCAAGGGAGCCCGGAGGGGCCCGGCCACACCGGCCGGGCCCCTTTCGCGTTGCCGCCCGGGCCGGAGCGGAGGGCGGCTCAGTGCTTGCGGCGGTACGTCCGCACCACGACGCCGTTGCCGAAGGTCCGCACCGACTCCGGTACGAACTCGGAGACCTGGAACCCGGAGGCGAACATCGGCATGCCGGTGCCCATGATCACCGGGTAGGTCTTGATGACCAGTTCGTCGACCTCGTCGACCAGTTCGCCGGCGACGGCCGCCCCACCGCACAGGTAGATGCCGAAGGCGCTGTCCTCCGCCTTCAGCTCCCTGACCCTGCCGACCAGGTCCGTCGAGATGATCTCGACATTCGGGTCGGGCGACTGGGCGAGCGTGCGCGAGGCGACGTACTCGCGCAGGTGTGCGTACGGGCTGGTGACGCCCTCCTTGAGGGCCAGGTCGTAGCTGGCCCGGCCCTGGATGATCGTGTCGAAGCGCTTGTTCGGCAGGTCGTCGATGCCGAGCGGCCGACGGCTGTGCGTCGGCAGCGTCTCGGGATACTCCGCCTTCAGGAACTCCATGAACTCCTCGTCGACGAACGGGATCATGAACGACGCGTCGCCGTCCGGCCCGCCGATGAAGCCGTCGATCGAGCAGGCGATGAAGTACGTGAGCTTGCGCAAACCGGTCTTCCCTTCGCGTTGACCACTACGCTCACAGTACTCCATGTGTAGTTGTCTGGGGAAGGGGCAGTGCGGTCCGTCCGACGGGAGAGGCAGGGAGGCGGGCCCCGCACACCGTGGGGAAGTGCGGGACCCGCCCTGCCGGAGCCGTCCGCGGCGTGGCCGTACGTCGGTCAGGTGCCGTACGGCCCCGCACGGGCTCCGGGGTCTTGCCGGGCCGGCGCGGCCGTCAGGTGCTGCGCCGGGTGACGAACTCGGCCAGCGCGAGCAGGCCGCCCGCGGCCTCCGGGTCGGGCACGGCACGGGCCAGCTCCTGCATAGCCCGCGCCATCCGGTCGGCCGCCTGGGCCTGGGCCCAGTCCCGGCCGCCGGCCCGCTCCACCACCAGGGCGGTGTGCTCCAGGTCCTCCCTGTGCTCGTCGTACGGCACCGCGTACAACTCCGCCAGTTCGGCGGCGGCCGGAGTGCCGGAGGTGAGGGCGGCGACCACCGGCAGCGACTTCTTGCGGGCGGCCAGGTCCGCACCGGCCGGCTTGCCGGTGCGGCGCGGGTCGCCCCATATGCCGATGACGTCGTCGATGAGCTGGAAGGCCAGCCCCGCCTCCCGGCCGAAGGCGTCCAGGGCCTCGACGTCCTCCGCGGGGGCACCCGCGTACAGCGCGCCGAGGGCACAGGCGCAGCCCAGCAGGGCTCCCGTCTTGGCCTCCGCCATGGTGAGCGTCTCGTCGAGGGTGACCCCCTGCGGCGGGCGCCCTTCCATCGCCGTGTCCGCGTGCTGGCCCTCGCACAGCTCCATGACGCAGTCGGCGAGCCGCGCGGCCGCCGCCGCCGAGGCCGGGTGGGGGTCCGCGGCGAGCAGCCGCAGGGCGAGCGCCTGGAGGGCGTCCCCGGCGAGGATCGCGTCGGCGTCGCCGAACACGGTCCACGCGGTGGGCCGGTGGCGCCGGGTGGCATCCCGGTCCATCACGTCGTCGTGCAGCAGGGTGAAGTTGTGGACCAGCTCCACCGCCGCCGCGGCCCGGCCGGCCGCCGCACGGGCCGCCGGCCCGCCGAGCGCGGTCGCCGCGGTGAGGACCAGCGCGGGACGGATCGCCTTGCCCGCGTTGCCCGCCGCGGGTGTGCCGTCCGCGTGCTGCCAGCCGAAGTGGTACAGCGCGATCCGGCGCATCGACTCGGGCAACGACGCGATGGCGGTGCGCAGTTCGGGGTCGACCGACGCCCGTGACTCCCGCAGGAGCACCGCCGCTTCGTGCCCCTCGGCCCCCACCGGCCCCTGCCCCCCGGGCTGCTCCCCCGGCTCCCTGTCCCGCTGCGTGCCGATGAGACCGTGCCCTTCCGGCGCTCCGGTGGAAAGGGGCGTCGCGGTGGCGCCGCGCCGGCTCTCCGTCATGGACTCACCTTCCCCCGGGGCCCGTTCGTACCCCTGGGGTGTTCCCGCCCGGGAGGGCGGGAACACGACACCGGGGACTGCGGCGTCACCGCCAGCGGCCGATCTCGACGTTCTCCAGGACGCCGAGCGCGTCGGGCACGAGGACCGCGGCCGAGTAGTAGGCCGTGACCAGGTACTTGATGATGGCCTGCTCGTTGATGCCCATGAAGCGCACCGACAGACTCGGCTCGATCTCGTCCGGGATGCCGGTGGCCCGCAGGCCGATGACGCCCTGGTCCTGCTCGCCGGTACGCATCGCGATGATGGAGGACGTACGGGCCTCGGTGACCGGGATCTTGTTGCACGGATAGATCGGCACACCGCGCCAGGTCGGGATGCGGTTCCCCCCGACGTCGATCGTCTCGGGGACGAGCCCGCGCTTGTTCAGCTCGCGGCCGATGGCGGCGATGGCACGCGGGTGGGCGAGGAGCAGCTTGGTGCCGCGCCGGCGGCTCAGCAGCTCGTCGAGGTCGTCCGGGCCGGGCACACCGTCGTGCGGCTGGATGCGCTGGTCGTACTCGCAGTTGTGCAGCAGGCCGAACTCCCGGTTGTTGATGAGTTCGTGCTCCTGACGCTCCTTCAGCGCCTCCACCGTCAGCCGGATCTGCTGCTCGGTCTGGTTCATCGGCTGGTTGTACAGGTCGGCCACGCGCGAGTGGATGCGCAGCACGGTCTGGGCGACGCTCAGTTCGTACTCTCGGGGCCGGGCCTCGTAGTCGACGAAGGTGTGCGGGATGTCCGGCTCGCCGCTGTGGCCGGCGGAGAGGTCGATCTCCTTCTCACCGTGCTTGTTGGTGCGCTGCTCCGGGATCGCGCGCGCCTGCTCCAGGTGCGCGCGCAGGGAATCGGCCCGCTCCGCCACCTGCTCCACCTGCTGGCGGGGCAGCACCAGGACGGTGCAGGCGGTGACCGTGCGGGCGGTGTACTCCCAGATGGCGTCCCCGTCCAGGAGCGCCTGGTCGCCGAAGTAGGCGCCGTCGGCGAGGACGCCGAGCACCGCGTCGTCGCCGTAGGGGCCGGTGCCGATCTTCTCGATCTTGCCGTGCGCCAGCAGGTAGACCTCGTCGGCCCGGCCGCCGAAGGAGGCGATGACCTCGCCCGGGCCGAACTCCCGCTGCTCACAGCGCTGCGCGAGCTCCGCCAGGACCTCGTCGTCCTCGTACGAGCGCAGGGCCGGCAGCTCGCCCAGCTCGGCGGGGATGACCTCGACCCGGTCTCCGGTCTTCACGAACGTCACGCGGCCGTCGCCCACGGCGAAGGTCAGGCGCCGGTTCACCCGGTAGGTGCCGCCCTGAATGTCCACCCAGGGGAGTGTGCGCAGCAGCCAGCGCGAGCTGATCTCCTGCATCTGAGGAACGGACTTGGTGGTGGTGGCCAGGTTCCGCGCGGCCGCCGTGCCCAGGCTCTGCTGCGGCCTGGTCTGCTCGGTGCGGACCTCTTCGCCTACCGACATAAGGAATTGCCCTCCCGGTCATGCCGGACGACTGCGCCCGGCATCGATGTGCGAGGACCAGCCTTCCTCACGGAGCGTGCCGGTGCTATTACACGAAAGAGCGGGAATGGATCACGTCCGGCCGGGGCAGATATGGGGGCTTGTTCGACGTCTCCCCGACATGTCTGGTTCCACCGCGCCCGTCCGGCCCGTCCCCGCGCCTCCGGGAACGCGGACGGCGTTGTCCGAAACGGCTCGCACACGGGCCGAACAAGCAATGGACGGCGCTCCGTTTCGGTACAAGCTCCCTACGAGACGGCCGCGCCGGGCGGCCGTCGCGCAGCGCGAAGGAGTCGGCCGTGGCCTCACCCATGTCCGCGAGCAGCTTCCTCAAGGCACTGAAGGCGGAGGGCCTCACCGTCGTCGAGGTCGGCGACTGGCGGGAGCACAACCGCAACCACAAGGGCCCGTGGGGTCCCGTGCACGGCGTGATGATCCACCACACGGTCACCAGGGGCAGCGAGCGGACGGTGGACATCTGCCGCAAGGGCCACGAGGACCTGCCGGGCCCGCTGTGCCACGGCGTCATCACCAAGGACGGCACGGTGCACCTGGTCGGGTACGGCCGCGCCAACCACGCCGGTCTCGGCGACGACGACGTGCTGCGCGCCGTCATCGCCGAGAAGGCACTGCCTCCGGACAACGAGTCCGGCACCGACGGCAACCGCCACTTCTACGGCTTCGAGTGCGAGAACCTCGGCGACGGCGACGATCCCTGGCCTCAGGCGCAGTTGGAGGCCATCGAGCGGGCCGCCGCGGCCGTGTGCCGCCACCACGGCTGGAACGAGCGGTCCGTCATCGGCCACCTGGAGTGGCAGCCGGGAAAGGTGGACCCGCGCGGGTTCACGATGGCCTCGATGCGGGAGCGGATCCGCGACCGCCTGAAGTGACCGGCCCGGCCGGGCCGGTCACCGGCCGACGCGGTCGGGCACCGGTGGACGCGAGGTGCCCGCCCTGTGCGGCGGCGGGACAATGGCGGGGTGACCGGCACCGACACCGACGGCCCCGACGCCCTGCGGCCCCGCCTGCCCTCTCCTGTGCAGGAGGTGGCGGACGAGCGCTTCGAGCGGCGCGGCGTCCGGCTGCTGCTCAAGCGGGACGATCTGATCCACCCCGAACTGGTCGGCAACAAGTGGCGCAAGCTGGCACCGAATCTCGCCCTGGCGGCCGGCCGCGCGGTCGTGACGTTCGGCGGCGCCTACTCCAACCACCTGCGGGCCACGGCTGCCGCCGGCCGTCTGCTCGGCCTGCCCACGGTGGGCGTCGTCCGCGGTCAGGAGCTGGCGGGACGGCCGCTGAACCCCTCGCTGGCCCGGTGTGCCGCCGACGGCATGCGGCTGCACTTCGTCGACCGCGCGACGTACCGCCGCAAGACGGAGCCGGAGACGCTGACCGCCCTGCTGCGCACGGTGGAGGCCGAGGACGCCCTCGTCGTCCCCGAGGGCGGCAGCAACGCCCCGGCCGTGGGCGGCTGCCGCGCCCTGGGCGAGGAACTGGGCGAACACGCCGACGTGGCCGCCGTCGCCTGCGGCACCGGCGGCACGCTGGCCGGGCTGGCCGCAGGGCTCCCGCCGGGCCGGCGGGCCCTGGGCATACCGGTGCTCAAGGGCGGCTTCCTGGAGGGCGACATACGGCGGCTCCAGGAGCGCGCGTTCGGCGGGCCGCGCGGCACCTGGAGCCTGGAGGACCGTTTCCACCACGGCGGATACGCCCGCACGACGCCCGCCCTGGACGCCTTCGCCGAGGACTTCGAGCACCGTCACGGAGTGCCCGTGGAACGCGTCTACGTGGCCAAGCTGCTGTTCGCCCTCCTGACGCTCACCGAGGAGGGCGTCTTCCCGCGCGGGACGGCCCTGGCCGCGGTCGTCACCGGCCGGCCCTTCCCCTGAGCGGGCCATGAGCGGCCACTGAGCGGCCACACCACCGCGTCGGCGCACCGGCTCACGTGGTCTCGCGGTAGGCCGCCGCCTCCTCCAGGTCGAGCCGGCGCAGCAGCGTCCGGAGCATCTCGTCGTCGATGTAGCGGCCGTCCCGCAGCCGGACGAAGACCTGGCGCTCGGCACTGATCATCTCCCGGGACAGCCGCCGGTAGGTGTCGTCGACGGTCTCACCGGTGACGGGATTGACCTGGCCGAGCCGTTCCCAGACGGCGTTGCGACGGCGCTCCAGGACCGTGCGCAGGCGGTCGGCGAGGGGGGCCGGCAGCGTGTTGCGCTCGTCGGCGAGCAGGGCGTCCAGGCGCTCCTCGGCGACCCGTGAGGCCTGCGCCTGGGCGTTGGCCTCCGCCAGCGTCTCGGCCTGCGCGTCGTGCGCCGGGAACTTCAGCAGGCGGATCAGCGGCGGCAGGCTGACGCCCTGGACGACCAGGGTGCCGATGACGGTCGTGAAGGTCAGGAACAGGACGAGGTTGCGCTCGGGGAAGGGCTCGCCGCCGTGCACGGTGAGCGGGACGGAGAAGGCGATCGCCAGGGAGACCACGCCCCGCATCCCGGCCCAGCCGATCACGAACGGCCCCTTCCACGAGAGGGCTCCCTCACGCGCCCGGACGCGGGCCGACAACCGGGGCAGGAAGGTCGCCGGGTACACCCACACGAACCTCGCCACCGCGACCACCAGGAAGACGGCGAGGGCGTACCAGGCGGCGTCGGCGCCCTCGTACTCGCCCAGGCCCCTGAGGACGACGGGCAACTGGAGTCCGATGAGGGCGAACACGGCCGACTCCAGGACGAACGCGACCATCTTCCACACCGCCTCCTCCTGGAGCCGGGTGGCGAAATCGACCTCCCACGCGCGGTGGCCCAGGTAGAGGGCGACGACGACGACCGCGAGCACACCCGAGGCGTGCACCTGCTCGGCGACCGCGTAGGCGACGAACGGGATCAGCAGGGAGAGCGTGTTCTGCAGCAGCGCCTCCGTGAGGTGGGTGCGCAGCCAGTGCAGCGGCACCATGAGGGCCAGTCCGACACCGACGCCGCCCAGTGCCGCGAGCAGGAACTCCCCGATGCCGCCCGCCCAGGTCGCGCCCTCCCCAACGGCCGCCGCGAGCGCCACCTTGAAGGCGGTGATCGCCGTGGCGTCGTTCACCAGGGACTCGCCCTGGAGGATCGTGGTGATCCGGGACGGCAGCCCCACGCGGCGGGCGACCGCCGTGGCCGCGACGGCGTCCGGCGGTGCCACCACCGCGCCGAGCACGAGGGCGGCGGTCAGCGGCAGGCCGGGCACGATGAAGTAGGCCGCGCAGCCCACGACGAAGGTGGCGAACAGGACGTAGCCCACGGACAGCAGCGCCACGGGCCTCGCCTGCGCCCGCAGGTCCAGGTAGGAGCTGTCGGTGGCCGCCGTGTAGAGCAGCGGGGGCAGCAGCAGGGGCAGGACGACGTGCGGGTCGAGGGTGTAGTCGGGTACGCCGGGCACGTAGCTCACCGCCAGGCCCGCCGCGACCAGCAGCAGCGGCACCGGTACCGGCACCCGCCGGCCCGCCGCGGCGACCGCGGCACTGCCCGCCACCAGCAACAGCAGCGGCATCACGTCCATCGTCCTCGCCCGCCCTCGGTTTCCGCGCGGTCGTCCGCACACCCGTCGTAACCTGGCAATCATGAAACAGTGCACGCACGCCGACGCGCTGCCGCACCCGGAACCCGAGCCGTGCGGCGAGACCTGCCCGGAGTGTCTGGCCGAGGGCACGGACCCGGTGCAGTTGAGGCTGTGCCTGAGCTGCGGTCATGTCGGCTGCTGCGATTCCTCGCCGCGGCAGCACGCGACGGCGCATCACAAGGAGACCGGTCATCCGGTGATGCGGTCCTTCGAACCCGGGGAGAGCTGGCGTTGGTGCTTCGTCGATCATGTACTCGTGTGACCCCGGCCCGCGACGGTTCGACCGTCTGACGTCTGGGTACGTCAACCCGGCGCGCGCTCTTCCGATTTGGGCCCGCCGACCCCCTAGCCACTGTGCGTGTTCATGTGTTTACTATGAGTGACAGCACGGGGCTGGGGTCTCGGGGACAGGAAACTCCGGAGCGCGATAACGTCACCGCTGAACCACGTGTCGCGTTGCTCCGAGGGGCGTCCCTCGGCCCTGTAACGCTTGTACCACCTTGGAGGTGAGGGTGTCCCAGATCGCAGGCGAGCCCGCGACCCAGGACTTCGTGGAAGTCCGGCTGCCGGCCGCGGGTGCCTACCTGTCGGTGCTGCGTACGGCGACGGCCGGCCTCGCAGCTCGTTTGGACTTCACCCTCGACGAGATCGAGGACCTGCGCATCGCAGTCGACGAGGCCTGCGCGATCCTGCTGCAGCAGGCCGTGCCCGGCTCGGTGCTCAGTTGCGTCTTCCGCCTCGTCGACGACTCGCTCGAGGTCACCGTCTCGGCGCCGACCACGGACGGCCACGCCCCGTCGCGGGACACCTTCGCGTGGACGGTGCTCTCCGCCCTCGCGGGCAAGGTCTCCTCCGCCGTGGACGAGGACAGAACCGTTTCGATCAGCCTCTACAAACAGCGCGGCGCGGGACCCGGGCCGGCGTGAGGGACGGGGACGGGCCGGTGCGGGACGAAGAGCGCGGTACACGGGAGCTGCCGGCCGAGGGCACACGTTCTCCGAACGAGGTGCGGCGCACGGCGGACGGCATCGACGGCATCCCCGAGCAGGCCCGGCCGCATCCGGAGGACGAGACCTCGCCCGGGGCCGTCGTTCCGGGGGGCGGGCAGCGGACCGGGGGCGGCCCCGCCCGGCCCGTCCGAGCGGAGGCACGGGCTCGGGAAAGGGCGACGGGCGGGACGATGAGCGAGCACGAGCGACACGCCGACGGCCACGCGCCGGGTGCGCGGGGCACGCAGGGCACACGGCACGATCCGCAGGACCGCAGCGGCGCGCGCCTCCTGTTCACCGAGCTGCGCACCCTGGAGAAGGACAGCCCGGAGTACGCGGAGCTGCGCAACCGGCTGGTCCGCATGCACCTGCCGCTGGTCGAACACCTCGCGCGCCGCTTCCGCAACCGCGGCGAGCCGCTGGACGACCTCACCCAGGTCGCCACCATCGGACTGATCAAGTCGGTGGACCGCTTCGACCCGGACCGCGGGGTGGAGTTCTCCACCTACGCGACCCCCACGGTCGTCGGCGAGATCAAGCGGCACTTCCGGGACAAGGGCTGGGCGGTGCGCGTCCCGCGCCGGCTCCAGGAGCTGCGGCTGGCCCTGACGACGGCCACGGCGGAGCTCTCCCAGCTGCACGGCCGCTCCCCCACGGTGCACGAGCTGGCGGAGAGGCTGTCCATCTCGGAGGAGGAGGTCCTGGAGGGCCTGGAGTCGGCCAACGCCTACTCCACGCTGTCGCTGGACGTCCCGGACACCGACGACGAGTCCCCGGCGGTCGCCGACACCCTCGGTGCCGAGGACGAGGCCCTGGAGGGGGTCGAGTACCGGGAGTCGCTCAAGCCGCTGCTCGAGGATCTGCCGCCGCGGGAGAAACGCATCCTGCTCCTGCGCTTCTTCGGCAACATGACCCAGTCGCAGATCGCGCAGGAGGTCGGGATCTCGCAGATGCACGTGTCGCGGCTGCTGGCCCGCACACTGGCGCAGTTGCGGGAGAAGCTGCTGGTCGAGGAGTAGCCGCGGCCGGTCGCCCGGCGCGGGCGGGGCGCCCGCCGGCTACTTCCGGGCGTTGCCCGGTCCCCTGATGCCGAGGGCGAGGGTGGTCTCGGGATTGATGAGCATGTACAGCGCGGCGAGCGCCAGGACGCCGAGCACGGCGCCCGCGGGGACGGCCAGGCTGTCGGCCCCCGCCATGTTGTAGGCGACGGGCAGCGCCAGGATCTGCGTGATCACGGCGGGCCCCCGGCTCCACCCCTTCAGGCGGAGCAGTCCGCGGGCGGCGAGCAGCGGCAGCAGGGCGAGGACGATCAGCGTGACTCCGCCGGTGACGGCGGAGGTCCGGTCGTCGGGATGTCCGGTGAAGCCTCCCACGAGCATCCAGGCGCCACCGACGACGAGGGCCAGGCCCTCCAGCGCGGCGATCGCGGCCGCGGCGGTCACCCGGGCGGGGCGGGGCTCTGCCTCCTCGGGGGCTGCGGAGGCGGGGTCGGGGGTCTGCTCACTGCTCACCCCTGCAGGGTAGCCGTCGGCGCGGGCCCGGCCGCGCCCGCCCGGTTGTCGGGCGTATCACGCGCGGTGGGCCCGGGTGGCGATCTTCACTCCGGTCTGGGCCGAGTACCGCCCAGTAGGTACCCTGCACACCATGCGTGCACTTCTCGTGGTCAATCCGGCGGCAACCACCACGAGTGCGCGTACGCGCGACGTGCTGATCCACGCGCTGGCGAGCGAGATGAAGCTGGAGGCGGTCACCACCGAGTACCGCGGCCACGCCCGCGATCTGGGGCGCCAGGCGGCCCGGAGCGACGACATCGACCTGGTGGTGGCCCTCGGCGGCGACGGCACGGTGAACGAGGTCGTCAACGGCCTCCTGCACGCGGGCCCCGACCCGGAGCACCTGCCCGGTCTCGCGGTCGTCCCCGGCGGTTCCACCAACGTCTTCGCCCGCGCCCTCGGCCTGCCCAACCACGCGGTGGAGGCGACCGGAGCCCTGCTGGACGCCCTGCGCGAGGGCAGTGAACGGACCGTCGGCCTCGGCCTGGCCTCGGGTACGCCGGGCACCGAGGACGAGGCGGTCCCGGCCCGCTGGTTCACCTTCAACGCCGGCCTGGGCTTCGACGCCGGCGTGGTCGGCCGCGTCGAGCAGCACCGCGAGCGCGGCAGGAAGTCGACGCACGCGCTGTACGTCCGCCAGGTGGTGCGCCAGCTCATCGGCGAGCCGCACCGCCGCAGCGGGACGATCACGCTGGAGCGGGAGGGCGAGGACCCGGTCACCGATCTGGTGCTGTCCATAGTCTCGAACACCTGCCCCTGGACGTTCCTCGGCAACCGGCCGATCTACGCCTCCCCCGAGGCGTCGTTCGACACCGCGCTCGACGTCTTCGGCCTCAGTCGGCTGTCGACGGCCGCGGTTGCCCGGTATGGCACCCAGTTGCTCACTTCGTCCCCCGAGCGCGGGCCGCGGGGCCGGCACGCGGTCTCCCTGCATGATCTGACCGACTTCACCTTGCATTCGAAGGTGCCCCTGCCCCTTCAGATGGACGGTGACCACCTGGGTCTGCGAACCAGCGTGACGTTCACAGGCGTACGCCGTGCACTGCGTGTGATTGTGTGAGCAGAAGGGGCGAAAGTCCTTTCACTCGAACGTTTAGACCAGGGTCCACCCCATGGAAGTACGGCTGTGACCTAGTCGACACCGAAGAATCAAAAAAAACTTTCCGGAAGGGGTTGTATCCGCCGCCGAGGTTTGCGAGTCTCTTCTTGGCGATCGGGACAGCCCGCAGGACCGGCATCCACAGATCACCGGAACCCCTCTTCAAACCACAGGACCACGCCAGGGAACCTGGCTGTAGGCCCTTCCCTTGTTGAGGGATTCGTGAAAGCGTTCACATTCACAAGCATTCGAGCATGTAATACCAAGGAGAGGTAGCAGCCATGGACTGGCGTCACCGCGCCGTTTGCCGCGAGGAAGACCCCGAGCTCTTCTTCCCCATCGGCAACACCGGTCCCGCGCTGCTGCAGATCGAGGAAGCCAAGGCCGTCTGCCGTCGCTGCCCCGTCATGGAGCAGTGCCTGCAGTGGGCGCTCGAGTCCGGCCAGGACTCCGGCGTCTGGGGTGGTCTCAGCGAGGACGAGCGTCGCGCAATGAAGCGCCGTGCCGCCCGCAACCGGGCCCGTCAGGCCTCCGCCTGACAACCCACCCCTACTGACAGCCTCAGCTTGGCGGCGCGTACAGCGAGTACGCATCCCCCGCTCCCGAGCCGCAGCGCGCAGTACCCCCGATGCGCATCGGACGATGTAGCGCACGAGCACAAGCCTCGGACCTTCACGGGTCCGGGGCTTTTTGCTGTGTCCGGCAGCGCCGTCCGGGGCGTTCCTCGGCTCCTGGTCTACTTCTCGGCGGGCACCGGGATGTCGAGGATCACCCGCGTTCCGCGCTCGGAGGCCGGGACCATGTCGAAGGTGCCGCTCAGCTCGCCCTCGACCAGGGTGCGCACGATCTGCAGCCCGAGGTTGCCGGAGCGGTGCGGGTCGAAGCCCTCGGGCAGGCCGACGCCGTCGTCCTGGACGGTGACCAGGAGCCGGGCCTCCTTGGTGCTGCCGCCGCGGACCGCCGAGACCTCGACCGTGCCGGTGTCGCTGTCCCGGAAGCCGTGCTCCAGGGCGTTCTGGAGCACCTCGGTGAGCACCATGGACAGCGGGGTGGCGACCTCGGCGTCGAGGATGCCGAAGCGGCCGGTGCGCCGGCCGGTGACCCTGCCCGGGGAGATCTCGGCCACCATCGCCAGCACGCGGTCGGCGATCTCGTCGAACTCCACGCGCTCGTCCAGGTTCTGGGAGAGCGTCTCGTGCACGATCGCGATGGAGCCCACGCGGCGCACCGCCTCCTCCAGCGCCTCGCGGCCCCGGTCGGACTCGATGCGCCGGGCCTGCAGGCGCAGCAGGGCCGCCACCGTCTGGAGGTTGTTCTTCACCCGGTGGTGGATCTCCCGGATGGTGGCGTCCTTGGTGATCAACTCGCGCTCGCGACGGCGCAGTTCCGTCACGTCGCGCAGGAGCACCAGCGAACCGATGCGGGTGCCCTTGGGTTTGAGCGGGATGGCGCGGAACTGGATCACGCCGTCGTGTGCCTCGATCTCGAACTCGCGCGGCGCCCAGCCGCTGGCCACCTTGGCGAGCGCCTCGTCCACCGGGCCGCGGGACGGCGCGAGTTCGGCGGTGGTCCGCCCCAGGTGGTGGCCGACCAGGTCGGCGGCCAGACCCATGCGGTGATAGGCCGACAACGCGTTCGGGGAGGCGTACTGGACGATGCCGTCGCCGTCGACCCGGATCAGGCCGTCGCCGACGCGGGGCGAGGCGTCCATGTCGACCTGCTGGTTCTCGAACGGGAAGGCGCCGGCCGCGATCATCTGGGCCAGGTCGGAGGCACTCTGCAGGTAGGTCAGCTCCAGCCGGCTCGGTGTGCGCACGGTGAGCAGGTTGGTGTTGCGGGCGATGACTCCCAGGACGCGTCCCTGGCGGCGTACCGGGATGGACTCGACGCGGACCGGGACCTCCTCGCGCCACTCGGGGTCGCCCTCGCGCACGATGCGGCCCTCGTCCAGGGCGGCGTCCAGCATGGGGCGACGGCCGCGCGGGACCAGGTGGCCGACCATGTCGTCCTGGTACGACGTGGGGCCGGTGTTGGGCCGCATCTGGGCGACGGAGACGTAGCGCGTGCCGTCGCGGGTGGGCACCCACAGGACCAGGTCGGCGAAGGAGAGGTCGGACAGGAGCTGCCACTCCGAGACCAGCAGATGGAGCCACTCGAGGTCGGAGTCGTCGAGCGCGGTGTGCTGGCGTACGAGTTCGTTCATGGAGGGCACGGGGCTGAGCGTACCTGGCGGTACGGACAGCGATCGAAACCAGCCGCCGTCCACTGCTCCCCCGCCCCGAGGGGGCCCGGCGCGGCGCGGACGCCCCCTGAGACACCCGCGGGCCGCGGCGCCTGGGAGGGACCCTCAACCCTCCCGGCACCGCAGCCCGGAGCAACATCGGCCGTGGGGTGTGCGGTCCCGGTCGGCCGAAGGGTGAGGAGCCGGGGCAGTCAGGGCAGAGAGCTCCGGTTCCTCGGTCCGTCCTCCTGTGCGGGGAGGACGGAAGTCTGACGATCACCTCGCGCGTGACACGGTCGGTGTCCCAGCGACCATTCTGGACTAGACCACTTACCGTGTCCATGCGGTGGACGTCGTTTGTTGCCGGTGGCCGCGCCGGCCGCACGGGCACATCGGCAGCCGCCAGAAGCCTAACCCTGTTGGCTCACACGCGGGGGCGGACCGAGGGGTTCATTTTTCGCGCGCCCGCCGCCCAGGGCCCCGTCACCCGGCCGACCGTTTGGGCGCGACCGCGGGGCCCCGCTCTGTTAGATTGGTCTAAACCACATAGCCAGTCCCGGACCCCGGGTGAGTCCTCTCTTCGAAACGGCAGGCCAGCGTGGAAGTTGTCATCGTTCCCGATGCCAAGGCGGGCGGCGAACTCATAGCCGAGGCCATGGCGAAGCTGCTCCGGCGCAAGCCCGACGCCCTGCTCGGGGTGGCCACCGGCTCGACGCCGCTGCCCGTGTACGAGGCGCTGGCGGCCAAGGTGCGCTCGGGTGCCGTGGAGACCGCGCGGGCACGGATCGCCCAGCTCGACGAGTACGTGGGGCTGCCCGCGGACCACCCGGAGTCGTACCGCTCGGTGCTGCGGCGCGAGGTGCTGGAACCGCTGGGCATCGGCATGGACGCGTTCATGGGCCCCGACGGGACGGCCACGGACGTGCAGGGCGCGTGCGAGGCCTACGACCGGGCGCTGAGCGGTGCCGGCGGGGTCGACCTCCAACTGCTGGGCATCGGCACCGACGGGCACATCGGCTTCAACGAGCCGTGCTCCTCGCTCGCCTCGCGGACGCGGATCAAGACGCTGACCGAGCAAACCCGTGTCGACAACGCCCGCTTCTTCGACGGCGACATCGAGCAGGTGCCGCACCACGTGATCACCCAGGGCATCGGCACCATCCTGGAGGCGCGGCACGTGGTGCTGCTCGCCACCGGTGAGGGCAAGGCCGACGCGGTCGCCGCGAGCGTCGAGGGCCCGGTCGCGGCCGTGTGCCCGGCCTCCGCCCTGCAACTGCACCCGCACGCCACGGTCGTCGTCGACGAGGCCGCCGCGTCCAAGCTGAAGCTCGCCGACTACTTCCGGCACACCTACGCCCACAAGCCGGACTGGCAGGGCATCTGACCAGCCCTCCCGGCCCGGCGCCACCGGGCCGGGCCGGACACCCACGCGCGCCAGGCGCCGGACCCGTCACAGGGGTCCGGCGCCTCTGCCGTTCCCGCGCCCGCGGCACGGACGGCCTCGCTGCGCCCCGCGCGGGCGGGTGCGCACGCCGAAGGCGCCGGTCCGTACGCGGGACCGGCGCCTTCGGTACGGCGACAGGGTGTTCGTCAGACGCCGGCGATGGCCTCCGCGGCGGCACGGCCGCAGACGCGGGCGGCACCGTGGGTGGCCAGGTGGAGACCGCCGCGGGGCCGGGCACGCGGCACGCCCATCTCGACGACGACCGTGTCGGGCCGGGCCGCCAGCAGGACGTCCAGGGCCGCCGCCATCCACGGGTGGCGGTGCTCGTCGCGGACGACGGCGACGATGCGCCGGGAGCCCGCCGCGGCCAGCGCCTCGCTTCCGGCGTCGGCGCCGTTGAAGCTGCCGGTCTCGGTGCCCGGGAGCAGGCGGGCGAGTTCGGCGGCCACGCCCCAGGGCGTCTCGTCGCCCACGGCGATGTTGGCCACGGGGGTGAACGCGGCGACGTACGGCGGCTCGGTGAGCGCGGTGGCGTCCCCGGCGGCGGTGACGCGCAGGGCGCGCCGGGCCGCACGCAGGCCCACGTCGCCGTCCGCGGTGTCCGGCTCCCCGTCGGCGGGACGGTTCGCCGCGGTCCAGCGGGCCAGGGCCCTGACCCGCTCCGCCGCGTCGGCCAGGCGCTCCTCGGGCAGTTCACCCGCGCGGACGGCCTCGACCAGCGCGTCGCTCAGCCGCCGTACGGTGCCCTCGTCGTGCAGGCCGCCGCCCACGCAGATCGCGTCGGCACCGGCCGCGACCGCCAGGACGGTGCCGCGTTCGATGCCGTAGGTGCCGGCGATGGCCTGCATCTCGATGCCGTCGGTGACGATGAGCCCGTCGTAGCCCAGCTCGCCCCGGAGCAGGTCGGTCAGGATGCGGCGGGACAACGTTGCCGGGCGGTCCGGGTCGAGGGCCGGGACCAGGATGTGGGCGCTCATCACCGCGCGGGTGCCGGCCGCGATGGCGGCGCGGAACGGGACGAGGTCCCGCTCGGCCAGCACGCCGGCGTCCACGTCGATGCGCGGCACGGCGTGGTGGGAGTCGACGCCCGTGTCGCCGTGGCCCGGGAAGTGCTTGGTGCAGGTGGCCACGCCCGCGGACTGCATGCCGGTGACGTAGGCAGCGGTGTGCCGGGCGACCAGGTCGGTGTCGGCGCCGAAGGAACGCACGCCGATGACCGGGTTGTCGGGGTTGGAGTTCACGTCGGCGGACGGGGCCCAGTTGAAGTCGACGCCCGCGGCGGCGAGCCGGCGGCCCAGTTCCGCGGCCACCGCGCGGGTGAGCCCGACGTCGTCCACGGCGCCGAGGGCGTGGTTGCCGGGGAAGGAGGAACCGGTGCGCACCTCGAGGCGGGTGACGTCGCCGCCCTCCTCGTCGATGGCGACCAGCACGTCCTCGCGCTCGGCGCGCAACTGCGCGGTCAGCGCCGCCACTTGCTCGGGGGAGGAGACGTTGCGCCCGAACAGGGCGACGGAGGCGAGCCCTTCACCGAGCCGGCGCAGCAGCCAGTCGGGGGCGGTGGTGCCGGCGAAGCCGGGCTGGAGGACGGTGAGCGCGTCGCGCGTGAGGGTGTCGGTGGCCCTGGCAAGGGTGGTCATCGGTGGTGCTATCCCTTCACGGCGCCGGCGGTCAGGCCGCTGACGGCCTTGCGCTGGAGGTAGACGAAGAGGATCAGGATCGGGATGGCGAACAGGGAGGAGGCGGCCATGGTCGCTCCCCAGTCGTCGCCGAACACGGTCTGGAAGCTGGTCAGCCACAGCGGCAGGGTCTGGGACTCCGCCTCCTTGTTGACGACCAGGACGAGGGGCAGCTCGTTCCAGGCGGTGATGAAACCGAACATCGAGGTGGACATCAGGCCCGGGGCGAGCAGCGGCAGGATGACCCGGCGGAACGCCTGCACCCGGGTGCAGCCGTCCACCATCGCCGACTCCTCCAGCTCCTTCGGCACGGCGGCGACGAAGCCGCGCAGCGTCAGGATGGTGAAGGGGAGGATCATCATCATGTAGAAGAGCGTGAGCGGCACGAGGCTGTTCAGCATGGACGCGTCGCGCACGATCATGTAGATCGCGATGACCATGACTTCCCAGGGCGCCATCTGGGCGAGCATGAAGCCGACGATGAAGCCGCGCCGCCCCTTGAACCGCATCCGTGCCAGGGCGAAGGACCCGGCCAGGGCGATGATCAGCGAGAAGACGACCGCGCAGACGGTGACGATGAACGAGTTGCCGACGTAGGTCCAGAAGTGGTCGGCCTCGGTCGCGGTCTTGAAGTGCTGGAGGGTGACGTCGGTCGGGAACCAGACCGGGTCCTCCGAGATGATGTCGCCGGCCGGCTTGAAGGCCGTGGAGAACATCCAGTAGACGGGGAAGACGAGGCCGATGAACAGGACGACGGCCGTGACGTTGGGCCACAGGCGGCCGAAGAGCGAGCGCTTCACAGCTCGTCCTCCTCTTGCTTGAGCACGATCTTGAGGTAGTACGCGGTCAGGCCGAGCAGGATCAGGATGGTCAGGACCGCGATCGCCGCACCCATGCCGTAGTGCTGGTTGCCGACGCCCTCGATGTAGGCGTAGACGGGCAGGATCTCGGTGAGACGGTCCGGGCCGCCGCCGTTGAACGTGTACACCTGGACGAACGCCTTGAAGATCCAGATGATCTCCAGGAACGTCGTCGCGTAGAGGAAGGGACGCAGGAAGGGCAGCGTGACCGAGGTGAAGCTGCGCCACGTGCCGGCCCCGTCGAGGGCGGCGGCCTCGTACAGCTCGCTGGGGATGGTGGTGGTCGCGGCGTACAGGTTGATCGCGACGAACGGCACGGACATCCAGACGATCAGCACGGTGACGACGAAGAACGTCGAGAACTGGCTGCCGGTCCAGCTGAAGTCGGCCATGGAGTGCCAGCCGAGCTTGTCGAGCACCCAGTTGACCACGCCGAAGCGCTGGGCGAAGAGCCACTGGTAGACGGTGGTCGCGGCGACCACCGGCATGGCCCACGCCAGTACCAGGCCGATCATCAGCACGAACCGCATCACCCTGCCGAGGCGGGCGAGCAGAAGGCCGATCAGGCCGCCCACCACCATGGTGAGAACGACGTTGACCGCGGTGAAGATGATGGAACGCAGGGTGACGCGCCAGAAGTCCTCGCCGGTGAGGACCTCCTTGTAGTTGTCGAAGCCCGTCCACTCGGTGACGTGCTGGATCAGCTGCGCCATGTTGAGGTTCTGGAAGGACAGCAGGCCGTCCTTCACCAGCGGCCAGCCGAGCAGCAGCACGGTGGCCGCGACGGCGGGCAGCAACAGCAGATACGGGGCCAGCGCGCCGGCGCGCGACCCGGCTCTCGCTCTCGGCCCGCCGGTTCCCCCCGCGTCCGCCTTGCGGACGTCCGACGGGCCTGAGGGCGGCCGTTCGGTCTGCACGGTCATGCTCGCGGTCTCTCTCTTCTCGACCTGTTCACCTCGATGCCGGGGCGGGGGCCGTCGTGTGTCAGCCCCCGCCCCGGCTCACCCAGTGCTACTGCTGCTGCGCCAGGCGCTTGTTGAACTCGCCCTCGACCTGCTTGGCGGCCTCGGCCGGGGTCTTCCCCTTCAGGACGGCCGTCAGGTACGTCTTGATCGGGTTCGGGTCGTTCTCGACCGCGGCCCACTCGGGGATCAGCGGCGTGGTGTCACCGAACTTGGAGGCCGGCGCGGCGGCCTGGGCGGCGGCGTTGCCCTCCAGGTTGCTCTGCAGCGCCTCCTTGTTCGGGATGACGCCGTTGGCCTTGGCCAGGCCGCCCTCGAACTTGTCGGAGAGGGCGATCTTCAGGAACTCCTTGGCGAGGTCCTGCTTCTTGCTGCCCGCGGCGACGGCCAGGTTGGAGCCGCCGAGGAAGACGCCCTCGGGCTTGTCCGCCGTGGCACCCGGAATGGTGAAGTAGCCGAGGTCCTTCTCGATCGCCGGGTTGGCGGTGACCGCCGTGCCACCCTCCCAGCCCATGCCGATGATGGCGCCCGTCTTGCCCTTGGCGAAGATCTCACCCTGCTGCGGGGTGGCCTCGTCCTTGTCCTTGGGTGCCTTGGAGAGGGCCTGGAACTTCTTGTAGGTCTCGGTGGCCGCGGCGACCTTCGGGTCGTCGAGGTTGGAGACGTACTTGTCGCCGTCCTTCTTGACCAGCTCGCCGCCCTCGCCGATGACCAGGCCCACGAAGTGGTACCAGTTCTGGCCGGGCAGGTAGATCGGCTCGGCGTCGGTCTTCTCGCCGATCGTCTTGAGGTCGTTGTAGAACTCGTCGCGGGTCTTGGGCGTCTCCTTGATGCCCGCGTCCGCCCAGATCTTCTTGTTGTAGATGACCGTGCGGTTGACCACGAACCACGGGGCCGCGTACTGCTTGCCGTCGAAGACGGCGGACTTGTTGAGGGACTCGGACCAGTCCTTGCCGATCTCGCTCTTGAGGTCGCTCAGGTCCGCGAGGCCGCCGGTCTTGGCGTAGGCCGGGGTCTGGGTGTTGCCGATCTCGAAGACGTCGGGCGGGTTCTCCTCGGACAGAGCGGTGGTCAGCTTCTGCTGGATGCCGTTCCACTTCTGGATCTCGAACTTGACCTTGGCCTTGGTCTTCGCCTCGAACTCCTTGGCGAGGTCCGCCTGCCAGTCGTCCGGCGAGGAGCCGTCCATCACCCACACGGTGAGCGTCTCGCCGGCGTACCCGTCGGCCCCGGCCTTCTTGTCCCCGTCGTCGCTGTCGCCCCCGCACGCGGCGATCGAGACCATCATGCCCGCGATACCGATCGCGGCTATAAGCTTGCGCTTCACGCCATCCTCCTCAGGGATGCCACACAACCCCCCTGCCTCCCCGCGGTTGCTCGTCGACGCGGACCGCCCATGGGGCCGGGATCTGGACCAATGGTGTAGACCAGTAGGGGGAGCTTGGCCCAGACCAATAGGACTGTCAAGGGTGTTCAAACTCCCCCGGTCCGTCCGTGATGGGACCGAGATATGCAGGGACCTTTCATTGCGCAAGCGACAGAACGGGCGGACCGGGAACGGGTGTACCACCCCCCACCGAACGACCCGCCGGCGCGGCCCCGAACGCGCGTACCAGCGGCGCCTGAACCCGCTGTGGACTAGACCAAGGGTGTTCCCCCGGGTATACAGAAGGGATCACGGAGCGTACGGGGGCATCCCCGCACGGAGCCGTGCCACGATGTGAGCCGTGGCCGACAGGGATAGCGGTCGCTTCGGCACCCGGAGCCGGGAAGGCAGAGCATGAGCACCGACGTCAGCAGTGCGGAGAACGAGGGTGGGGCGACCGTCCGTACCGCGCGCGTGCCCAAGTACTACCGTCTGAAGAAGCATCTGCTCGACATGACCCGGACCCAGACGCCGGGCACCCCGGTCCCGCCCGAGCGCACACTGGCCGCCGAGTTCGACACCTCGCGCACCACCGTGCGCCAGGCCCTGCAGGAACTGGTCGTCGAGGGCCGCCTGGAACGCATCCAGGGCAAGGGCACCTTCGTCGCCAAGCCCAAGGTGTCGCAGGCGCTGCAACTCACCTCGTACACCGAGGACATGCGGGCCCAGGGCCTCGAACCCACCTCGCAGCTACTGGACATCGGCTACATCACCGCGGACGACCGGCTCGCCGGACTGCTGGACATCACGGCCGGCGGCCGGGTCCTGCGCATCGAGCGGCTGCGCATGGCCAACGGCGAGCCCATGGCGATCGAGACCACCCACCTCAGCGCGAAGCGCTTCCCGGCCCTGCGCCGCTCCCTGGTGAAGTACACGTCCCTCTACACCGCGCTCGCGGAGGTGTACGACGTCCACCTCGCCGAGGCGGAGGAGACCATCGAGACCTCCCTGGCCACCCCGCGCGAGGCCGGCCTGCTCGGTACCGACGTCGGCCTGCCGATGCTGATGCTCTCCCGGCACTCGCGGGACCGCACCGGCCAGCCGGTGGAGTGGGTGCGCTCGGTGTACCGCGGCGACCGCTACAAGTTCGTGGCCCGGCTCAAGCGCCCGCAGGACTAGTACATTCCAGGCGTACCTTTCCCGCGCCCGGGTGCGAAGTTTCGGTTGGGGACCGATATACGGACGAGGTCTTCCGCTGTCCTTACGCCGTCACCTACATTTCGTGCGCACTGCACGAGGTGATCAGCGAGGGGACGGAGCCGCGCATGCCAGAAGACACCGAGGCGAGCAGAGAGCCGGTGGTGACCCCGGTGCGGGTCGTCATCGGGATCTGTCTCGTCGCACCGTTCGTCGCCATGCTCTGGGTCGGTTCGTACGCGAAGGCGGACCCGACGTTCATCGGCATCCCGTTCTTCTACTGGTACCAGATGGCCTGGGTGCTGATCTCGACCCTGCTCACGGTCCTCGCGTACAAACTCTGGCAGCGCGACCAGCGCGGGCGCGCCGCCCACTCCGCCGCCTCCTCCTCCGCGAAGGGCGGTGAGCCGCGATGAACGACGGCGTCAACGGCGTCGCACTCGCCGTCTTCATCTTCTTCTTCGTCCTCGTCACCGCCATGGGCTTCATGGCCGCCCGCTGGCGCAGGGCCGAGAACGAGCACAGCCTCGACGAGTGGGGCCTCGGCGGCCGCTCCTTCGGCACCTGGGTCACCTGGTTCCTGCTGGGCGGCGACCTGTACACCGCCTACACCTTCGTGGCCGTCCCGGCGGCGATCTACGCGGCGGGCGCCTCCGGCTTCTTCGCGGTGCCGTACACGATCCTGGTCTACCCGCTGATCTTCACCTTCCTGCCCCGCCTGTGGTCGGTCTCGCACAAGCACGGGTACGTGACGACCTCGGACTTCGTGCGCGGCCGGTTCGGCTCCAAGGGCCTGTCGCTGGCGGTCGCCGTCACCGGCATCCTGGCCACCATGCCGTACATCGCGCTGCAGCTCGTCGGCATCCAGGCCGTGCTCGACGTGATGGGTGTCGGCGGCGGCGAGGACACCAACTGGTTCGTCAAGGACCTGCCGCTGCTGATCGCCTTCGGCGTGCTCGCGGCGTACACCTACTCGTCGGGGCTGCGCGCGCCCGCGCTGATCGCGTTCGTGAAGGACACGCTGATCTACATCGTCATCGCGGTGGCGATCATCTACATCCCGATCAAGCTGGGCGGCTTCGACGACATCTTCGCCGCGGCGAACGACAAGTTCACCGCGTCGGGCAACGGAGGGGTGGTGCCCGGCGCGGGGGGTCAGTGGACCTACGCGACCCTGGCGCTCGGCTCGGCCCTCGCGCTCTTCATGTACCCGCACTCGATCACCGCCACGCTGTCCTCGCGCAGCCGTGAGGTGATCCGCCGCAACACCACGATCCTGCCGCTGTACTCGCTGATGCTGGGCCTGCTCGCGCTGCTCGGCTTCATGGCGATCGCCGCCGGGGTCAAGGTGGAGAACGGCCAGTTGGCGATCCCGCAGCTGTTCGAGAACATGTTCCCGGACTGGTTCGCGGGCGTGGCCTTCGCGGCCATCGGCATCGGCGCCCTGGTCCCGGCGGCGATCATGTCGATCGCGGCGGCGAACCTCTTCACCCGCAACATCTACAAGGACTTCATCAAGCCGGACGCCACCGCGGCCCAGGAGACCAAGGTCTCCAAGCTGGTGTCGCTGCTGGTGAAGGTGGGCGCGCTGATCTTCGTCCTGGGCATGGACAAGACCGTCGCGATCAACTTCCAGCTCCTGGGCGGCATCTGGATCCTGCAGACCTTCCCGGCCCTGGTCGGCGGCCTGTTCACCCGCTGGTTCCACCGCTGGGCGCTGCTCGGCGGCTGGGCGGTCGGCATGGTCTACGGCACGGTCGCCGCCTACGGTGTGGCCTCGCCGACGCAGAAGCACTTCGGCGGCTCCTCCGACGAGATCCCCGGCATCGGCGAGATCGGCTACATCGGTCTCACCGCCTTCGTGCTGAACGTCCTGGTCACCGTCGTCCTGACCGTCGTCCTGAGGGCGGTCAAGGCGCCCGACGGCGTCGACGAGACCAAGCCGGCCGACTACACGGCGGACGCCGGCGACCCGGGCGTCCAGGTGGAACTGCCGCCTGCCACGGCGGGCAGCTCGCACTAGCTCCCCTCCTCCAGCGGGCCGTCGGAGAAATCCGGCGGCCCGTTGTCGTACCCGTCGGGCACACTCGGCGGCATGGACTTCGTGATCCGGCCGGCGACGGCCGAGGAGTACGGCACGCTCGGCGAGATCACCGCGCAGGCCTACCTGCGCGACGGCCTCCTCGACTTCGGGGAGGACGACACGTACCTGGGCGAGCTGAGGGACGTGGCCAAGCGGGCGGCGGCCGCGGAGGTGCTGGTCGCCGCGGCGGACGGGCGGGTGCTCGGCGGCGTGACCTTCGTGCCGTCGGGCGGCCCGATGGCGGACATCTCGCGCCCCGGGGAGGCCGAGATACGCATGCTGGCCGTCGCCCGCGAGGCACGCGGCCGCGGGGCCGGGGAGGCGCTCGTGCGGGCCTGTGTGGACCGCGCCCGGGCCGTGGCGGGGTGCACGGGCGTCGTGCTGTCGACCCAGACCGCGATGCGCACCGCACACCGTCTCTACGAGCGCCTGGGCTTCGTCCGCACGCCCGGCCGCGACTGGAACCCCCTGCCCGAGCTGGACGACATCACGCTGCTCACGTACCGGCTGACGCTCTGACAGCGGCGCCCCGGCACCGGCGGGAGACCTCGCCAGGACACAACATCTGGGGGTGCTCGCGCCACCCGGCACAAGATGTATGCTCGTGCTCGCTGTCGCCGCAGGGGAATCCGGTGCGAATCCGGAACTGACCCGCAACGGTGTACATGCGTGCATCCGTACGTCTTCGCACGTGCGCGCACGCCTGTCCAGTCCGAGGACCTGCCGACAGTGCGCCCGGCCGTCCCGGCCCGGGTGCCATGACGTCCGGGCCTCGTGGAGTGGGCCGGTGGACGCGCGACGCCGCGTGCGCTCGTGTGCTGCCCCCTGCCCTCCCCCAGGCCCCGTGCCGAGCGAGGGAGTGCTCCACGTGACCATCGCGCCAGCCGACCCGGCTTCAGCGGACCCGGTGCCGGCTCCAGCCGCCCCGGGGACCGCCGCCCCCGCCCCCGGGGGACCCGACGGGCCCGGTGCCGCCCTGCTGCGGACCCTGACCGGGCTGACCGCCGATCTCCCCGACGCCGATCCCGGCCGGGTGGCCGCCGCCGCGCTCCGCGGCCGGTCCGCGCACGCCGACGAGGCCGAGCTGCGCGAGCTGGCCACGGAGGCCGCCGCGGGCCTGATCTCCGAGGACCCGGTCTACTCCCGGCTGGCCGCCCGGCTGCTGACCCTCTCCATCCGGGCCGAGGCCGCTTCCCAGGGCGTCGTCTCCTTCACCGACTCGGTCGCCACCGGCCACCGCGAGGGCCTGATCGCCGACCGCACGGCCGCCTTCGTACGGCTGCACGCGGACCGTCTCGACGCCCTCGTCGACCCGGACGCCGACGACCGCTTCGGCTATTTCGGGCTGCGCACCCTGTACAGCCGTTACCTGCTGCGCCACCCGATCACGCGCAAGGCCGTCGAGACGCCCCAGCACTTCCTGCTGCGGGTCGCCTCCGGGCTCGCGGAGGACGACACCGTCCGGTCCGTGGACGAGGTCGCCGCCCTGTACGGCCTGATGAGCCGCCTGGACTACCTCCCCTCCTCCCCCACCCTCTTCAACTCCGGCACCCGGCACGCCCAGATGTCGTCCTGCTACCTCCTGGACTCCCCCAAGGACGAGCTGGACTCCCTCTACGACCGCCTCCACCAGGTCGCCCGCCTGTCCAAGCACGCCGGCGGCATCGGCATCGCCTACTCGCGCGTCCGCTCCCGGGGTTCACTGATCCGCGGCACCAACGGGCACTCCAACGGCATCATCCCGTTCCTGAAGACGCTGGACGCCTCGGTCGCCGCCGTGAACCAGGGCGGCCGGCGCAAGGGCGCGGCGGCGGTCTACCTGGAGACCTGGCACGCGGACGTCGAGGAGTTCCTGGAGCTGCGGGACAACACCGGCGAGGAGGCCCGCCGTACGCACAACCTGAACCTCGCGCACTGGGTGCCGGACGAGTTCATGCGCCGCGTGGACGCCGACGGGACCTGGTCGCTGTTCTCCCCCGCCGACGTGCCGGAGCTGGCCGACCTGTGGGGCGAGGAGTTCGACGCGGCCTACCGGGAGGCCGAGGCGAAGGGGCTCGCCAGGAAGACCCTCCCGGCCCGTGAGCTGTACGGCCGGATGATGCGGACCCTCGCGCAGACCGGCAACGGCTGGATGACCTTCAAGGACACCGCCAACCGCACCGCGAACCAGACCGCCACCCCGGGCCACGTCGTCCACTCCTCCAACCTCTGCACGGAGATCCTGGAAGTCACCGACGACGGTGAGACGGCGGTCTGCAACCTGGGCTCGGTCAACCTCGGCGCCTTCGCCGACCCCGCGAGCGGCGGCATGGACTGGGAGCGCCTGGACGCCGCCGTCCGCACCGCGGTCACCTTCCTGGACCGGGTCGTGGACATCAACTTCTACCCGACCGAGCAGGCGGGCCGCTCCAACGCCCGCTGGCGCCCGGTCGGTCTCGGCGCGATGGGCCTCCAGGACGTCTTCTTCCGGCTGCGCCTGCCCTTCGACTCCCCCGAGGCGAAGGCCCTGTCCACCCGCATCGCCGAGCGGATCATGCTGGCCGCGTACGAGACCTCCGCCGACCTCGCGGAACGCAACGGCCCCGCGCCGGCCTGGGAGAAGACCCGTACGGCCAAGGGGGTGCTGCACCCGGACCACTACGGCGTCGAGCCCACCTGGCCGGAGCGCTGGGCCGCGCTGCGCGCGCGCATGGCGACGACCGGGCTGCGCAACTCCCTGCTCCTGGCCATCGCCCCGACCGCGACCATCGCCTCCATCGCCGGTGTCTACGAGTGCATCGAGCCGCAGGTGTCCAACCTCTTCAAGCGCGAGACCCTGTCGGGCGAGTTCCTCCAGGTCAACTCCTACCTGGTGGACGACTTGAAGCGGCTCGGTGTGTGGGACGCCCGCACCCGTGAGGCGCTGCGCGAGGCCAACGGCTCGGTGCAGGGCTTCTCCTGGATCCCCGAGGACGTGCGCGCGCTGTACCGCACCGCCTGGGAGATCCCGCAGCGCGGCCTGATCGACATGGCCGCCGCCCGCACCCCGTACCTCGACCAGGCCCAGTCCCTGAACCTGTTCCTGGAGACGCCGACCATCGGGAAGCTCTCCTCGATGTACGCCTACGCCTGGAAGCAGGGCCTGAAGACCACCTACTACCTGCGCTCGCGCCCGGCGACCCGGATCGCCCGCGCCGCGGGCCGAACCGCCGCCGTCCCCGTGCAGGCCGCCCCCGACCCCGAGGCGGTCGCCTGCTCCCTGGAAAACCCCGAGTCCTGCGAGGCCTGCCAGTAATGACCACCGAGACCCCCGCCAACCCCGCGAACCCCGCCACGAAGAACCTGCTCGACCCGGGCTTCGAACTGACCCTGCGCCCCATGCGCTACCCGGACTTCTACGAGCGCTACCGGGACGCCATCAAGAACACCTGGCACGTCGAGGAGGTCGATCTCCACTCGGACGTCGCCGACCTGGCGAGGCTCAGCCCCGAGGAGCAGCACCTGATCGGCCGGCTGGTGGCCTTCTTCGCCACCGGTGACTCGATCGTCGCGAACAACCTGGTGCTGACCCTGTACAAGCACATCAACTCCCCCGAGGCGCGGCTGTACCTGTCCCGCCAGCTCTTCGAGGAGGCCGTGCACGTCCAGTTCTACCTGACGCTGCTGGACACCTATCTGCCCGACCCGGACGACCGTGCCGCCGCCTTCGCGGCCGTGGAGAACATCCCCTCGATCCGCGAGAAGGCCGAGTTCTGCTTCAGGTGGATGGACTCGGTCGAGTCGATCGACCGGCTGGAGACCCGGGCCGACCGCCGCCGCTTCCTGCTCAACCTCATCTGCTTCGCCGCGTGCATCGAGGGCCTGTTCTTCTACGGCGCCTTCGCCTACGTCTACTGGTTCCGCAGCCGGGGCCTGCTGCACGGCCTGGCCACCGGCACCAACTGGGTGTTCCGGGACGAGACCATGCACATGTCCTTCGCGTTCGACGTCGTCGACACCGTGCGCAAGGAGGAGCCGGAGCTGTTCGACGAGCAGCTCCGGGAACAGGTCACCGACATGCTGCGGGAGGCCGTCGAGGCCGAGCTGCAGTTCGCGCGCGACCTGTGCGGCGACGGCCTCCCGGGCATGAACACCGACTCGATGCGGCAGTACCTGGAGTGCGTGGCCGACCAGCGTCTGACCCGGCTCGGCTTCGCCCCGGTGTACGGCTCGGAGAACCCCTTCTCCTTCATGGAGCTGCAGGGGGTTCAGGAGTTGACCAACTTCTTCGAGCGGCGCCCCTCGGCGTACCAGGTGGCGGTGGAGGGCACCGTCGACCTGTCCGAGGACTTCTGAGTCTTCGGGGGCTTCCGCGTCTCCTTCCCCGGGCTCCGCCCCTCCTCGGCCTCCCTGAGCTGACGGTCGATGCGCCGGTCGCGCACGATGCCGATCACCGAGGGGAGGACCATGAGGACGAGGAGTCCGAAGGTCACGAGCATTCCGACAAGGCCTTCGATCTGGTTTGCGGTCATGACACCACTGTCGTGGCGGTCGCTCCTTACCGGGAGTGGCAGGACTGCCGTAAGGCCTCGATTTCCTGCCACTTCCGGGGCACACTGGCGGCATGCTGCGCAACGTGGCCGCCGTCCTGCTGGACGGCGCGCATCCCTTCGAACTGGGCGTGATCTGCGAGGTCTTCGGCATCGACCGGAGCGACGAGGGGCTGCCGCGGTACGACTTCGCGGTGGTCTCCGCCGAGGGCCCCGAGCTGAGCACCCACGTCGGCGGTCTGACCGTCTCGACGCCGTACGGTCTCGACCGGCTGGACGAGGCCGACCTGATCGCGGTGCCGGCGGGCAGCGACTTCGTCCGCCGGGAGTACCCGCCCGAGCTGCTGGAGGCCCTGCGCGGGGCGGCCGACCGGGGCACCCGCGTCCTGAGCGTGTGCTCCGGCGCCTTCGTGCTGGGTGCCGCCGGTCTCCTGGACGGGCGGCGGTGCGCGGTGCACTGGCACCACGCGGCCGAACTGGCCCGGCAGTACCCTCGGGCCGAGGTCGCGCCGGACGTGCTCTACGTCGACGAGGACCCGGTGATCACCTCGGCCGGGACCGCCGCCGGCATCGACGCCTGCCTGCACATCGTGCGCAAGGAGCAGGGGACCGAGGTCGCCAACCGGATCGCGCGGCGCATGGTGGTGCCGCCGCACCGGGACGGCGGGCAGGCGCAGTACATCGAACGGCCGTTGCCGCGCTCCTCCTGCGACACCGTCGGCGAGGTGCTGGCCTGGATGGAACAGCACCTCGACGAGGAGGTCACCGTCGAGCAGCTCGCGGCCCGGGCGCACATGTCACCGCGCACCTTCGCCCGCCGCTTCCAGCAGGAGACGGGGACGACTCCTTACCGCTGGATCCTGCGCCAGCGGGTGCTGCTGGCCCAGCGGCTGCTGGAGGCGACGGACGAGACGATGGACACGATCGCCTGGCGCGCCGGGTTCGGCACGGCGGCGGCCCTGCGGCACCAGTTCACCAGGGCGCTGGGCACCACTCCGCACGCCTACCGGCGCACCTTCCGGGGCCCGGAGGCCGCCGCCTGATCCGTCCAGGCCGCGTCACCGCGCCACGGGCCTGACCAGCAGGTCGTGCGGGCGCAGCGTGATGCCGACCCGGACCGCGTCGTTCGAGCCCGCCACCTGTTCGAAGCGGTACTTCGCGGCGAGCGCGGCCGTGATCAGCGTGAGCTGCGCCATCGAGAAGTGGTCACTGGGGCACTTCCGCTTGCCCGCACTGAAAGGCTTCATGGCGTATTTCGGCACATTCTTCGCCCGTTCCGGGAGCCATCGGTCCGGGTCGAACTCCAGGTTGCGGTCGTACGACTTCGGATCGCGTTGGATTGCGTACGGACTGTAGATGATGTCCGCACCGGCCGGAATGCGATAGCCACCGAGTTCACTCTCGGCCACCGCGCGCCGGGTCAATACCCATACGGCCGGGCGCAAACGCATGGCCTCCACGACGACATTGCCGGTGTGCGTGAGGCTGCGGACGTCCTCGAATGCCACGGGGCGTCCACCGGTGACCGCTTCGACTTCGTCGCGTATGCGGTCGGCATGTTCCGGATGGTCGGCAAGTGCCTGGAGCAACCACATGATCGTGGACGCGATGGTTTCACTGCCGGGAGTGAGAATCGCGACCACCTGGTCGTGGATCTCCTGTTCCCCGATCGGGTCGCCATTGTCGTCCTTCGCCTCCAGCAATGCCGTGAGCAAATCGTCCGGCCTTTGACCGGATGCGCGGCGCTCGGCGATGATCTCGTCGACCAGCAGGTGCAGATCGGCCAACGCGTCGTTGAAGCGGCGGTTGGCCGGAAGCGGCAGCCGGTACAGCGGCCCGAGCGGGACCACCATGCGGCGGTACATGCCCCGGAAGACGGTGGCGAGCGCGACGCACAGCCGCTCGGCCCGCTCGTCCATGTACTGCCCGCGCAGCAGGCAGCGGGCCGCGACGCGCACGGCGACCCGGAAGGACTCGGAGGTGGCGTCGACGGTCCGCCCCGGCTGCCAGCGCTCGGTGAGCGCGTGCGCCTCCTCCTCCATGATCGGCCCGTAGGCGGGGATGGCGTCGAGCCGGAACGCCGGCTGGATGGTGCGCCGCTGGCGGCGGTGGAGCGGGCCGTTGGCGGTGGCCACGCCCTCCTTGCCGAGCAGCCCCTCCAGCGACTCCCACAGCGGCCCCGCTATGTGGTAGTCGGGGTTCAGGGCGAGGGCGCCGGTCAGCTCCGGGTTCGTGATCGCGTAGACGGTCTTGGGGCCGAGCTTGATGCGCACGATGTCGCCGTGGTCACGCAGTTGGGACATGAAGGCCAGCGGGTCGCGGGCCAGCCGCCAGCCGTGGCCGAGCAGCGGCACGCCGCCGCCGGCGACGGGCGGTTCGCGTAGCTCCGGTGCCCCTGGTGCGCGCGTTTCGGGACGGACGGACTCGACGGTCATTTCTCACCTGCCGCTTCGTTGTTGACGTACGGGGGCGTGGACCGGTCGTCCCAGCTGTCGACCCGGTACCGGCCGGACTCGTGATGGAACCAGTAGACGGAACTGAACCAGTTCCGCATATTGCCGACGTTGGCCCGTACGGCGCCGCCCAGTTCCTTTCCGCGTACGGTTCCGTCGGCGAGCCGGTCGGCGAAGCGCAAGGCTTCCTGCTCCGCGTCGAGGAATTCGTTGATGCATTCCTCGACGCGTCGCCGGACTTCTGCGACGGCTTCTTCCAGCGTGAGCGAGTGATGGGTGATGAGGCTGATTCCGAGATTGTGGACCTCGTCCCCGGCTATTTCTTTCGGAAGCGAGCAGAGGTCGTTGTACCAGGCGGCGAATTCCTGACTCAGCAGCGCCGCCCGTCGATATGCCGGGTGTTTCCTCACTGCGTCGGGGAGTTCACAGCCCGAACTCGGCTCCAGCAGGTCGGTCCAGATCCAGTGCGCGAAAGTGAGCCGGCGCAGTTCGAGGTACTCCTCGACGCCGGGCACGATGCGGCGCGTGCGGTTGTGGAATTCCCGGTCGTACGCCTCGATCACCGCGTGGAAGTGCCGGGCGAAGCGGGCGTTCCAGGTGGCCGGCAGGAAGGTGTAGAGCCGCCGCACGCTGTCGGCGAACCCGGCCACCAGCGCGTCCTGGTGGTACAGGTGGTCCCCGGGTGAGTCGAGCGCCGCGTGCAGCCGGCCGCGCAGGCGCCGCCAGGCGCCGGGGCGGCCGTGCACGATGTCGCGGTCGTGCCGGTCGTCCCAGACGAAGAACCACGCGCTGTAGTCGGCTATCGCCTGCATGACCTCGTCGGGGGCGCCCAGGTAGTACCCGGCCATGAGGTCCGTGTAGCACAGGCCGTCGGCATATTCCTCGACCTTGTCCGCCGGCATGAGCCCTTTCTCGCGCAGCCAGGCGCGCGTTGTCTCCTGGAGCCTGGGCCAATACGGGTGCAGTTGGCGGGGAAATTCCGCCTCGATCACCGGAAGGCGGAGCGATGACGGTACTGCGATCGCTGTCGGTGTCGCTGTGGTGCCGTGTGAGAAAGCGTGCACGAACAAACCCCTCTCAGCCGCCGGTGGCGCACCCCTCTGCCTGAGCCGGGCGTGCGCCGTTGCGTATCGCCGCGCTTCCCATTCAGCACCACAACTGACCGTTCTGGGAACGGATTTGCTTCATTCACTACCCCTGCGTGCCGGAATTTTCCTGGTGTGTGGCGGCTTTCCGTGGGGGTGCACAGACGAACGGCGCCCGCTCGGGGAAGACCCGAACAGGCGCCGTGCGCAAGAAAGATGTGGGGCGGGTGTGGCGGTGTCAGTCGTTGGCGACCACGGGGTAGCGGGGCTCGTTCTCGGCCATCTGCCGCAGGGCGTCCTTGCGTTCGCGCTTGGAGAGCCGGTCGATGTACAGGTATCCGTACAGGTGGTCCGTCTCGTGCTGCAAACACCGTGCGAAGTACCCGGTGCCGCGCACCTTGACGGGGTTGCCCTTCTCGTCCTGCCCGGTCACCTCGGCGTAGTCGGGGCGGGCGAGCGGCGCGTAGGCGGTCGGCACGGACAGGCAGCCCTCGTTGCTGTCGTCCAGGCGGCGGCGGTCCGCGGGCAGTTCGACGAGCCTGGGGTTGCAGACCACGCCGACGTGACGGACGCCCTCGTCGTCCGGGCAGTCGTAGACGAAGACCTTCTTGGGAACACCGATCTGGTTGGCGGCCAGGCCCACGCCCTCGGCGGTGCGCTGACTCGCGAACATGTCGGCCACCAGTTGCTGGAACTCCTCGCCGAAGTCGGTGACGTCCTCGCACTCCTTGTGCAGCACCGGGTTGCCGACCACCGTGATCGGGCGCGAGGTGCCGCGGCCGCGCCAGTCGGCCTCACGCTCCTCGCAGTCCTGGGTGTCGACGACGAAACCCTCGTCGTCCACGGGGAGCACGCCCCGGTGCTGCTGATCGGTGTCCTGCTGGGCCATGACCGACGTATGCCTTCCTCGTACAACCAAGGGTGATGCTGATGCTGGAGTGCCTGGACAGGGACTGTCCCGTCAAAGACTACGGGGCCGCTCAGCAGACCTCTTCCAGGTCCCGCCAGTCACGCGAGTCAGGGCTGTCCGCGACCCACCCGTCCAGCAGCCCCTTCACCAGCCCGGCCGGCGCGGCCACCCCGCACTCCCGCTCCGGAACCCACAGCTGCCCGTCCGTGCGGTGCCCGAGCGGCCCGGGGTGTCCGGGTTCGCTGTGGTCGTGCGGGTCGAGGTGCTCGCCCTCGCCCTCGTCGGACGGCATCCGGGACTCCGAGCACATCCGGCACAGCAGCCGGACGGAGGAGGACCAGTCCTCGGCGGCGAATCCGGCGTCCGCGGCCAGTTGCTCCAGCGCGTCCCGGTCGGCCTCGGTGGCGGCCTCCAGGAGGACCACCCAGGTGGGCACGGGTGAGGGCGCCCACAGCTCGATCTCGTCGAAGACGGGGTAGGAGTGCCCGGCGCTGGTCGTCCGCTCCCCGTGCGGTACGCCGTCGTGCAGGACGACCTCGCCCCAGCGCCGCCCCGAGGACGGCAGCGGGATGGACAGCACCTCGACGCGGGCGGGGTCGAGCCGCCGCCCCCACACCACCTCGGCCTCGCCCTCCGGGGAGAGCCGTACGGCCGCGCTGCCGAGGTCCATGCCGAGCGGCTCACCGGCGTCCGTGGCGTCCCCCGGGGTGCGCAGCCCGTAGGCCTGCCAGGCCCGGCGGGCCAGCGGCCAGTCCTGCAGGGCGGTCGCGGCGATGCCGACGTTCCACCAGTCGGGGGCGCCGGTGTCCCGGTCGAGCAGCGCGACGGCCCGCAGGCCCGCCGCCCTGGCCTGCTCCCAGTCGTGCCGGAACTTGTGCAGCAGCGCCAGGTTGAACCAGGACTCCGACAGCCAGGGCTCCAGGTCCGCCGCCCGCGTCAGCAGCGCGCCCGCGTCGTCGTAGCGACCGTCGCCGATCAGCGTGAACGCGCGGTCGGTGGCCTGCCGCCAGGAGGCGGAGGGCCGGTGCCGTGCCTTGCCGAAGATCCTCACGATTCCCGCCTGCCAGTTCCGTTCAGTGGGCTGGCTGTGCCTTTCGCGCCCCCGGACACCCTCTCCCGGGCATCAAACCACGTACGGCTGCGGAGGCGCTCATTACCCATGGGTTACCCAGCCGCGGGCTCGGTAAGGCTGCCCCGGGAAAGGACTCGGGCCAGCGCTTCCACCACCTCGGGAGCGTAGTCGCCGGCGGTGGCCAGGCGCAGCTCCTCCAGTGCCGCCAGGCCGCCGCCGGGACCCGCGTCCCGTGCCTTCTCCTCGTAGGCGTTGACGACCCGCACGATCCGCGCGGCCACCGGCTGCTCCCGGCAGGGGTCGGCCTGCCGCTCCACCACCACCGCGACCGCCGCGTCGACGCCGGTCTGGCGGACGACGGCCCCGCCGAGCAGCGCGATCCGCCGCTGTTCCGAGGCGGGCAGGTCGGCGGTGGCACCCGCCGGGACCGGGTCGACGAGGCTGAGCTGGCCGATGTCGTGCATGAGCGCCGCGTACTCCAGCACCGTCAGCTCCGCCCCGGACAGCCCCAGGTCCCGTCCGACGGCCACCCCGAGTCCGGCGACGCGGCGGGCGTGCCCGGCCGGGGTGTACCCGGCGATCTCCGTGGCGCGGGCCAGGGAGGCGATGGTCTGCCGGTAGGTGGCCCGCACGGCCGCGTACCGGCGGTAGGAGAGCTGGGCGAGCAGCAGCGGCACGGAGAAGACGGGCAGCGCCCACAGGCCCGCGACGCTCACCGCGAGCGCCATCACGGCACCGGTCGCGCACACCGCGGAGGTGATCCCGACCATGCCGCGCAGCTCTTCGCGCAGCAGCGGTCCGAAGGGCCAGCCGGTGCGCGCGTGCGCGGGTGCGGCGGCGAGCACGGCGTCGCACAGAGTGGTCAGGGCGAGCAGCGCGAGGAGCAGCAACGCGTAGGCGGGGCCGCTCCAGTGGTCGAAGACACCCTGGTTGGACAGGGGCCGGAAGCAGACGGCGGCGAAGCCCACGGTGAGCGTCCGCCGGGCCAGGGGGTCGAGGACGGGACCGCCGCCGCGGGCGACGTAGGGCACGCTGCCCAGCAGGGAGGCGGCGAGGACGACGGCGACGGTCTGGGCGACGCCGTGGTGCGCGGGCTGCCCGGCGACGTCCCCGAGCAGCGCGTACGCCAGCGCGCCCGCGGCACCGAGCGGAGCCGCCTCCCGGGCCTCGGCACCGCTCCGCCGGGTCAGCTCGCCGAGGGCGACCAGCCCCCCGAAGGCGAGCGCCACGGGCCGCTGCTGGGGCCCCGTCCCGAGCACGGAGGCGAGGCACCCGAGCGCGAGGAGCCCGGCACAGCCGGGCACGAGGAGCAGCGCCGCCGTCCCGGGGGGCCGGGGTTTCCCGCCGGTCCCCGGGGACGGGTCCGGCCGCTGCCGCCGCAGCGGTGCCGAGGGGGCGGCCGACGGGACCCGTGGCCGGAAGGACGTCACGGCACACCTCCGTCCGCACGCCGCCCGCGCCCCACCGGGGACCAGCGCCGGTCGGCGTCCCGCGTACGCGCACCGGCGTGCCCCGCCCCCGGTCCCCGGCCGCCCGCGGGGGCGGATCCCGCCCCCCGGTCGCCCGCCGGACGCCGGGCACTCCAGCCGCGGCCGGCGGCACACGCGCGACGGTCCCGCCCCGGCCGCAGGCACCGGCGCGGACAGCATCCGTTGCGGCGACCGGCCCGACGGAGGCACCCGGCAGAGCACGGGGACGGGACCGGGCCAACCCACCCGAGAGGCCACGGACCAACCACCCGGCGAAGCCACCCGACACGACACGGACCAAGCGCCCAGCCGAGCAACCCGACACCACACGAACCAACCACCCGGCAAAGCCACCCGACACCACACGAACCAGGCACCCAGCCAAGCAACCCGACACCACACGAACCAACCACCCGGCAAAGCCACCCGACACCACACGAACCAGGCACCCAACCGAGCAACCCGACACCACACGGACCAAGCACCGAGGAAAGGCACCCGGCACGACACGGACGGCGGACGCCGCGCGGGCGGCGGGTGCGGCAACGGCGTGCCGGGGGCTCCGGCTTCCTCATGACGCCCCCTTGCCGACGCGGTCCCGCGCGCCCCCGCGCCGTCCCGGCACCGCGCCGGGCGCGGCAGGTGTGCCGTCCGCCGTCACCGACGGGCGCCACCCGTGGCGGCCCAGGGCGTGGACCAGCGCCCGCACCATCCGCGGATCGAAGTGCGCCCCGGCACACCGCTGGAGCTCCTCCAGCGCCGCCGCGACGGGACGGGCCCGGCTGTAGGAGCGCGTGGAGGTCATCGCGTCGAAGGCATCGGCCACGGCCACCACCCGGGCCGACTCGGGGATCCGGTCGCCGGCCAGCCCGTAGGGGTAGCCGCTGCCGTCCAGCCGTTCGTGGTGGTGGAGGACGGCGGCGCGGGCCTCTCCGAGGAAGCGGATGCCGCGCACCATCTCGTGACCGTATTCCGGGTGCAGTTCGATCACCCGCCGTTCCTCGGGCGTCAGCGGCCCGTCCTTGCGCAGCAGCCGGGTGGGGACGCCGAGCTTGCCCACGTCGTGCAGGATGCCGGCGAAGCGGAGGGTCTCGACGCGTTCGTCGTCCATGCCCAGCTCGCGGGCGATCATCATGGAGGCCTGACCGACGCGTTCACTGTGGCCGCGTGTGTAGCCGTCCTTGATGTCGACGGCCTGCACCAGGGCCCGGATGGTCGCCTGGTGCGCGGCCCGCTCGCGGTGGTACTGGGCGAAGGCCCACCACGCCACGCACATCGGCAGCAGCACCAGCAGCGCGGCCACCGGACCGTACGGGCTGCGCCACAGGACCGCCATCATCAGACCGGCGAGCCCGTGCACCGCGATCGGCCCGAGCGACTGGAGGAACAGCCCTCGCCAGGCCCGCCGCGGCGGCACGCGGTCGGCGAGGGTCAGGATCCCGCCGTCCAGGACGGTGAGCACCACGCAGAACGCGAGGACGGCGGCCCCGGCCGGCACGAGGACGTACGGGAAGGCGGGCTCGACGACCGCGTCCCGGCCGCCGAGCCGCCAGTGGACGCAGGCGGCGGCCCACACGGCGAGGGACAGTTGCGCGGCCCGCCACACCCGCCGCAGGCCGTACGGCCGTCGTGGCACCGGGGACAGCAGTGCCCCGGGCAGGGCGACGAGCGCGGCGGCGGGCGGCGGCAGCAGGAAGGCCCCGGCGAGCAGCACGGGATAGCAGGTCCCGACGAAGCGGGACCGCGCGACCAGTTCGGAGCCCGCGTACAGCCCGGCCAGCAACAGCACCGCCCACCAGGGCGCGTGCACCGACGGCAGTGGCCGCAGGCAGAGCAGGGCGACGAGGGCGACGCACACGACGTACGCACGCGCGCGTGCGGGTACCGCGTCCATGAGCCCCTCCCCGGCCACGCCTGTGAGTCTCGGAGCCTAGGACGGCAACGGGGAGGCCGCGGGCAGATAACCCGCGGATTAGCACGTACGAGTGACCTCGGTACGGCACGAAACCGAACGGCCCCGTGCGTTTCCGGACCGGCTCGGAGTCGGCTCAGGACCGGCTCATGACTCCTGGGGCGCCGACGGCGAAGCCGTGACGTCGTGTTCGGGCACGGCCTGGCCGGACCGGATCAGGTCCAGCCGCCCCATCACCTTGGCGCGCAGGTCGCCCGGCACGTCGTCCTGGCCGCAGCACCGCTTGACCAGCTTCTTCACCGCCTGCTCCAGCCCGTACTTCTCCAGGCAGGGCGAGCACTCCTCGAAGTGGTGCTCGAACTTCACGCAGTCCGAGTCCGGCATCTCCTTGTCGAGGAACTCGTAGAGATGATCGAGGATTTCGCTGCACTCCGTCTCGTGCGGCTCTCCGCAGCTCATGACCCCGAGCCTTTCGCTTCGTTCGACTCTCCGGCGCCGGCGGGGACCAGACCGCGGTCGCGGGCGTAGTCCTCCAGCATTCCGCGCAGCTGACGGCGTCCACGGTGCAGCCGGGACATCACCGTACCGATGGGTGTCCCCATGATGTCCGCGATCTCCTTGTAGGCAAAGCCCTCGACGTCCGCCAGATACACGGCGATACGGAATTCCTCGGGGATCGCCTGGAGCGCCTGCTTCACGTCCGAGTCGGGCAGGTGGTCGAGCGCCTGCGACTCCGCGGAGCGCAGACCCGTCGACATGTGCGACTCGGCACGGGCGAGCTGCCAGTCCTCGATCTCCTCGGCCGCGCTGCGCTGGGGTTCGCGCTGCTTCTTGCGGTACGAGTTGATGAAGGTGTTCGTGAGGATGCGGTACAGCCACGCCTTGAGGTTGGTGCCCTCGCGGAACTGGTGGAAGGACGCGTACGCCTTGGCGTAGGTCTCCTGCACCAGGTCCTCGGCGTCGGCCGGGTTGCGCGTCATGCGCAGCGCGGCCGAGTACATCTGGTCGAGGAACTCCAGCGCGTCCCGCTCGAAGCGCGCGCTGCGCTCGGCGGCCGACTCCGCACCCGTGCCCCGGCCCTCGGGCTGCTCCGACCGGCCGTGTTCGGTCCCTGCGTCGGTCCCAGTGACCGGACCCACCTCCTCCAGTGACGTCGTGAAACCGAGACCGGTCTCACTCGAATCGGAGGATAGACGACGATCCGGTCCGCCCGCCGCCCGAATAGGGGCGGTCTTGGCGGCGTGCAGCACGGTCCAGTCCAGGTCGGCGCGGCTGCTGCGACTCGGGCAGAAGGCTGAACCCATGCGGCGGACTTCCTCTCCTACGGCGTCGGTGCTGATTCTCAGCAACGTATGCACCGCACAACATCGGTCACCCGCCGGTCATTCCCGGCCGTTCAGCCGAGTGGGCCGGCCCACTTCACGACGCCTTCGGTGATCAGCTCCAGCGCCCGCTCCTGGGTGATCTCCGCCCGCTTGGGCACGGCGAAGCCGTGGTCGCCGTACGGCACCTCGACCAGGTCGTAGGTCCCCTCGGGTGCCTCGGGGAACTCCTGCGGCCTGCCGAAGGGGTCGTTGCCGCCCTGGACCACGAGGGTGGGCACCCCGGCGCCCAGCAGTTCGGCGGCGCGGGACTTCTCCGGCTTGCCGGGCGGGTGCAGGGGGAAACTGAGGGCGAGGACGGCGCGGGCGCCCAGTCCGGCCGCGGTGCGGCAGGCGACGCGGGCCCCCGCGCTGCGGCCGCCCGAGATCACCGGCAGGCCGGGCGCGGCCAGCGCGGGCCAGACGCCCCGCCAGCCGGTGTCCAGGGTCTTCGGTGCGGGCGCCAGCTTCTTGCCCGCCACCCGCCAGGGCTGCTCCACCAGGGCGACGCTCACCCCGTGGCCCGGCAGGGCGGCGGCCAGGGCCCGCAGGTCACGGGCCTCGATGCCGCCGCCGGCGCCGTGGCTCAGGGCGAGGACGAGCCGGGGCCGGTCCGCGCGGTGCCAGGTGATGCGGGCGGGGCCCGCGTCGGTGTCGACGGTCTCGGTGGTGTCGCTGGTGTCGCTGGTCACGTCAGAAGAGTGTCAGAAGAGTGTGCCTTCTTCCGGTGCCTCCAGCTCCTTGAGCAGCTCGGGCCCGTTGTTGCGGACGTTGCTCACGGCCGTGGACACGGGGAAGGCCCGCATCAGCCCGGGGGGCGGGGGCGCCAGCAGGGCGGTCAGTTCGTCGGGGTCGGTACGGGCCGGGTCGAGCCAGTCGTCCCAGCGGTCCGGGGTCAGCATCAGCGGCATCCGGGGGTGGATCTCGGCCAGCGCGTGCGGGCCGTCGGCCGGGCCGACGGCGAGCGGCGTGGTCTCGGCCTCGGTGGTGATCACCGAGCACGTCACCCACCAGGCCTGCGGGTGGTCGTCCGGCAGGGTCCGGTCGCGCCAGAACTCGTAGAGCCCGGCCATGGCGAACACCGACCCGTCGGCCGGGGTCACGAAGTACGGCTGCTTGCGGGGCCGCTTCTTGCGCCCCTCCACCTCCAGGTCACGCTCCTGCCGGCCGGTGACCCACTCGTAGTAGCCGTCGGCGGGCAGGATGCAGCGCCGGGCACTGAAGGCGCGACGGTAGGAGGGCTTCTCGTGGACGGTCTCCGCGCGGGCGTTGATCATCCGGGCGCCGCCCTCGGGCGTCCTGGCCCAGGAGGGGACCAGTCCCCACTTCAGTTTCCGGAGCTGGCGAACCGGCCTCGGGTCCCCGGCGTCCTTCAGGGGACGGTCCAGGACGGCGTAGACCTCCTTGGTGGGCGCCACGTTGTAGTCGGGCTCCAAGCTCTCCTTGGGCTCCCACTTCTCGATCTCAAAGATTCCCGCGAGATCCTCGGGTCGACGACTCGCCGCATACCGTCCGCACATACGTGCCACACTGCCAGGCCCGCCCGTCTCCCGGCCACCACCCTCGACGAGGCGCCTGGCGCCGCACCCGCTCGACCGTCACCACGAGGAGCCCTCCCCGAACATGGACCACCTCGCAACGGCCTCGCTCACCTCCCTGTGGGACGAGGTCTCCGGCACCCAGCCCGATCCCGACCTGTGGGTGGTGATCGCGACCCTGGTGGCCGCGCTCGCCGTCGTCGTGACGCGCGGCTCGTGGCGGATAGCGCGCAACGCCATCACGATCGCCCACGAGGGCGGTCACGGACTGGTGGCCCTGCTGACCGGGCGCACCCTGACCGGGATCACCCTGCACTCGGACACCAGCGGCCTGACCGTGAGCCGGGGCAAGCCGCACGGCCTGGGCATGATCCTCACCGCCGTCGCGGGGTACACCGCTCCCCCGCTGCTCGGCCTCGGCGGCGCCGCGCTGCTGGCCACGGGGCGCATCACGCTGCTGCTGTGGCTGGCGACGGCGCTGCTCGTGGCTCTGCTGGTGATGGTCCGCAACGCCTACGGGGTGCTGACGGTGGTGGTCACCGGCGGCACGTTCGTCCTGGTGTCCTGGCTGGCGGGGCCGCAGGTGCAGGCGGCGTTCGCGTACGCGGTGGTGTGGTTCCTGCTGCTGGGCGGGGTGCGTCCGGCCTTCGAGCTCCAGGCCAAGCGGTCGCGGGGTGGCGCCGGGGACTCGGACGCCGACCAGTTGGCGCGGCTGACCCACGCGCCCGCCGGGGTGTGGTTCTTCCTCTTCCACGCGGTGTCGCTGTGCTCGCTGATCGGCGGAGGGCGCTGGCTGCTGGACCTCTGAGACACGGACGGACGGGGCCGCAGACAGGCACGACGGGCCCGGACGGGCGCAGACAGGCCGGACGGGCGCAGACAGGCCGGACGGGCGCAGACAGGCCCGGACGGGCGCGGACAGGCATGGCCGCCCAAGGCGCCCGCATAAATGCAAGGCATGTGCCACCGCGTGCGCACTGCCGCGGTTTCGGTCAGATTTCGCCACTTTTGATCAAGATCTCCGACGGCCCCCAGCCATTAAAGTGGGGCCCATGACCGTGAACCCCGCGCACACCACCCTCTGGCCCGCCCCGCACGCGAGCGGACCCGTCGACGCGACCGTCCACGTGCCCGGGTCCAAGTCGGTCACCAACCGCGCCCTGGTGCTGGCCGCCCTCGCCTCCGAGCCCGGCTGGCTGCGGCGGCCGCTGCGCTCCCGCGACACCGTGCTGATGGCCGAGGCGCTGCGCGCGATGGGCGTGGAGATCGAGGAGGGCGTCGGCCCGGACGGCACCGGCGAGTTCTGGCGGGTCATCCCGGCGGGCCTGCGCGGCCCGGCCACGGTCGACGTCGGGAACGCCGGCACGGTGATGCGTTTCCTGCCGCCGGTCGCCACGCTGGCCGACGGTCCCGTCCGCTTCGACGGCGACCCCCGGTCCTACGAGCGGCCGCTGCACGGCGTGATCGACGCGCTGCGCGTGCTGGGCGCCCGGGTCGACGACGACGGGCGCGGGTCCCTGCCGCTGACCGTGCACGGCGGCGGCGCCCTGGAGGGCGGCCCGGTGGAGGTCGACGCGTCGTCCTCCTCCCAGTTCGTCAGCGCCCTGCTGCTGTCCGGGCCGCGCTTCAACCAGGGCGTCGAGGTGCGCCACACCGGTTCCGCGCTGCCGTCCATGCCGCACATCCGGATGACCGTCGACATGCTGCGCGCGGTCGGCGCCCAGGTCGACACCCCCGAGTCCGGCGGCGAGCCGAACGTGTGGCGGGTCACGCCGGGCGCGCTGCTCGGCCGGGACCTGACGATCGAGCCGGACCTGTCCAACGCCCAGCCGTTCCTGGCGGCGGCGCTGGTGACCGGCGGCAAGGTCGTGATCCCCGACTGGCCCTCCCGCACCACCCAGCCCGGCGACCGGCTGCGCGAGATCTTCACCGAGATGGGCGGTTCCTGCGAACTGACGGACTTCGGGCTGGTGTTCACCGGCTCGGGCGCCGTCCACGGCATCGACGTCGACCTCGGCGAGGTCGGCGAGCTGACTCCCGGCATCGCGGCCGTCGCCGCCCTCGCGGACTCCCCCTCGACCCTGCGCAACGTGGCCCACCTGCGGCTGCACGAGACGGACCGGCTGGCCGCGCTCACCAAGGAGATCAACGAACTGGGCGGTGACGTCACGGAGACCGCCGACGGGCTGCACATCCGCCCGCGCCCGCTGCACGGCGGCGTCTTCCACACCTACGAGGACCACCGCATGGCCACCGCCGGCGCCGTCATCGGCCTCGCGGTCGAGGGCGTCGAGATCGAGAACGTGGCGACGACCGCCAAGACCCTGCCCGACTTCCCCGACCTGTGGACCGGGATGCTCGGGGCGTAGGGACGGTTCGCCATGCGCCGCTACGGCAAGCACACCGACGAGGACGACATCCGCACCCGCCCGAACCGCAAGGGCAACCGGCCGCGCACCCACATCCGGCCCAAGCACGAGGACGCCGCCGGGGGCCTGGTCCTCACGGTGGACCGCGGCCGGCTGACCTGCCTGGTCGAGGACCGGATCGTCATGGCGATGAAGGCCCGGGAGCTGGGGCGCAAGGCGGCCGTGGTCGGCGACCGGGTCGCCCTGGTCGGCGACCTGTCCGGCAAGAAGGACACCCTCGCGCGCATCGTGCGCATCGAGGAGCGCACGTCGGTACTGCGCCGCACGGCGGACGACGACGACCCGTACGAGCGCGTCGTCGTCGCCAACGCCGACCAGCTCGCCATCGTCACCGCCCTCGCCGACCCCGAGCCGCGCCCCCGCCTGATCGACCGCTGCCTGGTCGCGGCCTTCGACGGCGGCCTGACCCCGCTGCTGGTCATGACCAAGGCCGACCTGGCACCGCCGGACGACCTCCTGGAGCTATACGGCGCCCTCGACATCCCCTACGTCGTCACCAGCCGCGAGCAGCTCGAGAACGGCGCCGCGGCGGACCTCGTGCGCGAGCACCTGGACGGGAGGATCACGGCCTTCGTCGGCCACTCCGGCGTCGGCAAGACGACCCTCGTCAACACCCTGGTGCCGGAGGACCGCCGCCGGGTGACGGGGCACGTGAACGCGGTGACGGGCCGAGGCCGGCACACCACGACCTCGGCCCTGGCCCTGCCGCTGTCCTCGGCGGAGGGCGGCTGGGTGGTGGACACCCCGGGCGTGAGGTCGTTCGGACTGGCGCACATCGACCCGTCCCGGGTGATCAACGCCTTCCCCGACCTGGTGCCGGGCACGGAGGGCTGCCCGCGCGCGTGCAGTCACGACGAGCCCGACTGCGCCCTGGACGCCTGGGTCGCCGAGGGTCACGCCGACCCGGCACGGCTGTACTCGCTGCGCCGGCTGCTGTCGACGCGGGAACGCAAGGAAGGCGACTGACCGCCGCGTTGTTTGCCGTGCCGTGCAGCCGGTAAGTGCATAATCGCACCAAGCCGGAACCAAGCCCGGGCAAAGCCCGACGACGTCACCGGCGGCCCAAGTCGTCTGCCGGGCGGGGTCGTTGGGGTCGTGGCCGGACGGAGCAACCATCCGGGCGAAGCCACTGATCAGCACCGATCGGCACGGCGGTCACGGTACGGGACTACGGGAGGACGAGACATGGCGTGGCTGCTGGTCATAGTGGCCGGAGTGCTCGAGACCGGCTTCGCCGTCTGTCTGAAGCTCTCGCACGGCTTCACCCGGCTCTGGCCCACGATCGCCTTCTGCGCCTTCGCGCTGGGCAGTTTCGGCCTGCTGACCCTGTCCCTGAAGAAACTCGACGTCGGCCCCGCGTACGCGGTGTGGACCGGCATCGGCGCGGCGGGCACCGCCATCTACGGCATGATCTTCCTCGGCGACCTGGTCTCCACCCTGAAGATCGTCTCGATCAGCCTCGTCATCATCGGTGTCATCGGACTGCAGTTGTCGGGCTCGGCCCACTGAGCCGCCGCTGCGCTACGCCGTCAGCCGGCGCGGCAGGGCGGTGCGCAGGAGATCGGCCACCCCACCCTCGGCCGGCGGTGCCGCCACACAGGACAGGGCCAGCCGTACCGCCAGTTCGCAGGAGCGCGCCAGCTCGGCGGCGTCCGGGGCGGGCAGCGGGCCGGTGCCGTGCAGGACGGCCACCGCGCGGTCGCGGACGAGGCCCACGAAGTCGCCGGGCGTGGGCAGCGGACCGTCGGCCCGCCGCTGGGCCGGTGCGGTGGAGGAGGGCGCCACCGCCGGTGCGGGCAGCCGTTCGCTCCAGCAGCCGGTGAGCATGGCCCTCACCAGGGCGTTGTCGTGGGCGGCCGACATCATCCACTCGGCGGTCGCGGTGAGCCGTTCGCGCGGGTCACTGGACCCGGCCAGCGCCCGCTCCACTCCGGCGAGATAGCCGTCGGCCTCGCGCCTCACCAGGGCCCGGGCGAGCCCTTCCTTGCTGCCGAACTCGTTGTACAGGGTCTGCCGGGACACCCCGGCGGAGGCCGCCACGTCCACCATGCGCACGGCGTACCAGGGCCGGCGCGCCAACGCCGTGAAGGCGGCGTCGAGCAGGGACTCCCGGGCTGCAGGCACCTCGCCTCCCTGGACGGTTCGCTGCCAGTGGTACCGAGCGGCTCGCTGCCAGATTTGACGGGTACGGGGGCACTGTCAAGGGTTCTCGCGCCCCCCGCGCGGGCGGTCCGCGCGCCGCTCTCCGCGCCCCGCCACGCCCGCCAAACCCCTGGTGGCCCTGCCCGGCCCGGGACAGATAGCGTGACGGCATGCCCGATTACCTCGACGACCTCCGCCTCGCCCACGTGCTCGCCGACGCCGCCGACGCCGCGACGATGGACCGGTTCAAGGCCCTCGACCTGAAGGTCGAGACGAAGCCGGACATGACCCCGGTGAGCGAGGCGGACAAGGCCGCCGAGGAACTCGTCCGCGGCCACCTCGCCCGCGCCCGCCCCCGGGACTCGGTCCACGGCGAGGAGTTCGGCGTGGCGGGCACCGGCCCGCGCCGCTGGGTGATCGACCCGATCGACGGCACCAAGAACTACGTGCGGGGCGTCCCCGTCTGGGCCACCCTCATCGCGCTGATGGAGGCGAAGGAGGGCGGCTACCAGCCGGTCGTCGGCCTCGTCTCGGCGCCCGCCCTCGGCCGGCGCTGGTGGGCGGTGCAGGACCACGGCGCGTTCACCGGCCGCAGCCTGACCTCTGCCTCCCGGCTGCACGTCTCCCAGGTCTCCACACTCTCCGACGCCTCGTTCGCGTACTCCTCGCTGAGCGGCTGGGAGGAGCAGGGCCGCCTCGACGGCTTCCTCGACCTCACACGCGAGGTGTGGCGCACGCGCGCGTACGGCGACTTCTGGCCGTACATGATGGTGGCCGAGGGGTCGGTGGACATCTGCGCGGAACCGGAGCTCTCCCTCTGGGACATGGCCGCGAACGCGATCATCGTCACGGAGGCCGGCGGCACCTTCACCGGTCTCGACGGACGCCCCGGCCCGCACAGCGGCAACGCGGCGGCGTCGAACGGCCGGCTCCACGACGAGCTGCTCGGGTATCTGAACCAGCGCTACTGAGCGCCCCCCGACTCGCTCTCCGCGCCCCCTTGTTGACCCGGGCTTTGCCTGCCACTCTGGGAGCTCCCCCACTTGTGAACGTGTGAATCCATGAACCGGCTCATGGATCACCGCAGGAGGTGGCTCCACCCATGCTCGTCCGCGAAGTCATGAGCAAGGTCGTCCTCACCATCGGCCCCGCCCACACGCTCCGCCAGGCCGCCGCCCTGATGTCCGCGCGCCACGTCGGCGCGGCCGTGGTGCACGACCCCGACGCCGGGGGCATCGGCATCCTCACCGAACGCGACGTCCTGGTCTCGGTGGGCGGGGGCCAGGATCCCGACGCCGAGCACGCCCACAGCCACACCACCACCGACGTCGTCTTCGCCGCACCCACCTGGAGCGTGGAGGAGGCGGCGACCGCGATGGCGCACGGCGGCTTCCGTCACCTGATCGTCCTGGACGGGGGTGAGCCCGTCGGCATCGTCTCGGTGCGCGACATCATCCGCCACTGGGCACCGGCCCGCACCCCGCACCGCACACCCGTGGCGACCGCCTGACCGAAAGGCACGCCGCCGCCGGCCAGGAGCTATAGTGGACAGTGTCTAATTCAGGTAGGGGTCCAGAATCACACCCATTCAGGACCTGACCCCCTTGCTGTTAGGCTGGTCGGCATGAGTGACCTTCTGGAACGGCTGCGCGGTCGCGGTTGGCGCATGACCGCACAGCGGCGCGTGGTGGCCGAGGTCCTCGACGGCGAACACGTCCACCTGACGGCCGACGAGGTGCACTCCCGGGCCGTGGCCAAGCTCCCCGAGATCTCCCGGGCGACGGTCTACAACACCCTGGGCGAGCTGGTCTCGCTCGGCGAGGTGCTGGAGGTCGCGACGGACAAGCGCGCCAAGCGCTACGACCCGAACGCGCACCGTCCGCACCAGCACCTGGTCTGTGCCCGGTGCGGCGCGATCCGCGACGTCCACCCGACCGGCAATCCGCTGGCCGACCTCCCCGACTCGGAGCGCTTCGGCTTCACGGTGTCGGAGGTCGAGGTGACGTACCGGGGCACCTGCCCGAACTGCGCGGCGGCGTGAGCACGGATTTGCTTCTCGTCTTCGTGTTGACGTAGTGTTCCATTCATCGACGCGGGGTGGAGCAGCTCGGTAGCTCGCTGGGCTCATAACCCAGAGGTCGCAGGTTCAAATCCTGTCCCCGCTACTGAAGGCCTGGGGCCGGAATCCGAAAGGGTTCCGGCCCCAGGTGCATGGTCACCGCCGCTGCTGTGCCGCCGCCGCGCCGGTCCCCCCCCTCACGCCGACAGCTCCTGCAGGAGCGCGTCCCGCAATCGCGCTGCCCGCTTCCCCACCTCGTCCGGACCCAGCGACACCGCCAGGTCCGCCCACCGCTGTCCCTCCGCCAGCTCCCCCCGCCGGGCGGCCACCAGCGCCAGCCGCAGCGCCGCCCGCCCGTGCCCGGCGTCGGCGGCGCGGCGCCACCACACCACCGCCTCGGGTTCGCTGCCCTCCCGGGCCAGCAGCAGTCCCAGGTTGAAGGCCCCGTTGCGCGAGCCGGCCTCGGCCGCCTCCCGGTACCACCGGGCGGCGTCCACCACGTCGCCCCGCGCCGCCGCGAGCATCCCGACCCGCACCTGGGCCCGCCGGTGCCCCTGGGAGGCCGCGCGCTCGTACCACTCCTCGCACTCGGACTTCTCGTGGGCCGGCTCCCCCAGCTCGTGCGCGGGCGCGGGCGGCCGGCGCGCGTCCAGCACCGAAGCCAGCCGGTACGCGGCCTCGGCGCTGCCGCCCCCGGCCGCGCAGCGCAGGAACCGCTCCGCCTCACGCTCGTCGCCGTCGCGCAGCCGTGCCATCCCGACCTGCAGCGCCGCCTCGGTGTGCCCGGCCGCGGCGGCCCGCTCGTACCAGCGCAGTGCTTCCCGCTCCTCGCCGCGCCCGGCGTGCAGGATCCCGAGGTTGAAGGCGGCGTCGACGCTGCCCGCCTCGGCGGCCTTCGAGAACCACGGCTCGGCGCCGCTCTCGTCCCCGGCCCGCAGCAGCAGGATGGCCAGCGCGTTGGATGCCTCCCGGTGCCCGGCGTACGCGGCCCGCCGGTACCACTGCTCGGCCTGCGCGGTGCGCCCCTGCTCGGCGCAGAGCAGGCCGAGGTTGTACGCGCCGTTGTCGTCACCGGCGTCCATCGCGGCCCGGTACCAGCGTTCCGCCGTCTGGGTCTCACCGCGCTCTGCGTGCAGCGCGCCCAGCGCGTTGGCGGCGTTGCCGTCGCCGTCCTGGGCGGCCCGCAGCCACCACACGGCGGCGCTCTCGGTGTCCCCGGCGTCCCGCAGGAGGAAGCCCAGCGCACAGGCGGCGCGGGCCTCGCCGTCCTTGGCGGAGGTGAGATACCAGCGGCCGGCCTCCTTGAGCTCGCCGCGCTTCTCCAGGATCGCCCCGAGGTGCAGCGCGCCCCGCCGGTGACCGCGCGCGGCGGCCTGCCGGTACCACTGCTCGGCCTCGCGGGCGGCGAGCACGGCCGCCTCGTCGCCGCCGGCGCGCTGCCCGGCACGCCGGTCCAGCGTCCGTGCCAGCCGGTACGCCGCTTCCCGGTGCCCGCGCTCGGCGGCGGCCCGCATCCACCGCTCGGACCCGGAGTCGTCGCCGCGGTGCCCCAGCAGGTCGGCGAGCGCGTAGGCGGCCAGTACGTGGCCCTGTTCCGCGGACTGGCGCAGCCAGTACTCGGCGGCGGGCTCGTCCCCCCGCTCACGGAAGTGCCGGCCCAGCGCGTGCGCGGCGGCTGCGGACCCGGCGACGGCGGCGATGCGCCACCATCCGGCGGCCTCGTCGGCGTACCCCCGCTGGTGCAGCAGGACGCCCAGGTTGTTGGCGGCGGCCCGGTCGCCGGCCGCGGTGGCGGCACGCAGGTGGGACTCGGCTCCGTCGAAGTCACCGCGGCGCAGCAGCAGCGCGCCGAGCACGCTCATCGCCTCGACGTCACCGCCGTCGACGGCGAGCCGCAGACGCACTTCCTCGGCGGCCTCGTCGGCGGCCACCTGAGCCTCGTCGGCGGCCTCCTCCTGGCCGGACGACTGCCCCGACGACATACCGGACGGCTGCGCAAAACGCCCTGTCCCGAACAGATTTGCCATGTCCCCCATAACGTTCATCGTCGCACCACCCGCAACCTCGGTACATCCGGTATACCGCAGTCAGTGAGGTCACTTCAGCGTTTTGTCGACATGCCCACAGGGAGACAAGTCAAACACAGAACTGCCCAACTCCCCCTGACGGCGCGGCCGTCGTGTCCTCGGTACATGCGTTCGCACATCACGAAGGCCCGGATTCCTTGTGGGAATCCGGGCCTTCGTGGTCGTTCGCAACCAGCTCACGACGTCAGTAGCGGGGACAGGATTTGAACCTGCGACCTCTGGGTTATGAGCCCAGCGAGCTACCGAGCTGCTCCACCCCGCGCCGTTGTGTGAACCACCCTAGCACGGCGCGGGATGGGCTCTGACCAGCTCGAACGCCGGACGCGGACGCCGGGCTCGGACGCCGGACGCCGAGCCGTCGGTCAGCTCGTGTCCGATCCTCCGCCGGCGTCACCGGTCGGAGTCGCGTCCGGGCCGGCCTTGTCGCCCCCGGCCTTGTCCTCGCCGGACTTGTCGCCGGTGCCCTTGTCGCCGTTCTTGCCGCCCGCGCTCTGGTCGGCCCTGGCCTGTGCGTCCTCGGCCCGCTTGAGCGCGTCCTCGAGGTCCTTCTGCGCCTTGGCGTACGCCGCCAGGTCCTTCTGCTCCAGGGCCTTCTGCCCGGCGTCGAAGGCCTTCTGCGCGTCGCTCAGCGCTTGCCGGACCGTCGGGTTGGTGGACGACGGCGGCGGCTGGGTGGTGTCGCCCTCGTCCGACGGTGGCTCCTCGCTCTCGGACGCCTGGGCTCCGAAGACCTTGTTGAGCGCTTGGTCGAGGGTGTTCTCGAAGGCGGTGTTGCCCCCGTAACTCACCAGGACCTTGCGCAGCAAGGGGTACTTGAGGTCGCCACCGCGCACATAGACCGGCTCGACGTACAGCAGCCCGCCGTCGAGCGGCACCGTCAGCAGGTTGCCGTACTCCACCTCCGAGTCGCCGCCTCTCAGCAGCCTGATGGTCTCGGCGATGTCCTGCTCGGAGTTCAACTGGCTCTGGACCTGTTTGGGTCCGTTGACGGTCGTGCTCGTCGGCAGCTTCAGGATTCTGATCTTGCCGTAGTCGCTGGTGCCCGCCTCGGCGTCGACGGCCATGAACGCGCTGAGGTTGTCACGCCCGTTGGGTGTGAACGTGGTCGTCAGCGAGAACGCCTGCGCCTTCTGGTCGGGCATCTTCATGCTCAGGTAGTACGGCGGCACCGCGTCGCCCGACTTGTTGGTCGGGTCGTCCGGGACCTGCCACACCTCGCTGCCGCTGAGGAACGTGTTGGCGTCCTTCACGTGGTAGCGCGTGAGCAGTTCGCGCTGGACCTTGAAGAGGTCCTGCGGATAGCGCAGATGCGCCATCAGCTCCTTGGAGATCTCGCTCTTGTCCTGGACCGAGTCCGGGAAGGCCTTCCGCCAGGTCTTCAGGATCGGGTCCTGGGTGTCCCACTCGTAGAGCTTCACGTCGCCGCTGTACGCGTCGACGGTCGCCTTCACGGAGTTGCGGATGTAGTTGACCTGGTTCTGCTGGGCCACCACCGCGCGCGAGTTGTTGTTGGCGGTCAGCGAGTCGGCCGTGGTGTCGCCGAGCGTCGTACGGGAGGCGTACGGGTAACCGTTCGTCGTGGTGTACGCGTCGACGATCCACTGGATGCGGCCGTCCACCACCGCCGGGTAGGCGTCGCCGTCGATGGTCAGCCACGGGGCGACCGCCTCGACGCGCTCCTTGGGCGTGCGGTTGTAGAGGATCTTCGAACCCTCGCCGATCGCACCGGAGTAGAGGATCTGCGGCTCGCTGAACGCCGCCGCGTACGCCGCCCGGTTGATCGGGCTGGACAGGTCGACGCCGCCGTCGCCCTTGTAGCTGAACGTCTTCTCCCCGGTGTCGTCGGAGTAGTCGATCTCCTTCTGGGGACCGCCGACGATCGAGTAGGTGGTCGTCTTCTCGCCGTAGTAGATCCGCTGCTCGTACTTCCCGAGGTCTCCCTCGGACGGCAGGTTGGACTCGGTGAAGACCGGGCGGCCCTCGGCGTCGACGGCCGTGCCCTTGGCCGCCACCACGCCGTAGCCGTGGGTGTAGCGGAAGTGGTTGTTGATCCAGTTCTTCTTCGGGATGCCCGCGAGGTTCAGCTCGCGCAGACCGATGACCGTGTCCTGGTCCTTGCCGTCCTTGGAGTACCGGTCGACGTCCAGATTGGTCGGGAACGCGTAGTAGTTACGCATTTGCTGGAGCTGCTGGAACGTCGGCGAGATGACGTTCGGGTCCATGATGCGGATGGACGCCGCGGCGTCCACGTCGTCACGGAGCTTCGTCTTGTCCTTGGTCTCGCTCTTGCCCGGGTACTCGGTGACCTGGGTGCCCTCGATGCCGTACGCGTCCCTCGTGGCGACGAGGTTCTTCTCGACGTACGGCGCCTCCTTGGCCTGCTCGTTCGGCTGGACCTGGAACTTCTGGACCAGCGCCGGGTACAGACCGCCGATGAGGATCGCGGAGAGCACCATCAGGCCGAAGCCGATGACGGGCAACTGCCAGGTGCGCCGCCACAGGGTGGCGAAGAACAGCAGCGCGCAGATGACGGCGATGCAGAACAGGATCGTCTTGGCCGGCAGGTAGGCGTTGGCGTCGACGTACCTGAGGCCCGTCCAGTTGTCGGTCGCCTTGAAGTCGCTGGACTTCACGGCCAGTCCGTACCGGTCGAGCCAGTACGCGACCGCCTTGAGGGCGACGAAGACACCGATGAGCACCGACAGGTGCCCGGTGGCGGCGGCCGTGGCGCGCGCGCCCGGGCTGGTGATGCGGAGCCCGCCGTACAGGTAGTGGGTGAGCGCGGCGGCGATCACGGAGATGATCACGGCTGCGAAGCCGAAGCCGAGCAGGAACCGGTACCAGGGCAGGTCGAAGGCGTAGAAGGAGACGTCCAGCTTGAACTGGGGGTCCTTCTGCCCGAAGGGCACGCCGTTGATCCACATCAGCCAGGTACGCCACTGGCCGGAGGCCGAGGCACCGGCGACGAGGCCGACCAGGGCGGTGATGCCCAGCAGCAGCCACTTCTTATACGGGGCGATGCCCATCCGGTACCGGTCGAGGTTCTGCTGCTCCATCGACATGGCGCTCAGCGGCGGGCGCAGGCGGTGGGCCAACCAGATGTTGAACCCCACGGCGAGCGCCATCAGCAGGCCGAAGACGAAGAAGAGACCGATCTTGGTCCACAGGGTCGTCGTGAACACCGACGAGTAGTGGACCGACCGGTACCAGAGCCAGTCCGTCCAGAACCCCGCGAACATGGTGAACGCCATGAGAAGCACGGCGAGAACACCGAGTGTCAGCAGCAGGGTTCGGACACGCCGGGACGGGCGGCCCACTCTGATCCGCGGCCCCGTCGGGGGGCCTCCGCCGCGGTCCGGCATCTGGAAAGCCAAGGTGCGCACCTCGAAGTTCGCTGTTTGATCCGTCAGGCCCTCGGGTTCGCGGGCCCCCCGTGCGCCCCCGTATTCGTGGGCGCACACTTATGCAACTTACTCATCGTTTACTCGGTTCCCGATTCGGGCCATGAACGAGGCAGGATTGTGACCATGTCCAACACCCCCATGGCAGCGAGCCCCCTCACCCGGGCCGTGCTCGAGATCGACGAGTACGTCTCCGGCCTCGGCTGGGACCAGCCCGCACGCCTCTTCGCACTCGTCGACACCGCACGGCTGCGGGCCGACCAGCCCTCGCTCGCGGACCGGCTCGGTCTGCAGGACGGGACGGAGTCCGCCGGCCTCACCCCGATCGAGCAGGACGAGATCCCCACGAACCGGGCGCTCGACGAGTTCCTGGGCACCATCGCCTGGCCCGACGCCGTGGTCGGCTGTGCGCTCGCCGTGGAGCGCCTGATGCTGCCGCCCTCCGCCGAGGCCCAGGTGCCCCAGGGCCTGAGCGAGAAGAAGCTCGCCCAGTGGGTGGCGGAGCACCCGGACCGCCAGGAGGTCCGCATGACGGTCGGGGTCCTGCGCGACGGCGCCCGCGACTCGGCCCTGCGGCTGCGGGAGAAGGACACCGCCACGGAGGTCCTCACGGGCTCCGACCTGGTGCCGGGTCTGGCCGAGGCGCTGACGGCGACCTTCGCGGAGTAGGCCCCGGGACGGCGCCGGACCGCCGGACGCCCGTGCGGGGAGGGCTACCCCTTCGTGCACTTCGGCAGGTCGGCGGTCTTCCCGGTGCGGATGTCCTTCAGCGCGCCGAGGGCGTCGTCGATGGTGCCGACCTTCACGAGGGTGAGCCCGTCGGGGGTGTCCTCGGCCGCCGTCGCGCAGTTGTCCGCGGGCGTCAGGAAGTACTGGGCGCCCTTGTCGTGCGCGCCGATGGTCTTCATGCCGATGCCGCCGATGGGGCCGACCTTGCCGTCGTCGTCGATCGTCCCGGTGCCGGCGACGAACTTGCCGCCGGTGAGGTCGCCCGGGGTGAGCTTGTCGTAGATGCCGAGGGCGAACATGAGGCCGGCACTCGGGCCGCCGACGTCGGCCAGCTTGATGTCGATCTCGAAGGGGAAGGTGTGGTCGGTCCCGGCGGAGATGCCGACGACGGCGCGCTTCGGGCCGGTGTCGTCGGATGCCTCGGTGGTGATCGTGACCTCCCGCGTCTTCGTCGCCGTCCGGCCCTCCTTCTTGGCGGCGGCCTGCTCCTTGGCGGGGACGATGGTGAAGACGGTGTCCTCGCCCGGCTTGTGCTTGGTCACCAGCTCGGCGACGTCCGCGGGCTTCTTGACGGCCGTCCCGTCCACGGCCTTGACCACGTCGCCGGCGTGCAGCCTGCCCTGCGCCGGGGAGCCCTTGACCACGGCGGAGACGACCACCCATGACTTCACCGGGATGTCTAGCGCCTTCAGGGCGGCGACCTTCGCGGTCTCCTGGGAGGCGCTGAACTCCTCCGCGTTCTCCTGGGTGGCCTCTTCCTCGGTCTTGCCGTTCGGGTAGAGGGTGTCGTGCGGCACCACGGTGTTGTCGTGCGACAGCCAGCCGTAGACGGCCTCCACGAGGTTCATCTTGTACTCGGCGCTGGTGACCCGGACGGTGGTCATGTTCAGGTGACCGCTCGCCTCATAGGTCTTGTGCCCCGAGATCTGCAGCACCGGCTCGCCGTCGTGGTCGCCGAGGGTGTTCACCGTCGGACCGGGCGACATCTCCGAGTAGGGCACGGGGATGAAAACACCCGCGCACAGGAGCGCGATCAGCATCAGGGTGGAGGCGAGCATCGTCGCGGTGCGGCGTGGCATGGCACGACAGTACGGGACGCGGCTGTCGGAACATCGTCAGGGCAACCCCTGCCGGACGGCCGTGCGGACGGGCGTCAGGCACCCGTCCGGGACTTCTCCATGGCCTCACGGAACCGGGCGTACCCGTCCAGCTCGGGGCCGTCGCTGCGTGCCTTGCGGGTCCGGTTGGCCCAACTGCCCCACAGGCCCGCGCCGACAGCGGCCACCAGCGGAATCAGCAACCAGGCAAGCGCCGCCATGCCGACCTCCCAACCCCATGAGTGTCCGCGACTGACTGATCAGCAGATTAACCATTCGCAGTGACAACGCTCACGCCGGGGGGCGGGTTACGCAACCCGGAGTACCCGGAGTACCCGGAGTACCCGGAGAGGACGCTACGCGCCCACCCATTCCTCGGTGCCGTCGGAGAACGTCTGGTGCTTCCAGATGGGCACCTCTTGCTTGAGGTCGTCGATCAGCCTGCGGCAGGCGTCGAAGGCCTCGCCCCGGTGCGGGCAGGACACCGCTACGACCACCGCGAGGTCCCCGACCTCCAGGTCGCCCACACGGTGCAGCGCCGCGAGCGCCCGAACGGGGTACTCCGCGACGACCTTCTCGGCGATCCGCCGCATCTCGGCCTCTGCGCTCGGGTGGCACGAGTACCCGAGCCGGTCGACGCCGGTGCCGCCGTCGTGGTTGCGCACGGTCCCCACGAACAGCGCGGTGCCGCCGGACGCGTCGTCCCCGACCGCGCGGAAGACCTCGTCCACGGACAGGGGCGTCTCGCGGATGCCGATCAGCTTGACGGGGTCCGCTGCGGCCCGCTCGCCGGGGTGGTCGTTCGTGGTTGCCATGCGTCCATCGTGCCCCACGGCGCGGACGGCGCGGAATAGCGTGATCGCCCGGCACGCGCGCGTGCGGCGTTGGAGCCTCCTACAGAGCTGCCGCCGCCCCGGGGACCGTCTCAGATGCGGCGCCGGGCCTTGCGCGCGCGGCGCACCACCGCGGCGGCGCCCAGCAGCGCCACCGTCGCGCCCGCGGCGCCCGCCGCCGTCGCGTCCTTGCGCCCCAGCCGCCGGCCGGCGACCGTGTGCCGCCCCGAGACCTCCTCCAGCAGCTCCGCGAGCACCTCCTCGTTCGTGTGCTTCGGACGCCATCCGGCATCGTGCAGCCGGCTGCCGCTCACCACCCACGGGTACATCGTGTAGGCGAGGTCGCCGGCCGGAGAGGGGGTCAGTCCGATCCGGTGCAGCCGGGCCGCCGCGCCGAGCGCCACCGCCGAGGGCAGCTCCATGCGCCGGATGCCGCTCAGCTCCTCGACCTCCTCCTGCTCCAGCCAGCCGTCGCACCCGACGGCCAGCTCACCGTCGGCCTTCTCCAGGACGGCGTACTCCAGGGCGCTGCACAGGTCCTCGACGTGGCAGAACTGCCAGGCCGGCCGCGACCCGGCCACGACCAGCAGCCTGGGCGACTCGAAGTACCTGGTCAGCGCGGTGTCCATGCCGCCGACCAGCACGGCGGGGCGGACCACCGTGACGTTGAGGCCGGGGTGCGCCCGCGGCGCGCGCCGCGCGAGCCGCTCGATCTCCAGCAGGTCCCCGACGCCCGTGGCCTCGGCCGTGGCGCGCAGCTCGGCGTCCTCGGACAGCGGCAGCTCGTTGTCCGGGAGGGCGCCGTAGACCATCGCGGAGGTGCACAGGACGACCCGGTGCACACCGGCCGCCGCGGCGGCGGTCAGAACGGTCTGGGTCCCCCGGACGTTGTAAGCCGTGCGGGCGGCCGCGTCGGTCTCCAGGTCGAGGTCGAGCGCCAGGTGCACCACAACGTCCGCACCTCGGAGTTTCTCCGCGATGGCCGGGTCCCGTACGTCGAGGATCTGCCACTCGGCCGCCTCGCACCCACCGCGTCGTTCGTCGATGGCCACGACCTGTCTGACCTCGGACGCGGCGAGCCGCGCGGTGAGCAGCGCCCCTACGCCGGAGGCGGCACCGGTGACCGCCACGACGGGTCCGCGCGCGCCGGGGCGCACGGAACTGGTTGACTGGTTTCGCGCTGCGCGAACCTGTGGATCTGGGGAACTCACCGGGCGTCTCCAGAGGTTGTCTTCAGTACGAGCGCGAGCGACGCGTGCGTACCAGGTGGCATCCATCCTGCCGCAGGCCGCCGGCCGGCGAAGCACCGAGGCCCGATCGGCTTCGGGTGTCTACGCTGGATGGTGAAGTCGGGCAGCCGTGCCGCCGGAAAGAACCGGCGGCCTTACCAGCCGAGGAACCCCGTGAGTGACACCCCATTCGGATTCGGCCTTCCGCCGGAGGAGCCGGACGACGGCGACGAGGGCAAGAAGAAGGACCAGCAGAGCGGCGGTGGTCAGGGACCGGCCAACCCGTTCGGTTTCGGCATGTCCGGAGCCGGGGGCCTGGGCGGCCCCGGCGCGGACAACCCGTTCGCTGCCATGTTCGGTTCCATGAACCCCAACGACCTGGGCGCCGCGTTCCAGCAGCTCGGCCAGATGCTCTCCTACGAGGGCGGGCCGGTGAACTGGGACATGGCCAAGCAGATCGCCCGCCAGACGGTCTCCCAGGGCACCCCGGACGGCCGCAAGGACGCCAGCGTCGGCCCCGCCGAGCGCACCGCCGTGCAGGAGGCCGTGCGCCTGGCCGACCTGTGGCTGGACGACGCCACCGCCCTGCCCTCGGGCGCGGGCACCGCCGTGGCCTGGAGCCGCGCGGAGTGGGTCGAGGCCACCCTGCCCGCCTGGCGGGAGCTGGTCGACCCGGTCGCCGAGCGCGTCGGCAACGCCATGGGTGACGTGCTGCCCGAGGAGATGCAGGCCATGGCGGGCCCGCTGATCGGCATGATGCGGTCCATGGGCGGCGCCATGTTCGGCACGCAGATCGGGCAGGCCGTCGGCGTACTCGCCGGCGAGGTCGTCGGCTCGACCGACGTGGGTCTGCCGCTCGGCCCGGCCGGCAAGGCCGCGCTGCTGCCGGCGAACATCGAGTCGTTCGGCAAGGACCTCGGCGTGCCGCAGGAGGAGGTGCGGCTGTATCTCGCCCTGCGCGAGGCCGCCCACCAGCGCCTCTTCGCGCACGTGCCGTGGCTGCGCTCGCACCTCTTCGGTGCCGTCGACGGCTATGCCCGCGGCATCAAGGTGGACACGGCGAAGCTGGAGGACGTGGTCGGCCAGTTCGACCCGCAGAATCCGGAGCAGTTGCAGGAGGCTCTCCAGCAGGGCATGTTCCAGCCGGAGGACACCCCCGAGCAGAAGGCGGCCCTGGCCCGTCTGGAGACGGCTCTGGCGCTGGTCGAGGGCTGGGTGGACGCGGTGGTGCACACCGCCGCCAAGCCGCGCCTGTCCTCCGCCGACGCACTGCGGGAGACGCTGCGCCGCCGCCGCGCCTCGGGCGGTCCCGCGGAGCAGACCTTCGCCACGCTGATCGGCCTGGAGCTGCGCCCGCGCCGGTTGCGCGACGCCTCCCGGCTGTGGGCCTCCCTGACGGACGCGCACGGCGTCGACGGCCGGGACGGTCTGTGGGCCCACCCGGACATGCTGCCGACCGCGACCGACCTGGACGACCCCGACGGCTTCGTGCACCGCGAGCAGCTCGACTTCTCCGAGCTGGACAAGATGCTCGGCGAGGCCGCGGGCAAGCCCGACCTGAAGAAGAGGGACCAGGGCGACGAGGGCGGCCGGGGCGAGGCCAAGGGCGACGGCACCGAGTGACCCTCCACGACGACGCGGTCCTGGTCCTCAAGGGGTTCGAGGGCCAGGACGAGCTGCGCCAGGTCTACCTGGACCACCTCGCGGCACACCCCGACGGGATGTGGAAGGCCTGCGCCGACGGGCACATCACCGCGAGCGCCATGGTGATCGACCCCTCGCGCGAGCGGGTCCTGCTCACCCTGCACAAGAAGTTGCGCATGTGGCTGCAGATGGGCGGCCACTGCGAACCGGCCGACGAGACCCTGGCCCGGTCGGCCCTGCGCGAGGGCACGGAGGAGTCCGGCATCGCCGGGCTGACCCTGCTGCCCGGCGGCCCCGTGCGGCTGGACCGCCACCACACGCCCTGTGCCTGGCACCTGGACGTCCAGTACGCGGCCCTGGCTCCCGAGGGGGCCGTGGAGGCGATCAGCGAAGAGTCCCTGGACCTGCGCTGGTTCCCGTACGCCGAGGTCCCGGACGTGGCCGACGCGTCGGTCGTACGCCTGCTGGAGGCGACCCGCGCCCGTCTGTGACCGGTAAGGGGTGACCGCCCTTGCGAACACCCCTTACCGGACTGCGGCCCTCCGCCGCGCTCAGCTCCAGACGTTGCCCTGGTTCTGCCCACGTGCGCCGTGCTGGCCCATGCCGTACTGCGCGGCGAGACCCGAGCCGATCTGCGCGTTCTGCGGCGGCAGCAGCTCGCTGGGCTGGACGAGTGCGAAGCCGCTTCCCATGAAGCTCAGCTCCCAGCCCTCGCCGGTGTTCCCCCGGCGCCGCCACACGCCGGAGGAGTGTGTCTGGGCCTGCATCTGCACGCGCAGGCCGGTGGACCAGGCGACGATCGCGTCGGCGTCGCAGTTGACGTACTTGTCGGGCGTCACCTGCATGAACAGCGGGGAGCCCGACGTCATCAGGGCGACCTTGCCCCGGCCGGTGATGTTGAGCTGGTACTTGCCCGAACCGGAGATGCCGTAGAGGCTGTCCACCGCGATGACCTCGTGGTGCAGGTTTGAATCCATCGCGAGCACATAGCTGCTGTCGACCGTGAGGCCGTCCTGGTCGACGTCGACCACGTGGACGCACTGGGCGAGGTTGGCGAAGTAGACCGTGCCCTGCCCGTGGCAGCGCATCAGGTCCAGGCCCTCACCGGTGTACGCACGCGCGTGCGACTGGCTGTTGCTCTGGTACTCGGCGTCGAACTCGACGAGCCCCTGGTAGGCGACCATCGTGCCCTTGCGGGCGAGCACGTCGTCGTGGCCCGTCAGGGCGACGCGGAGCATGTGCTTGTTCTGCAGGCTCCAGGCTTCCTGGGACTGCTGGTCGTTGTAGGCGAAAATCGGGCTCTGCATGATGTGTGGCTCCCCCTCAGCCCCGGACCCGGAGGCGGTCGGTGCTGTCCTCGCTGGGCTGGACGACGACGATGCCCTGACCGGAGAAGGCCATCTGGAAGGCCTCGCCGCTGCCGCGGCCGATCAGCGACTGCGCCTTGAAGCTGCGCTTGCCCTTCACCTTGAGGTTCGGGGACCAGGCCACGAGCGCGTCCGGGTCGACATAGGTCTCGTCCTCGCCGCCGCCGCAGTCCACCACGATCGGCTTGCCCCGGGAGGTGAGGGCGACCCAGCCCTGTCCGGAGATCCTGGTGTTCCACAGGCCCTGCCCGGCGAACTTCGCCAGGCCCTTGACCCGCTCCACGCCCCACGTCAGATGGGCGTCGAAGGCGAGCAGGTTGGTGGCGTTGACGGAGATCCCGTCGCCGTTGAGGTTGATGACGACCACGTTGGCGCCGTAGTCGGCGAGGTAGAGCAGTCCGTCGCCGGAGCACTTCATCAGGGGCGCGCCCTCGCCGGTCATCCAGTCCTTGGCGATCTGGCGGACGGCCGGCGGGTTCGGCTCGTACTGGACGAAGCCCTCGTAGGCGACCATCGAGCCCACGCGCGCGAGGAGGTCGTTTCCGGTCTGCATGGCGACCTTCAGCATGTGGTTGCCGTGGTTCTCCATGCGGGCGGCGACGGGTGCGGGAGCGTAGCCCGCGAGCGGCTGGTTCATGTCGGGCTCTCCCTCAGATCTCGTACGGCTGGACGACGACGAAGCTGCCGGGCGCGGCCCGGAACTGCAGGTTGACGCTTTCGCCGGTGTCGCCCGCGTAGGAGTTGCGGCGCATCCGCACCTGGCTGGAGACGACCACCTGGGCGGCGGCGGACCAGGCGACCACGGCGTTGCAGTCGGCGAACGTCGTGGGCGTGACCGGCAGTACCACGGGCACACCGTGCGTCTTGACGACGATCGTTCCGGTGCCCTGGAACTGCATGGTGAACAGCGCTCCGCCCGGGATGCCGTGCCCTTCGATGCGGCGGACCTCGTAATGGAGGCTCTCGTCGAAGGCCAGGACGTTCTCCGCGGAGACGCAGACGGCGTCGCCCTGGAGCTCGATGGGGTGGAGCATCGAGGAGTCGTCGGCGAGGAACACCTGCCCCTTGCCGGTGCAGCGCATGAGCTGCATCTCCTGGCCGGTCACGTTGCCCACGACCCGGCCGGCGAATCCGGCGCCCTTGTAGCTGAAGTCGACCTTGCCCTGGTAGAGCACCATGCTGCCCTGCCGGGCGAGCACGGGCTGGCCCTCGGCTCCGAGGTCGACGCGGACCAGCTTCTTGTTCTGCTGTGTCCAGCGCTGCCCCGCCGCGGTCTCCCGGTACTGCTGGAGCGCGGCGGCCACACCGGCGCCCTGCGGCGCTCCCTGGGGCATGCCTTGCGGCGCCGTCTGGTGAGGCTGCTGCCCGTAGCCGGGAGGTGCCGCCGGCTGCCCGTAGCCCGGGGGCGGGGCGGGCTGCCCGTAGCCGGCGGGCGCGGGCGGCTGGCCGTAACCGGGCGGCGGGGGCGGTGCGTGCGGCGCCGGCGGCTGGCCGTAGCCGGGGGGCGGCGGCGCCGTCTGGCCGGGGACCTGGCCGTACGGCGGCTGCTGACCGGGGTGGCCCGGCTGGCCGTACGGCGCGGGCGCCGGGGCGGGCGGCGGCACGGGAGCGCCGCCGGGCGCCGGGTTCATCGGCGCGACGATGGTCGCCGCGGCGTGCACGTCAGCGGGCGCCGGAACGGGGGCCGGCGGCGGGGTGGCCGCGGGGGGCGGGGCGAAGCCCTGCTGTGCGGGCTGCGGAACGGGTGCCGGAGCCGGTGCGGAGGCGG